>JBLKOW010000015.1:0-16510 GCA_047603135.1 Candidatus Woesearchaeota archaeon | reverse complement strand
AGGATTAATTACTCTTGGAGTCATGAATACACCAAAAGAAATGCCTGCATGTCCAGGAGGAGTCTGCGAACTCCCACGAAAGTCAAGGAAATAGCATTTAAGAACACCTTCCACTTTTATGAAACCATACCATCATACAAAAAATTAATCTTTCATAACATTCTTAAATAAAATCCATCCGGCAACATTGGGTGATTCAATGAAAAATATATATATTATAACAATAGCATTACTTAGTTTAGTAGTCATTGCAGGGTGTTCTAGACCTCCTGAAGATATAGAGCGAGCAGATATTGGCGACGTTACAGGAAGTGCAATTACGCAGTACACTGATGAAGAATTAGATGCAATTGAATTAACAAATGAACAAAAAAGTTTTGAGTTCGAAGGATATGGCGTTGGACGCTCTCACGTAGGAACATTTACTGAGCATTCAGTCACTGTATTTTATGCACAGGGCAGTCCTGTTAAAATAAATGCAGTCATTTATGCTGATAGCGTTAGTTATTCCAGTGAAAGACTGGTTAACCATCTTAAAAGTGAAGACTTTTTCCATGTTGAAGTATATCCTACCATTGAATTTAGTTCATTAACACTACATGAAGATACAATGACTGGTGACTTAACATTTTTAGGTGTAACGCGAGAAATAACTATTCCACTAGAGCGAACAGAAAACACTATAGCAACAAATTTCTTGCTCGACACAGAGCAATTTGGAATGAGTTATACTGGAGTAAATAGCGAAGTAAGAATCGCATTCGAACTAGAAATTTAATTATTTTTTATTTCTTTATTTTTATATACTACCGATTTATTTTACTAACAATTTATTTTATTTTTAATTATTTATTTTATTATTGCTCTTTATTTACGACCTATTATTTCTAAAGGAACGCCCCTTAAAACTTTTATGAGAGGATCCCTTAGTCCTTTTATTTCTAAACGCTTCACGCCCTCCATTTTGTGAGTTCTTATGACCACCATTATTACTGTGACGAGAAGTATCAACAGATCGTCGCAAGTTTTTAGAAAAACGACCAGTAGTATTTTTAGCATCGGCATTATTAGTAAACACACTACGTTTACCTCTAAAATGAGAAGAACCACCTTGAGAAGAACTGCCTTGAGAAGATCTATCCCTATTAGCAAAAGTTCGATCAGTATCCCTCATATTTTTATGACGACTCTGGGTAGGACGAGCACGCGAGAATGCATGACTTTGCCGAGAATCTCTCTCCCTATCAAATGACGTCCTGCTATTTATTTGAGTAAAAGTCTTACTACTTCCTCTAGTTCTAGCTCTATCCTCTTGCGAGCCACTCCTTCCTCGAACTGAATTAAACTTTAAAGGTTTTTTTTCAGGTGCATCAATACCCATCCAAGAAGATTTACGAGATTGTTCTTTGCGATTTAAGCGAGAAGAAAATGTACGAGCAGAATTCCTATCACCATATGATTTTTGTTTTGAAGTACGCAAATCATTTGAAACAGCACCAAAACGTATTGAAGAAAAAATTGAACGGAGTTCATTTTCAGAGCGTGCCTGTAAAATATGCTGGCGGATAACCCGTGCATTTAGACATCCAGTTGCAGTCCAAAGTGCATGATCTTTTATCTCTGAGAAATTATTACGAATTTCTCGTTTTTTATAAAGATGTAAAAATTCCTCAAAATCATCGCGTGCAGATTGTGTATCTTTAACATACAAACCCTCTGGCTTTTCAGGCATAACAGGGTTTTTCCAATATGCACGTAACTGCGTAAAAAGAGAAGGATTAGCTTTTGCACCTCGCGCGCACATAATATAATCACATTTGGTATGCGCAAAACCCATATAGGCCATATACGTATTAGTAACATCTCCTGACAAAATAACTGGTATTGATAAAGCCTCAGCCACGCTTCGCACAAGTGGCCAATCAGCACGTTCTTGATATCTTTGCTTTCGTGTTCGCGCGTGAACAGCAACGCCATCAACTCCAATTCGCTCAAGCATTTTAGCAACTTCAAGAGCATTTTTAGAATCTTCATCCCATCCTGCACGAATCTTCACCGTAAAAGGTTTAGTAATAACGCCTCTCATTTGAGTCATTAATTTTTCAAGTTGGTCAGGGTGTTTCATTAAATAAACACCTCCTTTCTTTGCAAGCATTGGAGAAAGTGGACATCCCACATTATAATCAATAGTAGTAGCATAAGGCTCAAGAATACGAATTGTTTCTTTCAATGTCTCAAAATAAGGCCCACCAAGCTGAATTGCTAAAGGAGATTCATCTTTCTGAGGATTCACAAAACGAGCAACTGCTGCCTGTTCACCATGATCATGAACATACTTCATAAAATCATCAGCATCAATCATGTCAGTATAGACTAATGACGCACCGCGCTTTTTACAAAGCACACGAAAACTTGCACAGTTCACTGCTTCCATAGGCGCAAGGAAAAAAGGATTTGCAGGCTTAAAATTACCAATTGGTTTCATATCGTCAGAAATAGGCAAGAGTATATATAATTTTGCTCAATGCTCAAAAACCAAATCGTTGCAAATCCTCTTTTATTTTATGTATCGTCTCCTGTTGTTCTTTACTCTTATCAGAAAGTGCAATAAATTTAATTATATGATCAATTAAATCCTCACGACTAATGACTTTTAAGATTTTAGAGGATTGAACAAAATAGAATCGAAACTTTTTGTGCTTTAATTCTTTTAATACAACTCCGCCAACAACAGTTAAAACATCACCTTCGTAAGGATTCTCCTTTAATGAAAATATCATACGAAATACCGTGTCTGCTTCCTTGCGAGGGAATTGCTTAACTATTTCCTTTTCAAGTTTCTTACTAACATATATAATAACCATATTAACATAAATTCCGTTTCTTCATAATATCATCAATAGTCACACAATCAGTCGTATCAAGAAGAACTTTAGCCATAGTATGCTCAACAGCAACCTTACAAAGACGCTTAAGAACATCATCATATGTTTCTCCCATAGAGCCAAGATTTTTAATCATATCTCGAGTCTTGGTATCAATTTGAATCATAGTTTTTGCCATTATAAATCATTATATGTAATATATAACCATTATATAAATATTACGAAAACAATTAATAAAATACCCACAACAAACACTGAATCTTAAAAAGTCATTAAAGAATTAAACACAATACTATTATATGAAATAAACTGATTAATCAAAAAACATGATAAGAAAATTCAAAAAACAAGATAAAAAAATAATTATTTCAGCAAATCAAATCAATTCTCTTTTTGAGATTTACCGGGTAATTGCCAGTTATCAAAACAAACATTTTCGTCTGCAACACCTAACTCCTTAAGCACCGCTCGTAAAGAAGCAACCATAGGTGGTGGCCCGCAAATAAGGAAACGCTTATCAGCATAATTTTGAACATACTTTTCAATCATTTCTTTAGAAATAAATCCTCGCTCTCCTCCCCAAGAATCGTCAGCAGAGTCAAGAGTATTCATTATAAAATATTTATCGTCCTGAGAAAGAGTATCTAATCGCTCCCTCATGATAATATCATCATACGTTTTATTTGCATTAATCATTGTTACTTTATTGTTCATTTTTTTGTCTTGCAAAAACTTGAAAATACTTATGAAAGGTGTTACTCCAGTTCCTCCTGAAAGAAATATAAAGTCTTCCTCAGAAAAACTAGTTACATTAAAACATTCACCAAGAGGACCGTTCACAATCAGTGAATCCCCTTCTTTTAATTGATATAATTCTGAGCTAAATGTTCCCATGTCTTTAAAGGTAAAACATACTTCATTTTGAGTAGGAGAACTACTAAACGTTAAAGGTATTTGCAATTTACCTCCAACTTTACGCTTATCAGCAAAACCAACCATTGCATACTGTCCTGCAAAATACACAAAGCCTTTTGGACGCTCAACATAAAATGATTTAACATCATGTGTTTCCTGTACAACGCGAACAATCTTTCCTTCAAAGCGATGAATTCCTTCTTCCCTGCCACATAACTTTCGCAGTTTTTCTTTATTCAAAGAACGTTTGTAAAGTGGATCCTTATTTTTTTCATAAATACCAACTAAATCTTCAAAGACAGGTTTGTCCGGTGCAAGATACAAAACACCGAGTGCAAATTTATCTGTTTCTGTTGCCTTAGCAAAAGCCCAGTTTCGATCACGCGGATTATACGCATCATCAACATAGTACGTATTATCACGGAACCACTCATACGTATTTATTTTATTAAAAGTAACACATGGTTGAAAAATATCAACAAGTGAAAAACCTTTATGCTGAATTGCTTTCTTAATTAATTCTTTAGTCTGCGCAATATCAGTAATACTTGCCCGTGCAACAAATGATGCATCAAGTGAAATTGATGCTGCAATAGGATTAAAAGGCTCAAGAACAACACCAGTGGTTTGCACAGGAGTTTTCATTCCTTTTTCTGTAGTAGGAGATGCCTGTCCTTTTGTTAAACCATAAATCATATTATCATGAACAATAACAGTAATGTTTGGGTTACGCCGAATGGTATGTAAAAAGTGATTTCCTCCCTCTCCATACATATCACCATCGCCGCTTGTAACAATAACATTCAGATTAGGATTTGATGACTTTATTGCAACTGCAGGGTCTAATGAACGACCATGTAAACCATTAAAATAATTAGACTTAATATATTGAGGCATTTTCGCTGCTTGTCCAATCCCTGAAACTAAAACAGTATTCTGCGGTATTAAACCAAGTTCCTCTAATGCCATTTTAAGAACACGATGAATTCCAAAATTACCACATCCTGGACACCACGCAATATCTTGCTTACCCATACTAAATGTTTCACCGTTCATTTTTGGAACCTCTTTGAAAACTCATTCATTAATTCTTCAACAGTAAATTGCATACCATCATACTTACATAACTTTTCAGTAGAAAGACCAGTCTCGCGTTTAATTAAATCTGCAAACTGACCTGTAAAATTACCCTCAACAACAACAGTCTTTTCTGCGCGAGAAATTAACCCAGCAGTTGCGCTGTGCAAAGGATATAATTGAGTATAATGAACATAACAAATATCATCACGATTCATCCGATCAAGCGCTTCTTTAATTGAGCCATACGTTGTACCCCATGCAATAACTAAATATGCATACGAATCATTTCCAAAACGCATTGGAGCAATACACTCTTTTTCAAGAACAGCAAACCGCTTATGACGTTTATCCATCATCGCAACTCGAACATCAGCACTCTCAGTGATATGACCTGACTCATCATGCTCATCACTATCTGCGCATACTAAACCCTTACCATGACCAGGAATTCCTCTTGGAGAAATTCCCGACTCAGTAAGAGAATATCGCAAATATCCTTCATCAGTCTGAATAATATGATACTCATTAGTAAAAGCATCAACATCAATAGGTGGAATGTTATGTAGTGTATCCATAAAATATTGATCAGTAAGTACAAAGACAGGAATTTGATATGCATCAGCAACGTTAAATGCTTTTTGTGTTAATTCAACTCCTTGCACAACTGTTGCAGGAGCATATATAACACGACAGAATTCACCATGCCCAGCATAAAGCACCAAATTCAAATCTTCTTGAGCGGTTCGTGTTGGAAGTCCTGTAGCAGGACCTGGACGCTGTGCAATATGTACAACTAAAGGCGACTCAATCATTCCTGCAAGGCTCACTGCCTCAGTCATTAATGCAAAACCACCACCAGAAGAATTAACTAACGCGCGCGCCCCTGCATACCATGCACCAATGCCCATATTAATTGCACCAATCTCATCTTCCGCTTGCTCAACCACTATATCAAAATCAAAACGATGTTTTGCAAGATGAACAAGCACACCAGTTGAAGGCGACATAGGATATGCAGATATAAAATTACATCCACCAGCTATAGCGCCGTAACTAATTGCCTCAGCCCCTCCTAGAAACATAGTATCATATGCTTTCTGTGATTTTTTTAATTGATGCGAATGAACAAAATCAGCAAGCTCTCCAGATCGAAGACGCTCACCCACTTCATACCCTTGTTTTGCAGCTTCAAGATTTTTATTAACAACATCCTCGCCCTTGCGAGAAAACTTATCAGTTAATGCTTTGTAAAAATGATGAATATCAGCATGCAGTAACCCAAGTACTACACCTGTTGCAATGGTATTTGCAAAGATTTTTTGTCCAATTTTTCCTGCCATTTCAATAAAAGGTATGTCAATAACAGTGTGATCAGATTTAACAATACTCTTATCACCAATAATCACTGTTTCTTTTGAAAGACGTTTTTCCATGTGCGGAAGTGCATCTTTATCCAGCGGAAGTAATAAATCAACACGATCAATATTACCAATACGTGGAGAAGAACTTACTCTGATAGTAACAGAATTACTTCCTCCGCGAACACGTGACATATACTCAGTTGTTGAGAAAACATAATATCCTTCCTGCTTAAGCATTTCCATTAAAAATGCTTGAATAGACATAATTCCCTGGCCTGCTTCTCCAGCAAGAACAATACTTAAATCTTTATCAGTAGGATTTTCAAACGAACACGTAGGAATATTTTGTAAAACAGTATTATTGTTATTATTAGTATTATCAGCAGAAACTTTTGACGAAGCATTTTGAGTTAAAGCAGAAAGAGAACCCTCAGTTTCTTCATCTTCCTCAACAAGCTTATCAGCAAAATCATCATGCTTAGCAATAATTTGATCTGCAAGTTCATCAAGTTTTGCATAATCTTCAGCAGAAGGATGACCTTTAATTACTGGTCCATCTATATATGTTGCCTTAAAATTACTCGTAAGTTGTTTATACTCATCAAGTACTTTACCGCCCCATTCATCAGAGCCAATATACGAAAGTAACAATGTTTTTGGATGAAGTGCATTTACGGTATAAAGCGTCGATGCCACAACTGGATGCATTCCTCCTAAAAAAGTAGGCGAAGCAACAACAAGCGAAGAAGCATCAACCATAGCAATTGCTATTTTACCAATTTCTGCCTGAGTCAGATTAAACTCAGTAACATGCATGCCACGATCAATTAATGTATGAACTAAATGCTCAGCCATTTTTTTAGTACTGCCATGCATTGACGCATATGCAACTACAACCTGTTTTTTTGCTTTCGGTGAAGTCCACTCATCATATTTATCAATAATCCACGCAGGATTTTTATACATTGGCCCGTGACTTGGAGCAATAATATGTAGTCCTTCTATTTTACGAACCTTAGCGATATTTCGCTGAATAATATTAGCAAAAGGCATCATTATTTCAGCATAATAACGCTTTGCAGGTTCATGTATATCACCAGTATCTTTAACAAATAAATCACTTGTTGCTAAGTGAGAACCAAAAAAATCACACGTAAATAAAATTCCTTCTTCTTTCAAAAAAGTACACATCGTTTCTGGCCAGTGCACCCACGGCGTAAAAATAAATTGAAGCGTCCTATCTCCTAATGATAATTCTTCCATATCCTCAATAACTTTAATGCGTTTTTCTTCAATCGTATGCTCATCCATAAGAATTTTCTTATTAAGTTTATTACAAACAAGAATTGCATCAGGAAATCGCTCCAAAACATACGGAATACAACCAGAATGATCTTGCTCTCCATGATTTGAAATAACATAATCTAGCTTTGTAAGTGATAATTTATCTAAATTTTCTTTAAGGTCGTCAAGTTTTGTAGGGTCAACAGTATCAACAAGTGCTGTTTTTTCACTTCCAACAACAAGATATGCATTATAGCTTGTTCCGCTAGGCAGTGCAACAAGTTCATCAAACAGCCTCCTATCCCAATCAACTGCACCTACTGAGAAAACATTCTGCGCAATTGATCGTCCTTTAGTCATACTATATACACCCCTTTTTCCTCTATTTGTCTCTATTCGAGGACACATCGTTTATAAAAGTTGTTGTGTTAAGTTTAAAAAATAGATAGATAACAATTCACACAATAATCAGTTTAACAGTTTATCATTCACTACTTTTAAGTAACGAAATATTTATAAACATATTCCAATAGTATAAACAAATTCCCATGGAAAGTAAAAAAACTTTGGTAAATGCAAATAACAATCATTTAAATAGCTATGCTTCGCCAATACCAGAATAAATTAAACTAAAGCAATAAAAACTAAAAAAATAAAGGAAAACACAATGACAAAAGAAATTATGAAGTTTAATAACTTTGAAAGTGGAAGAAAAGGTGCACGAGAAGTATTACGATCTACAGATGATCCTGTGGAAAGTATTAATAGATTGCTAGAACTAGTTGGTATTAATAGAGAAAACATAACAAAAAAAATGAGAAACAATGAAGGAATACCATCATACTCAGTATATGAGCCAGGAGTAGGATATATGAGAAATGGTGATTGAGTTATTTAGAACTCATATAATTTTATATCCAAAAACAACTCCAACTTAACAGAGTAACCTTTTTATATCCCTAACTTCTAGCAATAGTATGGCAAAATTACAAACTGACATAGATGAAGTTGATTTAGACGACAATTCACCAACCATGGATGCAGCAATGAAACTAGGCGTTCCTTTTGGGTGTAGCTGTGGAACGTGCGGTGTGTGCGGCGTAGAAGTTGTTGAAGGCATGGAAAATCTCAGTGAAATGACTGAGAACGAAGAATTAATGGCCTTTGAAGAAAATCAACGATTCATGTGCCAGTGTAAAATTAAGAAAGGAAATGTTAAAATTAGGTTCTAAGTAAAATTCGTTACCTATAAAAGCTATAAAAAATTCTTACAGCTAATAAAAATTCTAGAATAAGTTATCACCTGTACTATCCTAGGTTTAGTTTTAGGTTATAAAAGTTAAGAAAGAGAATAAAATTATACTTGAAGATGAATTTCACCAATTAGATAATCGAATTATTAGATTGTAATACAATCTAAAATAACAAATTTCATTTATTATGTGAGGCATATCAGCATTTCAGCAATTTGCCGAACGGAGATACTATAATTATGCTTAATCTTTTTAGTAAATTCAATATAGAATAGAACAAGAACAAGGTATACCCATAACTATTTATACAACCTCTCCAATAAATTTATTGAGGTGAATAAATGGCAATATTAAAAACAGATGATAAACAAGTTGAAGTTCCTGATGGAGAAGCAACCATGAAACCAGCTGAAGAACTTGGAGTTCCTTTTGGATGCAGACAAGGTATGTGCGGAACCTGCACCGTTGAAGTTGTTGAAGGTATGGAGAATCTTGAAGAAAAGAATGACAATGAAAACTCAATGGGACTTGAAGACAACCAGCGACTCATGTGTCAATGTAAAATAAAAAACGGAGAAGTTAAAATCCGATTTTAAATTATTTTTAAAATAAAACATACAACTAACGTGATGTAATTGTAAGATCTTTAACAGAATACGCTTTATCGCAATCTATATGAACAACCCCATCTGCTTGTAATTGCAAACCATTCAGACGAACATTCTTAATTTCGTATTCAACAAGAGAACTTGAGGGTAATACTTCCTTTCTAAAATCCAATTTACCAGCACCATCAATAGAATACATGTCAGACCCTCCATGAGAATCAAAATATTCCTTACATAAATTCCATAATGCTTGAACCCCTAAACATCCAGGCATGACTGGATCATTATGAAAGTGATCTCGAAAAAACCACGCTGATTGATCAACTCTCCAGTGCGCATATGCACCATCATCTTTTACCAAAGGCTTATCTGAAAAAAAAGGGACAGCCTCGTCTTTAATACCATCAAGACAAAAATCAGTCTTCTCAAAATCCCCATACATCCCAACTTTCAAGCCCTTTGCAGTACAAAGAATTTTCCCTGCAGAAGTTGTTGCAACACCATCAGCAGTAATAAGACTTAGCCTCGAATTTTCATTAAGACGAAGTACATCAACACTATAATGGATAACTTCTTCATCTAAAGAAGCACCGCTGGGAAATGAAACATCAGTTAACCCCATTGCGCGCCCTTTTCCTGTGCATCCTGCCCACGGCATAAAAAAACCAGTTTGTTGAAATAATGCATCAAGAAGTAAATACCCCGGAAATACACTACCCTCCTCACCAACAGGAGACACATAACCTTGCAAAGCATTAGCATGAAACTTTTCAATTGTATGTCTATGCTCAGCAAGATTAAATAAACCATAAATCCTACCTCTTAGACCATTACCTTCAGTCTTATCATCATATGAAACAATTTCAGGAAGCTCAGTTAATAAATTCATCCCACCTCGAGGAAGTACACTTGTAACAGATTCTAACTCTCCAATCCGTGTTAAATCAATCTCATCAGGAGAAATAGACTCTAACCTCATAGGAAATGAAATAATATAGATATTTTAAAGTATTTCGCTTACAGCCAATACACTCCAAACCCTCACAACACACACCACTGGTCACACTCACACAAAGCATTTAAAAATAAACTATATTACGAAAATACTATGTCAAATATAAATAACCAAATTCAATTTGATTCGCAAGGAAATCTTATTGTTCCAGCACACCTTAAAAGAATAGAACAAGAACCAAAAAAATCAACAACGTCCACAAAGGAAACAGAATACATATGGATTCTAAAAACATTGCAAGAATTACCATTTCCTGTTGGAAAAAACCTACTTATTGATGTCATAACAGGAAGCACCAAAAACGAAACAATCACACGCTGTAAATTAGATAAGCTTGAAACATTCGGATGCCTAGGATACACAAGAGAAGAATTAGATGGACTCATCAGCAAATTAATGATAAATAAACTGATTGTGCAAGTGCCATCACAAAAAAACAAATTCTGGAAAATCCTAGAAATTACAGAGGACGGAGAAAAAGAGATAGATAATCCTACGTTAAACCAGAAAAAAGAGTATGGAATAACAGCACAAACAATAATCACCGAGAAAGAACGCAAAGCATTTGAAGGATTTGGAAGCCTTCTTGAAAAATATAACGATTATCAAAAAAAAGCAATCATAAGTAATGCATCCAAAATACTTTGTATTGCTGGTGCAGGGAGCGGAAAAACAACCGTCTTAACAAAACGTATTGAATTCTTAATAAAATATAAGTTGGTGCCTCCTCAAGAAATATTAGCAATTACGTTTACGAGAAAAGCACGAACCGAAATGGAAAAAAGATTAACAAATAATGACATACACGGAGTTACTATACAAACATTTAATTCATTTTGTGAAAGAATATTGCAAAGACATGCAAGCGAAATATATGAAAAACCAATGAGTGTTATGTCATACAAAGATAAAATACTTCTAATTAACCAGGCGCTCTCAAAAATTGGAACAACAATGCAATCTGCAATCACAACCTACTTTACGCCAGCGCAAAGACGAAGTAAAACAAACGAACAACTCATAAATATTTTTAGAAGTGACTGTTTTTTTATTAGAGATTACCTGACCTGTAAAAATCAAACACCAGAAGAACTTTCACTAACCAGTTTAGACCAAAAACATATACGAAGTGCAACATTAATCTTTAAGATATGCAGTATTCTTAATGAAGAAATGAAAAAGCGTGGCTTACGCGACTTTGCCGACCAGTTAATGGACACTATTGCATTTTTCAAGGAAAATAAAACAAGAATTCCAAAGTATAGCCATATCCTCGTGGATGAATTTCAAGATGTCAATGCAACACAAATTGAACTACTAGATTTATTGAAGCCAGAAAATCTTTTTTGTGTAGGCGATCCACGGCAGTCTATTTTTGGATGGCGCGGTTCAAACATCCACTACATTTTAGATTTTCCAGAAAAGTACAAAAACGCTGAAGTTATTAACTTAACAACTAACTATCGCTCAAATAAACACATAATTAAGTTCATAAATAAAGCAATTGAACCAATGAATCTCCCTTCATTAAAGGCTCACTTTGAAGGAGAAAAAGATATACAGCTAATACACTTTAGAAAAGAGCATTCTGAATTCTCCTTTGTTGTTGATACAATTAATAAATCTTCAATACCACGAGGAGAAATTTTTATTTTAGCGCGAACAAACAAACTTCTCAACCGCATGAGTGAATTTTTATCAGAGAATAACATCCCTCATAACGTTAGAAGTGAAGAGATCAATAACTATGAAACGAGTACAGAACACCAAACAGTAACCCTTGCAACGGTTCACGCCATTAAGGGTTTAGAAGCAGAGATGGTTTTTGTAATTAGTGCAAATACGAATAGTTTCCCTTGTAAAGGAAACGAACATCCTATTGTAGAACTTATCAAAATTGATGAATACGATAAAGAGGAAGAGGAACGTCGTCTGTTATATGTTGCACTTAGCCGGGCAAAAAAAAGTCTTTACATTACATATACAGGATCACTGAGTTATTTTATAACAAGTGAAATGAGTAACATGTGTCAAGCCGATACAAAGATAAATAAAAAAATACCATCTGTATCAGAGAATAATGCACTAACTCGCTTAAGAAAATGGCGATATGATATCAGTAAAAAAGAAGGAATACCTGCATATCTTATCATGCACAATACAACACTTGAGGCAATTGCACTTCATAAACCTATGACTATGGAAGACCTTGCAACCATTCCTGGACTTGGTCCACAAAAGATACAACGCTACGGAGAAGAAATATTACATACAATACTGTAAAATAAAATTTAAAAAGACTAAAGAAAAAATAAAATTAAGAAAAGAATAAAATCAAATAAAGAAAGTAATAATAACAAAAACAAGAAACTAAATAAAAATAAAAAATACTTACATATGTTCAAGAGCTTTTTGCATGATTGGAAGAACAGCTTCTGCTTCTTCTTTAAGCATTCTTCCTAATTTGCTCCATTTATATTCACCAGTATTTGGGTCAAGTGATTCGCGAGAGATTTGTAACTTTTTAGTCCCTTCATTGTATGAAAAAACACCAACAGTAATTTTTGAAGTTTCAAACTCCACAGTCTCACTAAACAATTCCTTATCAAGATTTTTATCAAATGCCATAATATTACCTCCTATCCAGCGAACTATCATTTATTATAAATAGCTTTTGGTTTTAAAACATATATACTATCCTGAGTTCATTTTAGTTTTAGGATTTTAAAAATTAAAAAATAAAATAAAATCAGGCGCAAAAAATAATCTTTCCAATTAAAGAAACAAGTTGTGAGGCAAATCAAGATTTTAGCAATCTGCCGAACGGTGATACTATAATTATGTTTTATCTTTTTGCTAAACTCACTATAGGATAGCAAATTTACTAATAATCCGTCATATTTAAAAATAAAACCAATCACCCAAAGGGATGATACTGCAATTCATGATACACATTCTCAAAAAAATCAAAGGGAATACAAAACCTCCAATGCGCGAAGATTTAACAAAAGGAGATATTCCAACGCTAGTTAAACGCATAGCAATCCCTGCAAGCATTGGATTCTTTTTTAGTACCATGTATAACATTGTAGATACATTCTATGCAGGAATGATTTCAACAGAAGCCCTTGCAGCAATGGCAATTAGCTTTCCTGTTTTTTTCATTATTATTGCACTAGGAAGCGGAATTTCAACTGCAGCATCTGCCTTAGTATCAAATGCACTTGGGGCAAAAAATGAAGAAAAGGCAAAAGAATATGCAGGTCAATCAATTTCATTCGCCATCATAGCCTCACTAGTAATAACTATAGCTGGACTTATAAGTGCACCAACACTATTTCGCATTCTTGGAGCAGAAGGAGCCTATCTAGATCTAGCTGTGTCATATATTTCAATTATATTCATGGGATCAATTTTTTTCTTAATACTAAACGTCATGAATGGTATTTTAATTGCACTTGGTGACACAAAAACATTTAGAAATTTACTTATTGGAGGATTCTTTCTAAATTTAATTCTTGACCCATGGTTCATGTTTGGAGGACTAGGGGTTCCAGCGATGGGCATTCGAGGAATTGCACTTGCCACCATAGTTATTATTGGTATTAATGCTACCATTATTACCATTAAAGTACTGCGAACAAATCTTATCGATGTAGAACACCTATACGCGCTTATTCCTCGCGCAAAACCTTTCAAAGAAATCTTGCGTCAAGGATTTCCTGCAAGCTTAAATATGATGACTATTGCTATTGGTATTTTTGTTATTACCTATTACCTTGCACAATTTGGAAGTGAAGCAGTTGCAGCATACGGCATTACAACAAGAATTGAGCAAATTGCACTTCTCCCTACAATAGGCCTTAATATGGCTGCACTTGCAATCATTGGCCAAAACAATGGGGCACGAAAAATAGCACGTATCCGTGAAACATTACTTGTTTCGCTAAAGTATGGATTAGGAATAATTTCTGTTGGTGCAGTTATTATGTTTGCAATCCCAGGAGTGTTTTTGCGTATTTTTACAAGCGACCCAGAAGTTATTGATATAGGAATTACAGCCCTTAGAATTGCTGCAATCACCTCCTGGACGTATGTTGCTATTATGATCATTACCTCGGCACTTCAAGGAATGAAAAGACCAATGTATGCATTTTATATCGGTGTTTTTAGACAAATAGTAGGACCAGTAATTTTATTTTATATTGCCATAAATGTACTTGCAACAGGAATTGTTGGAATTTGGTGGGGTATTTTCATAGTTAACTGGATTGCAACAATTATTACAGTCATATACATGACTCATGTGTTTAAGAAACGAGTGCGAAAACTAAAAGCAATAGGAGAAGTATAAACTCATTATAAATTAAAATAACAAATTCTTACTAAGAAACTTTTTCACATGCCTGTTCATAGAGTGCATGCAATTCTGGATCATCTTGAGAAAGAATATACCCTTTATAATTAGTAATTGCTGATTTCATAAAATCAAATTCATCAGTTAGAATCGCTTGTTTAAGCATTTCCTTAATAGTTGTCGGTTCATTTGGATTTTCTGGATCGATATCAATAGCAAGCCGAGAATCAAACACAAAGCACTTTCCTTCCCAGTGAGCATTTCCGCATGCTTTGCAATACTCAATAATGCCTCCCTCAAGTTGATACACATTGTCAAAACCGTGTTCACGAAGCAGCGCAGTTGCTTTCTCACATCGAATACCGCCTGTGCAATACGTTACAATTTTTTTATCTTTGACATTTTTTAAATCGTGTAGCTCACTAATTTTGGCAGGAAGCTCTCGAAACGTTTCCATAGAAGTTACAACAGCATTCTTAAATTTCCCAATCCGTGCTTCATAATCATTACGCATATCAACCATAATTACTTCGTCATTATCAAGAAGCTCTTTGAGTTCATGAGGTGTAACATATGGCGCAGCTGATGAAGCACCAAGATCTGGTCTATCAAGTCTGATTATTTCATTCTTAACACGAACAACAAGACGCTTAAATGTATGCGAATCTGCATAAGTTCGCTTAAACACAATATGAGGAAAATGCACATCACTCTTTACAAATTTCATAAATGATTCAGTACTTTGAACAGTTCCTGAAAGACATCCGTTAATACCTTCCTTTGCAAGAAGAATAGTTCCTTTCAGTCCGAGCGAAACACACTGTTCATAAAGACGCTCCCTCATTTCTTGTACATCCTTAATAGGCGTAAAGTAATAAAAGAGTATGTTTTCCATTACATTGCGCGAATCCATAACAATTGTTAACTTATATCAATATATAAGTCTTTCGGGACTAATGCAATATTGTTTTAATCTAATATTATGCATTATACAATCACACAAAAAGTAAGTAAAAAGTACTTTGCCTGAAGAGACAATATTTTTCTATTATGAGAAAAGTATGATTTCGCCCTGCAAGCCAGGCTTTTTACATACCACAAAAAGAAATGCTTATATACTCAGGCAACTTCAGACTGCTATCAAATATAAACTACATACGAAAAAAACCAAAATTCTTCAAGAGGTACTATCATGAACATCTGGATTCTTACAAGACCTGAATATCACCAAATGCACCATATACGCAGATTAAAAGAAGAAGCTGAAAAATCTAAAATAGAATTTCACCTCATGGACCCTAATCAATTTGACATTATAGTTACAAAAGAAGGGAAAAAGAGTATTCGCTATGAAGGAAATGATGTACAGTTACCCGACTGTGTTATCTCTCGCATTAGTCCAGTTAAGAATTATTTTACGCAAGCGGTAATTAGAAAACTAGAATCACTTGGTGTTTTTACATTAAATGCGAGCACAAGCATGGAACTTGCGCGTGATAAATTAGCAACACTTCAGTGTCTAGCGCAACATAATATCCCGATTCCAAAAACAATGCTTGCGAAATTCCCCTTAAATATTGAGAGTATAGAACGCGAATTTACCTACCCACTCATATTTAAGTCTGTGTCAGGATCAAAAGGTAAAGGAGTCTTCTTATGCGAGAATAGAAATAAATTAGAGGACATTCAAGATCTTCTTGAGATGTCTAACCCAAAAGATATTCAAGCAATTCTGCAAGAATTTATTGCAGA
>JBLKOW010000014.1:0-17008 GCA_047603135.1 Candidatus Woesearchaeota archaeon | reverse complement strand
AATAATATAATAATAAAAATAAAATAGTAAAATTAAGCAATAAAATTAAACAATATTAATAATATAATATTAAAATAATAAAATCAAATAGTAAAATTGGTAACATTAAATAACAATTAATAAATAAAATCAAATAGAATAAAAATAATAATACATAATGATAAAATCAAACATTTTCACATTTTAATTTCCATAAGAAATAAAGGGGTCAGGGGTTTTATTTCATTAGGACAATAAAGTATATAAAAAGGTATAATATTCTTAAAATATGCCACGAGAATTATCACATGTTTTTGATCGTTATATGAAGACAAAACCTATTTTTAAAGATAAATTTTATTTACAATCTAATTATTTACCTGATGAAGTTGAGCATCGTGATAAGGAAATAAATCTTATTGCTGAAATTTTAGCATCATCACTACGTATGGAAAAACCATCTAATTTGTTTATTTATGGTAAAACAGGAACTGGAAAAACACTTTCTATTCAATATACAATAAAACAATTATTACAAACAGCAGAAGCAAATAACCTTCCAGTAACTATTCTATATATAAATTGTAAATTAAAAAAAATAGCTGATACAGAATATCGTATAATTGCTCAGTTTATTCGTGAATTAGGAAAAGATGTTCCTCCAACTGGTTTACCAACTGATGAAGTTTATAAAATTTTTATTAATATTATCGAGCAAAGAAAACAAATAGTTATCTTAGTATTAGATGAAATTGATCAGTTAGTTAAAAAAGCTGGAGATGAAATTTTATATAATTTAACTCGAGTTAATACTGAATTAAAAAAAGCTCAACTTTCCATAATTGGAATTTCAAACGATTTAATGTTTGCTGATAATATTGATCCTCGAATTAAAAGTTCATTAAGTGAAGAAGAATTAGTTTTTCCACCATACAATGCATTTCAATTAAAAGAAATATTAAAAGAACGTGCTAAAATTGCATTTGTTGATAAAGTAATACAACCTGGTCTTATTGAAAAATGTTCTGCATATGCTGCTCGTGATCATGGTGATGCACGACGTGCAGTTGAATTACTGCGTGTAGCGGGTGAACTTGCAGAGCGAGTTGGAAGTAAAATTGTAGATATTGAACACTTAGATAAAGCAGAAGAAAAAATTGAAAAAGATAGAATTATCGATATTGTTTCTACACAACCAAAACAACATCAATTAGTTTTATATTCTATAATTAAAATTGCAGAGAAAAACAAAAAAATGATCTTTACAGGAGAAATTTATGAATATTACAAAGATGCATGCGCCCATGTTAGTATACGACCTTTAACTCAACGTCGTGTTTCTGATATTATTGCTGAATTTGATATGCTTGGTATAATATATGGGAAAATTATTTCAAAAGGTAGGTACGGAAGAACACGTGAAGTAGCATTATCTATACCTTCTGAATCTAAAATAAAAGTAAAACAAATTTTAAAAGATGCTCTTGATATATAATTTAAAAAAATAGTATTATAAAATCTATATTATAATTACTATTAATAATATTGGTAATTAATAATAAACACATAATTACAAAATAACAATCACGCAGTGGTGGATCATGTTATGGACTTTTCAGCAAAAAAGAAAGAAATTATTGTCTATTTTTCATCTAACCAATCACTCTTTTCTCCAGAATATTTAGATTTGTTAACAAATGAAAATATTTGTCAGGAAGCATATCAGTTTGTTGTTGCAAAAAAGCCAATCCATCAATTAGAAGATTTCTTTCAAACAAAATCAAAAGAATTATCTAATAAACAATCAGCTAGTATGTCTTCTCAAAATCAAAACACTCCTAATGCTTCTTCAAGTGATAATATATCTTCAACTAAATCAACCTTCGCATTACAGACATATTTGGATCGTATAAAAATAATTCAAGATTATGACCTTATTCCTCATAAATGGGAAGTAAGTGATTTTGTTGGGTATTTTGCAACAAGATATAGACAAATTGAGCAATTATTAAGACAGAGAACTGAACTTTCAAATATTATTTCTATTTCTCCGCTTAAATCAAAAAAAGATCGTGAACAGGTTGCTATTATTGCTATTGTTCAAAAAAAAGAAACTACCAAGAATGGAAATATTATTTTTACTGTAGAAGATCAAACAGGTGATATTAAAGTTCTGGTTAATAAAAATAATCAAGAACTGTTTCAGCTTGCTCAAGATATTGTTAATGATGAAATAATAGGAATTATTGGTATGAACGGCGATAATATTTTATTTGCAAATAATATAATTCAACCGAATGTAGGACTTGATAAAGAATTTAAGAAACAGGAAGAAGAAGAATATGTTGTGTTCCTTTCAGATTTACATGTTGGTTCAAAAGACTATCTAGAGGGTGAGTTTAATAAATTTTTATCATGGATAAATGGTGAGACTGGAACAGAAAAACAGCGACATATTGCATCAAAAGTGAGATATATTTTTATTGCAGGTGATATTGTTGAGGGTATAGGTATTTATCCCTCTCAAGAAGAAGAATTAAGTATCACTGATATATTTGAACAATATAATGTTGCTGCGTCATATATTAAGAAAATTCCAAAAAACATTCCTATCATAATCTGTGCTGGAAATCATGATGCAGTACGTCTTTCAGAACCACAACCAAAGTTAAGTAAACTGTATGCAAAGCCATTTTATGAAATGGAAAATGTAGTTTTAGTTTCAAATCCTTCCTATATTAGTATTGGTCAAACTGATGATTTTATTGGTTTTGATGTTCTTATGTACCATGGATATAGTTTTGATTATTATGCAGCAAATGTTGATTCTATTCGACAAAATGGGGGATATGATAGAGCAGATTTAATAATGAAATTTATGTTACAAAGACGTCATCTTGCTCCTACATATACTTCAACACTTTTTATTCCAGAAAAATCACATGATGCATTAGTAATTGATCTTGTTCCTGATTTTTTTATTACAGGTCATATTCATAAAACTGCAGTAAGTACATATAGAAATATTACTACTATTTGTGGAAGTTGCTGGCAGGCAACTACATCATTTCAAGAAAAAGTAGGTCATCATCCTGAGCCAGCTCGCGTTCCAGTAGTTAATTTAAAGACACGAAAAGTAACTATCTTAAATTTTGAGTCATAAAGGAGGTATCATGGTAAAAGCATCAAAACGATTACAAAAATATTTTGACGATATTGAAACAAATGTTTTGCGGTCACTTTCTATAGCAGAAAATGCTCGAAAACAAGGTTTTGATCCTGAAACAAAAGTTGATATTCCTATTGCAAAAAATATGGCTGAACGCGTAATTGGACTTATTTCTGATGTAGCTCCTAAATTAAAAGATTCAAAAATTGTATCGCGTATTGTTGAATTAGAAAAAACATATGGTGCTCTTGATTGGCGTGTTGGTTTTATTATTGCTGCCGAGGTTGCACAGCAAAAATTCTGTGAATTTGAAACAAAAAAAGAAGCAGTTGAAATAGGTATTCGAACTGGATTTACGTATTTAACAGGTGGAATTGTTTCAGCACCGCTTGAAGGATTTGTTGAAGTTAAAATAAAAAAACGTGCAGATGGAAAAGAATACATTGCATGTGTATATGCTGGTCCTATTAGGGGGGCAGGTGGAACTGCAGCTGCAACTTCAGTCGTTTTATCAGATTATGTGGCATCTCAGACTGGATTTGCAAAATACGATCCTACTGAACAAGAAGTGAATCGCATTGTTACTGAACTTACTGATTATCACGAACGTGTTACTAATTTACAATATTTTCCCTCTGAGCAGGAAATAAAATTTATGATTTCTCATCTTCCAATTGAAGTTGATGGTGATCCGACTGAACGCATCGAAGTATCAAATTATAAAGATCTTCCTCGCTTAGATACAAATTATATTAGAGGGGGAGTTTGTCTTGTTATTGGTGAAGGACTTTGTCAAAAATCTCCAAAAATTTGGAAAAGATTGAGTAAATGGGGTAATGAACTTGGTATTGATTGGAATTTTTTAGAAGGCTTTTTGGATTTACAAAAGAAAATTAAAGCAAAAGGTAAAAAGAAAGAAACATCATCAAAATCACTTTCTCCAAATTATACATTTATTAGTGATATGGTTGCTGGTCGTCCGGTTTTAACATATCCAATGAAATATGGAGGACTTCGCTTGCGTATGGGGCGAACACGTGTTTCTGGTTTTTCAGCAATAGCACTAAGTCCGTATACTATCGATGTGCTTGATGATTTTATTGTGTATGGTACGCAGTTAAAAATTGAGCGTCCAGGTAAAGCTGGTTCAGTAACAGTATGTGATTCTATTGAAGGACCAACTGTGCTTCTTGATGATGGTAATGTTGTAACAATTACAAAAGAAACACGTCATTTAGCAAAACGAGCTAAAAAAATTCTTTTCTTAGGGGATATTCTTATTAATTATGGTGATTTTTCAGAAAATGGGCATTCTCTTGCCCCTCTAGGGTATTGTGAAGAGTGGTGGGCGCATGAGTTTGAGCGTAAAATAATTGAAGTATGTGGTATTTTAGATATGGATAAATTTGCTTCATTAGTTAATATTTCAGCTGAGCGGGGTAACCAATTATTAAATGACTTTTTCACTTATAAACCAAAAGTTTCTGAAGCATTTAAACTCTCTAAAAAATTAGGCGTTGCGTTACATCCTAGTTGTACGTTTTATTATTCAATTTTATCAGGTGAAGATCTATCCTATATGTTAAAAAAATGTGATTTAGCAACGCTCCATCATGATGATAATGATAAAACAAAAATCCATAAATTAGTTTTCAATGACGATGCTCAATTAAAAAATATTTTTGAAAAAATAGGACTTCCTCATACTTATATAAAAAATGAATTTATAATTCTTCAAGATACTACAGCTGAAATATTTTGCAGAACATTTGGTTTATTCGATGATGCATTAGGGGTTCTTCGTTCTTCATTAATACCGCAGTGTCATGAAAAAACCCCTTTAGAAATTATTTCTATGCTTGCTGATGTACAGATAAAAGATAAAGGTGGAACATTTATCGGTGCGCGAATGGGTCGTCCTGAAAAATCAAAAATGCGTAAATTACAAGGTTCACCTCAAGTTCTTTTTCCTGTTGGTGATGAAGGGGGACGTTTACGTAGTTTTCAGTCATCTATGGAAAAAGGTGAAGTGACGAGCCATTTTCCTCTTTATTATTGTGAAAGTTGTCAAAAAAAGACTATTTATTCTGCATGTCATGTCTGTCATAAAAAAGCAAAGAAATCTTATTTTTGTCCAACACTTAATAAAGAAATATTTTCTGATAAACCTCCATATGAACATGATGAATTTGCTAAACCTTTCAAGCAAATGACGATAAATATTCAAGAATATGTACAATCATGTCTTACACTTCTTAATACAAAGGTATATCCTGATTTAATTAAAGGGGTAAAGGGAACATCAAATAAAGACCATATTCCTGAACATCTCATTAAAGGCTTTTTACGGGCAAAACATGATTTATATGTAAATAAAGATGGCACAACACGCTATGACATGTCAGAAGCCCCTTTAACTGCCTTTAAACCTAAAGAAATTGGAACACCTATTCAAAAATTACATGCACTGGGCTATACTCATGATATTGATGGAGAAAAATTAGAATATGAAGATCAAGTAGTTGAATTACTTCCTCAAGATGTTGTATTGCCTGCAGGCGAAGGTGCTATGGAAGAGCAAGCTGATGATATTTTGTTTCGTACAGGTAATTTCATTGATGAATTACTGGAGAAATTGTACAAACTAAAGCCATTTTATTCCTTTAAATCAAAGCTCGATATTATCGGCCATTTAGTTATTTTTCTTGCACCTCATATTTCATGTGGAACGGTTGGCAGAGTAATTGGATTTACTAAAAATCAAGTTATGGCAGCTCACCCTATGCTTCATGCAGCTTTGCGTCGTGATTGTGATGGTGATGAAGCATGTTTTATTTTACTTATGGATGGTTTTTTGAATTTCTCACGTCAGTATTTGCCTGATAAAAGAGGTGGTAGAACAATGGATGCTCCATTAGTTCTTTCAATAAAAATTATTCCTTCTGAAGTTGATGATCAAGTTCACGGAATGGATGTTGTCAAGAGATATCCGCTTGAATTATACACTAAAGCTGAAACATTAGCAATGCCATGGGATGTTAAAGTAACACAGCTCAAAGATAATTTAGATTCTGAAAAGCAATATGAGGGTTTTTTTTCAACACACCCAGTAACAAATATTAATATAGGTCCTAAAGTATCAGCATATAAAGTTCTCCCTAGTATGAAAGAAAAACTAGATGGTCAAATGGCTCTTGCTCAAAAAATAGGTGCAGTTGATGAAAGTAATGTTGCAACAATGGTTATTCAAAAGCACTTTTTGAAAGATATAAAAGGAAATTTGCGAAAGTTTTCTCAGCAACAATTTAGATGTGTATCGTGCAATAGTAAGTTTGTAAGACCTCCTCTTGTAGGGAAGTGTACTTCTTGTGGTGGAAAGCTTCTTTTTACCATTTCTGAAGGAAGTGTTGTTAAATATTTAGAATCATCTCTTCAGCTTGGAGAGAAATATAATGTCCCTACATATTTAAAACAAACCCTTGAATTAACAAAAGATCGTGTTGATAATGTTTTTGGGAAGGAAAAGGAAATTCAAGAAGGATTATCAAAATTCTTTTAAAAAGAAATAAGTTCACGTTTTTATACCATTTTTTAATTCCTCTTACAGTTTCTGATACTATTTATAGGATACGGAATCGGTCAAATTTCTCAAATGGTTCTTCATCAATATGTAGTTCATCAACTCGGCTTAATACAGGTCCTTTTTTAACATGCGTAAGAAATGCTGGAAATCTGCTTTCTTCACCACTCCAATAAATTTCTACTGTTTGATTAGGAAGATTCTGTACAGTTCCAGTGTGGTTATTCTTAAGGGCATAATGTGCAACGTAATTTCTAAATCCAACACCATGAACTCTTCCTTTAATGATAATGTGGTATGTTTTATGAACCATATAACTCAAATATGGCTTTAGTATAAAAATAAAACTGTAATGGGCTTAAAAACTCATTTATTGCCTTGTTACTACTTAAAAATGCTAAATAAATAGAAATATTTAAATATCCCTACCTTATTCTCATTGAAAAGGGGTACAACTGGTGATATAGAATGATTGTTCAAAAAGAATTTTTACACAAACTAAGTGCATTGGGTCTTAACTCATATGAAGGAAAATTATGGGCTGCTTTATTATCTCGTGGTATAGCTACTGCTGGAGAATTAAGTGATATTGCAAATGTACCTCGATCGCGAAGTTATGATGTTCTTGAAAGTCTTGAAAAGAAAGGCTTTGTTATTATGAAATTGGGAAAACCAATTAAATATATTGCAGTAAAACCTGTTGATGTTCTTGAGCGTGTTAAGCAGCGCATCATGGAAGAAGCTGAAAGCACAAATAAGAATCTTGATAAGCTTCGTGAAAGTGAAATGCTTCAAGAATTAAATCTATTACATTCAAAAGGAATTGATGCTGTTGAGCCTTCAGAATTATCAGGCAGTTTCAAAGGAAGAAGTAGCTTATACGCGCATCTTGATTCACTGTTTAAATCAGCTGAAAAATCAATAACTATTGTAACAACTGCAAAAGGTTTAGAGAGAAAAGCTGACTTTTTTAGACGATCTTTCTACCGTGCACGCGAAAATGGCGTATCTATTAGAATTGTTGCACCAATAACAAAATCAAATCAAGAAGCTGCTAAAAAGTTATCTGAATATGCTGAAATAAGACAAGCAACTGATTCACTTGGTCGATTTATAATTGTTGATGATTCACATGCAACGTTCATGCTTTTGGGCGACGAGGATGTGCATCCAAACTATGATTCAGGAGTGTGGGTAAATAGTCAATTTTTTGCACAAACACTTCAGTCTCTTTTTGAAATATCTTGGAAAAAGTTATCTAAATTTCAAAACAATTAATAGTGTATAATCACCTCTTTTTCCTGGAAGAATCTCTTTGGGCTTGCCTAGGGGGGTTTTTCCAGGTTTTCATTTATTTTTTTAGCTTAATTGGTATGCTATATGAATTAAATAGACACTGACTCTATCTTCAAAAAAACATATAAACCGCTTAATTTTTCTAAAAATATGCCTCGATATGATATTGTTGGATTTTTGAAGAATAATGGTCCCAGTACTCCGATTCAAGTAGCTCAGTATTTCAAAATATCAAGCATTTTTGCTTCTGCGTTTTTATCCAGTGCTGTTTCTTCGGGCGAAGTAAAAATAACTCATCTTAAAATTGGCGGAGGTTCTCCATTGTATTATCTTCCTGAGCATAAATCACAACTTCAAAACTTTATTTCAAAATTAAATCAAAAGGATCGGCAAGCCTGTGAATTATTAAAGGAGCAAACAATTCTTGAAGATCGCACGCAATCACCAATTATCCGTGTTAGTTTACGTTCAATAAAAGATTTTGCCATTCCTTTTAATGCGTCAATTAATAATGAACAAGTTCTTTTTTGGAAATGGTTTTTAGTATCTGATTCTGAGGCTGAACAGTTGGTATTACAAAGAAATTCAAGTAAACAAAATACAGATCGAGCACAAACGACAATCCAAACGAATCAAAAATTATCAGAATCCTCACAAAACCAAAATACTCCTGTATCCTCTCAAACTCAAGAGAATTCTAAATTATCATCATCTCTTAATCAAAAGGATAAAATTAATCAATCAACTCAATCTTCTCAACTTTCTAACTCAAGTGCGTCACCTTCAAAAAATCTTCATTCTGAATCTCAAAATGAACAAACTCAAAAACAATCAACTCCTCATTCGAGTCCATCTTCAAATTCAAGTGTATTAGGACAAAAGGCTTCAGAACAAGCCCCGTCAAAAGTAATTCCTTCTTCAGGTGCAGTGCAACCAAAGCAAAACCATGATAATCCAGAAGTGACTCCTCATCAAACAGTAAAAAATCAAGATTCTTCAATTCAGAATCGGCCATTATCCTCCCAAAAACCTTCACAAACTCAAGCAGTAGATAAAGAAAAGCAAAATAAGATGATATCTATTGCAGTTTCTAGCGTACCTTCTCAATCGCAAAACACTCATGATAATACTAGTAAATATATCGAAAAGACATATCAAATAACTGATGGTTCTTATTTTGATGAAGCGTGTAAATCTTCTTTTGATAAAAAACTTCAAAATCTTTTTTCCCAGAAAAATATTACTGTTATTACTTACTATGCTCAAAAGCGTTCATCTGATAAATTCTTAAAGATTAAAGTTCCAACCTCTGTTGGTTCAGCTGTTTTTATATGTAAGGCTTTAGCAAAGAAAACAATAAATGAAGGAGATATAGCATTTGCAGTTGTTGAATCGTATTTCCTTAAGACATCACTTCTTATTGTGTATTCAGGCAAATTAACTAAAAAAGCCCAGCTCTATAAAGAAACACTTTTTAATGATGTACAATTTATAAAAATCTAAATACCATGGGAATTGCAATAAAAGAATTAGTAGCAGGGAAAGAAATTCCTCTTAAGAGTCTATCACAAAAAGTTATTTGCATGGATATGTCATTATTGCTATATCAATTCTTAACAACGATTCGTCAGTCTGATGGAAGTTATTTTACTGATTCTAAAGGAAATGTTACTTCTCATTTAATTGGGCTTTCTTCCCGTCTTCCTCGTCTGATTCAACAAGGAATACAACTTGTGTGTATTTTTGATGGAAAATCTCCTGAATTAAAACGAAAAGAACAAGAAAAGCGTCATAAAGTAAAAGAAGAAGCTCAGCAAAAATATGAATCAGCAGAAGCCCGCCACGATATTGTTGAAATGAAGAAATATGCAGGAAGAACTGCCAAGTTAACTTCAGAAATAATTGAAGAAACAAAACAATTTGTCTCAGCCTGTGGTTTACCTATAATAGAAGCGCCAAGCGAAGCTGAAGTACAGGCAAGTCATATGGTTAAAAAAGGTGATGCATATGCAGTTGCAACGCAGGATGCTGACGCGTTAATGGTTGGCAGTCCACGTGTTATTCGAAATTTATCATTACTTGGAAAGAGAAAAGTAACCTCTAAACTTGATTATCAAACATATGAACCTGAATTAGTTGAATTAAGCGATGTTCTCAATGGGCTTGGAATTGATCACGAACAATTTATTTTGCTATGTATTTTAATTGGAACGGATTTTAATCCTGGCGGAGTTAAGGGGATTGGTCCTAAAAATGCATTAAAGTTAGTTAAAGAGCATAAAACAAAGGATGCTTTAATAACTGCACTTAAAGATTCTTTAGAGTTTGATTTTGATGAAGTATATACTACTATTAAGACAATTCCTGTTTCTGATGAATATACGCTTAGGTGGAATCCTGTTGATTTTGATGCTTTAGAAAAAATTCTAATTACTAATCATAATTTTTCAGAGGAACGTGTTATGAAGATGATTGAACAATTACGAACGTACTCTGAATCTCGAAAACAAACAAATTTGAGTTCCTTTTGGTAAAAAAATAAAAAGTGAGATAATGAATTCAAAAAAACCATTAAAATTACGTGATGCACTTCATCCTCATCTTACTACCAGCGAGCGTGAATTCTTAACAACGAGTTTTGATATTGTTGGAACAATTGCTGTTATTGAAGTGCGTGATGAGCTTCGTCATAAAGAAAAACTGATTGGCGAAACGCTTCTTTCATCACATAAAAATATAACTACTGTCTGTAGAAGGCACGGTGAACATTCAGGAATATACCGTACACAAAAGCTTCGCATTATAGCTGGTAAACGTACCAAAGAAACTATTCATAAAGAAAGTGGGTGCGCGCTTAAACTTCATGTAGAAAAATGTTACTTCTCAGCACGTTCAGGTTCTGAACGTTTACGCATTGTTTCATTAATTAATAAAACATTTGCAGAAACAAAAAAAAAGGAAGATATTTTAGTAATGTTCTCAGGAATTGCACCATTTGTGTGCGTTATTGGAAAAAATGCAGTCTATAAAACTCTAACAGGAATTGAGTTAAATAAAATTGCTCATAAATATGCTCAAGAGAATTGTGAGAAAAATAAAATAAAGAATGTCCAGCTCTACAATGCTGATGTTCGTGTACATCTAAAGAATTATACTCAAAAGTTTCATCGTATAATTATGCCTTTACCGCGAAGTGCAGAACAATTTCTTGATTGCGCCTTGCTTAGGTTGCATACAGGTGGATACGTTCATTTGTATGGTTTTTTAGCAGAAGATGAGTTTGAGGGTTATAAAAGACAAATAAAGACTATTGCTGAATCACTCGGGTTTAATGTTAACATACTTCAGCTTGTAAAATGTGGTCAGTTTTCTCCGCGTATTTTTCGTATTTGTGTTGATTTTCAAATACGTGAGAAAAAGTCAAAAAATCTAAAAAAGTAAAGGTACGTTAATAGTAAAAGATTTGAGGGATAACTTATGTCAAAAAAGCAAGCTTTAGATGATATAAAAAGTGATATTTTGCTTCATTTGAAATGTCCCTTAAAAGATGCAGCTCAAAATCTTGTATTTGGTAAAGGCAATATCTCTGCATCGATTATGTTTATTGGTGAAGCGCCTGGGGCTAAAGAAGATGCACAAGGAATTCCTTTTGTAGGTTCTGCAGGTAAACGTCTTAACCAGCTTTTAGAGTCGATAGGATTAACACTTGATGATGTATATATCGCTAATATTCTTAAGTACCGGCCTCCGAAAAATAGAAACCCAAATACTCAAGAAATAATGAATCATACTCCTTATTTAGTAAGACAAATTATGGTTATTAAACCAAAAGTTATCATACCCCTAGGAAATTTTGCTACAAAATTTGTGCTATCAGGATTTTCATGCAATTCAATGAATGCAATTGGAGGAATATCTGAAATCCATGGAACAATACACAAGGTTGCATATGAAGGGGTAACGTTTACTGTAATGCCTTCATATCATCCAGCAGCTATGCTATATCGCCCGAAACTAAGGGAAATAATTGAGAAAGATTTTTTAGAAGCTAAAAAAATAATATAAATAATCATGAACTTTGATCATATCACATGCTCCGAAGTTACTCAATACGGTCACAGGTTTCCCTCTCATGGTGTTCACATCGTCATTGCACTTTGTGTGATCAAAATAAATAAAATATTCTAAATGGTGCCTTCGTTAATCAGATTGTATAAAATCTGCAAATCTATCTCTACAATTGAAACGGGATATTCAAGTCCAAATGATTCAAGTACAAAAGGGTTCACTTCTCCCATAATGCCTGCATTTCCTTGTGATGTATGTATCGTTCCTACGCGTCCTTCTAAAAAACAAGTATGTGTTTTTTCTTTGAGGGTATAGGTAGTGTTAAAATGTTTCATAATGTAATTAACAATTTGTTTAATGTTGGTAAATCCAATTTTTTCACCACACAATGCAATGCATAATCGTTCTTGTTCAGCAACGTGGGTTTGCGATAAAGAATCTTTTTGTAGTTTTTTTGTATCTGATATATCACTAAATGCAATTCCCATATCAAATATTTGTTGTGGATATTCATGATTACGATTTGTTTTTAATGTTGATAAAAGGCTGGGAATAAGGGATGTTCGCATAACATTATACTCTTCTGACAAAGAATTAGCGAGTGTAACACTGCGCGTATCAAATCCAGTAGTTTTAAGAAATTCTGCATTAATTATTGAGTAGGTATATACTTCTTGGCATCCTAACCCAATTAAAAGTTCCGAAATAGTTTTTTTAAGTCGCTCAAGCGGTAGTTCATTTCCAACCGTAGCAACTTTAGGAATAATTGGTTTAAAATTCTCATATCCATATGCAATTGCAATATCCTCAACTAAATCAATGGGGTGTAATATATCTGCCCGGTATGCTGGAATAAGCACATCATCCTTTTGAATACCGTATCCCATTTTCTTGAGTAATTTTTCTATCTCTTTTTTTGAAAGAGTAATACCAAGGCGTTTTTGTAAATAATTTATATCCAGTTTCATAGTCTGCGGTCTAATATCTGGCGAAACTGTTTTTTTCTTTCCCTCATGAAGAGTCACTGAATAAATCTTTCCCCCCATATCTGCAAGTGCAGTAACAATCATAATTAAGCAAGTATGAAGTACTTCATAATCGAATCCAGAACACTCAATAAATACTTCTGTCGTTGTTTCATCAACTCTACCTACATGTTCTGAGTTAATAATTGGTGGCATCGAGAGAATATTATTTTTTGCATCTTTAAAAAAAGGAAATATTTTTTCTCCTTCAAGTAAATGCCCATAATTTCGTCCTGCCGGATGCTGTGATAATATCTGCAGTGCAGTAAGTTCTTTTTGTAAACCAAGTGGCGTAAACTGTATATCTCTTGGTTTTGCTCCAAAAAAAGTAATAGGAAATGCTATTTTCTCGCATGGATACACACCTATTGCTACTTTTGCTCGATTTCTTCCATATGTTATATGCAATTTTTCTTGAATTTGAATAATTTGCCTAATTTTTTCATCAGTAAGCTGTAATCCTTTAACTACTGCACATGATGTATGCGGCCGAACTTTTTTAACTGTCGGGTCAATAGTTACCGTATACGAAGAAGTATTGATTTTATATTCTCTTAATCCAGGTTTTGTGCCGATAAAACTAGCAAGAGCTCGTCCAAATCCCTGCTCTGAAAGCATATCTGGTCTATTTGGAAAAATTTCCACTTCAATTGAATCTTTTGTAAGTGATTCAAGATCAGTTCCAAGCATTGAAATCCTATCTTTAAGTACATCATCAGATAACTTTTTTCCAAGTATGGTTTCAACTTCTTTTCTGTTTAAAGTTACGGTAGGCATTGTTTCACATCATTATGTTAAATTTTCACAATTAAAAAGTCTACTTTGCCCTTTGAGGCGATGTGTTTTTTTAAAAAGAAACACATAAGTTCGCCGTGCAAGTTGACTTTTTACTCTTCATTTTTTTATACTCTAATAACAATAGTATGTATGTGTATTCTGGTTATTGTCAGGTACATAAGCCTTGCTAATACCATGTACGTGCTTCACGCAGCTCTTTTAAATCATTATTATAGAGTTGCCTTATATCACTAAATTTATAGTAGTCCATTATTCCTCGCTCAAGCCCCTGGCCCCATGCAAGAACAGGTACATCAATGCCTAGTAATGGTTTTACAACTTCAGGTCTAAATATACCAGCACCACCAAGTTCAATCCATTGCTTTTTTACAGGGTGAAATACATCAACCTCAAGGCTTGGTTCAGTATAAGGGAAATGTGCAGGTCTCATACGAACTTTACTAAATCCTAATTTAGTATAAAACTCAGTTAAATATCCTTTAAGATGCGCTAATGTTGCATCAGGATCGATGACAATTCCTTCTACTTGATGGAATTCAAATAAATGCTTCCAGGTGAGTGTTTCGTTTCTAAACACTTTGTGAACGGCAAAGAACTTTGCAGGCAAATCTTCTTTTTTTAATCGCGCGATGGTTTGGGCTGAAAGAACAGTTGTATGAGTTCTCAAAATATTCTTTTTTGCTTCTTTTTCAGACCATGTTCCACGCCAGCCTTTACTTCCTGTATCTGCACCATTAAGATGTACTTCTTTAATTTTTTTTATAAGCGCAGGTGGAATGGTAGCTTCCCGTGGATTTGCTAAATAAAATGTATCTTGCATAGTTCGCGCAGGATGATCTTGCGGGACAAATAATGCATCAAGATCCCAGAACGCTGATTGAACCATACTTCCTTCCATTTCTTGAAAACCCATATCGAGCCAAACTCGTTTAATATAATCGCGTGATTGATGGACAAAATGTCTCTTCCCTCCACTAATAGCGGGAACATCTGCATGAATATCATAATGACGAAATGATTTATTTTTCCACGATCCATCAACAAGCATCCCATGAGTTATTTGTTCTGCATACGCGCCTTTCACATTGTCTTGACCCTGTATTTCAGCGCATAGTTTTTTCCCTAATTCAGTAACTTTCCAGCTTAAAATCTTTCGTGTAACATTTTGAATAATATCTCTTCTTTTTTGTAAATTAGTAAGTGCAAATGTATCTTCAGGTTTTAGATTATCTGCGCTAAGAGGAAACGATTGTGATAAAAATGTTTCTTCAAGAGAAGTTTTTGTCAGCATTTTCTTGCCTTGTTCGGTAATTTTTACTATTTTATCAGGGGTAATATCTATTGCTGCTTTTTGCTTAAGGACGCCAAGAGAAACAGGTACTTCTCCCTTCTCAAAATCTGTATGCTTCATAAGAGCTTCCATCGTTTGTTCTTTTTGTGCAAGTACGTTTAGAAGACGTTTTTCTGGAAGTCCTTTTTCTGCATATCTTTTTCCATTACTTCCAAGCGTAATAAGTTGTTTTGTTTCTTCAGAAGTTTCAACAATACCTTTGTTACTGAGCCACTGAAGTGCTCTTCGCACCTCAATTTCTTGTTTTTGACTAATTGCAACGAGCGATTCAATATCTTTTGCTTTTTCAATACCTAAAAGAACTGCATGTTCTAAAGGATGTAACTGTTTAAGTATCTTTGTAACATCTGCCATACTGCCTCAGAGTAACTGCGACTTTATAAAGATAATGATAAAATGAAAGTAAAAAGAAAAAATCTTTGCTTATTGCAAAGAATGAAATAATAAAAAATTATTTTGATGCTTTAAGTTCTACCTTTTTAAGGCCTTTCCATGCGACATCAAAAAGTGTTTCAAGTGCGCCTGCAAAGAATGGAGTATTAATCCAAATACCTATGTCATATGTTGGATGCACTTCTTCGTCATCCAGAACCATAAAAATCAATTCCTTTCCATCCACAATAACAAACCGTGCTTTTGCATCGGTATGGCGTACTTCAGCAACACTGCTAATATCTTTTACTGCAGCAGTATTTTGTTTAGTAACAGGAGCAGCAATACGAATCTTAACTCCTCGTTTTTTCAATTTTTCAAGAACAGGTTTTAATCCTTCAACTTTTCTCATTAAACCTTGACTTGTCGTCATCATAACAACTGATTCTTCAGCATTTCTGATGGTTAATTCAAGATGGTTGTAAAGATTATGTCTACCACGTAAACTTCCAGATAAATCAGTTGGCTCTACTAATTCTACTCCTTGGGTATGAAGCGTATTTAATTCAGTAAGCAGTTCAGTGTCTTTTAATGTATCAAGTAATTTCACTTTTTCATCTGCTTCAATCTTCATATTCTTTTTAACACGCTCAACAACCTCTGACGGCGGGATAGCAATATATTTGATTGGTTTTCCAATTTTCATAACAACAAAGCCTTTTTTTTCAAGACTTTCAAGAACATCATAACTTCGTGACCGGGGTACATTTGCAATGTCGCTTAATTCACCAGCAGTAGATACTCCTCGTGATAAGAGTGCTGCCCAAATCTTTACCTCATATAGATTTAATGAAAAATACCTTCTTAATTTTCCTAAAAATTCATCTTTTACAATCATGATAACCACTTCCCCCTCTTTTTTATTGTCGTTGAGTGACCAATACGTGTCTCAACTCTATGATAAAAAAAGGAAACTACTATTAATATGTTACGGTTTTTGTTATTTGTTACGTGTATTGCATAGCAACAAAAAATAAACTCTGTATGAAATTAGCAGAGTTAAGTAACCCTATATGTGAATTGGTAAGTTCATTCACTCGCTGTGACGAATAATTTAGTAATGTTTACTATTTTTATAAAGATTCTTATTTTTTAAAATTAAATAAAAATCAAATTAAACAACAATAAAACAATAAAGAAGTAATAGTATAGAAAAAACTATCTTTTTGTAAAGATTTATATAGATAAGTATGTCGATAATCTCTATATAAAGAAATTCCACTTATTTATAGATTTTGAAGGAAATGCACTGCAGGGTTTAGGATGACAAATATACGAGGAGATTTATCACAAGCATTTGGCTCAGTTGC
>JBLKOW010000013.1:0-17452 GCA_047603135.1 Candidatus Woesearchaeota archaeon | reverse complement strand
TTGGAATTAAAAATCTCGCACTAAAGTGCGGGGTATTTGAATCCCAATTCAAATCTCGAAGGCGAGATTTTCAATAATAGACTAGCAATAACAGGATTATTTTTAAAAAAAGCATACCAAGGAAAGGGAATTGCAAAGCACCTCATGAATTACTTTGAAGAAATCGCAAAAAATCACGGCTATACAGAAATCGAGCTTTTAGTATGGGAGAATAATCCTGCAAAAGAATTCTATAAAAAGATGGGATATGTAATTGAGTCAAAAAAAGACCATAAATTTCTTATGGTTAAGAGAATAGAATGAGAAAACTAATATAACAATAGCCTTGAATATTTTATTTCATAAATATTAAGAAAAACCACAAACCCATAACTTTCTTAAATTTTTTAAGTAGCAACATTCTAAAGGCATTATGAACATGATAAAGCTCCTGTTAAGCATAGCACTTTTGCTTATAGTTACTGCCTGCACTCCAAGTCCGCAAAGCATCTCAGTCGTGTATGAAGAATGTAAAGAAGACTGTATAATACCCATTCAATTACGATCTGCAGAATATGACCCTTTATACGAAGAACCAATATACATCCCTAATATAACAACAACAGAAGACACAGGATATAATCTAATACAGTTATATGACAATTACACATATCATACATTTGACGAACTTCTCTGGGAATTAAATGCAACACTCCTTGATTACTTTGGGAGTGAATCATTTCTCATCAGAACAAATACCCCACTACACATACTTAAAGAGCATAATGATATTCGAGTAGCGCGAACCTATCAACCAGCACACCGCGTCATCCCTGAATTAATCATTGGACGAATCTTAGACGAACAAGGAAATGTCATAAATAATGATGTATGGACTTTTGAGATTTACCTCTATGATAATAAAACACCAGTAAAAGAATTTCTTGAAGAACACGGCAGCATTTCAATTCTTGAAGATAAATATATACGCGCAAGAATTAACGCAGAACTTCTTCCAGAATTAATGCAATTTCCACAAATCAACGTTATATTTCCTAGACCTCGCTTATTTTTTAATGATGCATCACTTGCAGAAACATTTAGTCTCCCAGTTATGGAAACACTCTATTTAACAGGAAAAGGCGAGACTATTACCGTTGCAGACTCAGGCCTTGATACAGGAAATATAGAAACATTACATCCTGCAATCAAAGATAATGTCATATCTATTGAAAAAATAGTTGGAGATGGACGTGACTTAAGTGGGCACGGCACACATGTCACCTCAACGATTATAGGTAATAATGAATTTGTTAAAGGACCTGCACCAGATGCAAAAATTCAATTTCAAAGTGTTGGTTCACCCATTGAGACTCCTGGTTCACCAAGCCCAATCTTTTGTTTTGGTGTTCCATCGGTTAACTCAGAAGGTAAACTCATTCGCCGCAGTACAAGCGTTATGACACTTGAGGGCGTGCCACATGACCTTTCGCAATTATTTCAAAACAGCACCATCCATACAAACAGTTTTGGCTCGTGTCAAGGACACTATACACCGCGCGTCGGAAATATTGATCAATTTGTTAATAATAATCCTGTAAGCAACATTATTCTATCAGCAGGCAATTATGCAACGCACCGTTTTAAACTAGGTGATACTATATATCAGCGAGGAGGAGATTCACTTGGAAATGCAGCGCGTGCTAAAAATGCAATTACTGTTGGCGCAGTAGGCAGTTTACATGAATCAGCAACTGCAAGTATACATGCAGTAACTCCTTCCAGCAGTAAAGGAAATCCTACAACTGGACGAATTAAACCTGATCTTGTAGCACCGGGATCATTTATTACAGGAGCTCGATCTCAAGAATGTGTCGGTGCCCAAACAACAAGAACTGAAACTGAAACAGAAGTTACAGAAAGACGTATTGCAACTCAGCGAGATTTATGCACAGGAAGAGGCCTTTTAACCATAGGAAATACTACATATGAAGAATACATGCACCTAAGCGGAACAAGTATGGCTGCACCATACGTTGCAGGAATGAGCGCGATAGTACGTCAATATTTCAAAGAAAAACATAATCATGAACCAACATCTGCATTAGTAAAAGCAACCCTCATTAATGGAGCAGATATACTTCCTCCTCAAGAACTTGGTCTTAGTAATAGTCCATATATTGAAGCAGACTGTACAAAGTACCCTAATGTATGCCAAGGATGGGGAAGAATCAACATAACATCATCACTTAATATTATTAATGAAACATTTAAAGAAATATGGTATGCTGATAACAACATAATCAAAAAAACAGACGATAGATTTATCACAAAAACAAAATCAAAACCAAGAAGTATTACACTTGTATGGAACGAACAACCTTCTCATGCAATATGGAATGATTTAGACTTAGTTGTACTTGCACCAAATGGAGACATATTCTACGGTAATACATTTGCAGGAAATGAATCAGCGCAAAATCCAGCCTACAAAAATAAATTTCTTAACAACAACAATGTAGAAAAGATAATTATTCCAAAGAACGCACCTCAAGGAGAATACACCATTATTGTAATTGGAACAAAAATTAGGGCGCAAAAACAGCCATTTGCACTTATTGCAACATAGAAAAAATCATTTATTTCTCGCAGAAACATAATCAGCTAAACCATAAAGCAATTCTTTGTACTCTTTAGTAACAGACAATATATCAATACATTCGCGTGCCTTCATAACGTGACCATTTTGCAGGGCAGAAATTTCATCAGCTATAGAATACTTAGTAAGAAGATCCTGTACAAAACTGACAAGTGATTGCATTTTCTTTGAATCAGACCTCGCACTTCCTCGCAGGGCATCATATTCGAAGCGCTCTTCTGATGACATCTTTGAATGAAGCTTTGCAAGATATACTGTATCTTTATGCATAACTAAATCAACGCCAATACTTTTTCCTAAAGTAGCAACATCTCCATGCAAACCAAGTTCATCATCTCTGAGCTGAAATAGAATTCCTAAATGATACGCTAATTGAGATAATGTAGTACATTCCTTTTCAATAAATTGTTCATCAATTTCAGAAGTATGCATGCAAGCGAGCAAACAGCCAAGCTTCAAAGGTAACGCAAAAGTATAACTTGCAGTCTTCCAGGAGTACATAGCAAGAACAGTATCTTCTGATGTAATCGTATCAGACAAACCATTCTCAATATCCTGCATTTGTCCAAGTGCAACACGCATTAACTCCTGATGCAGAAGCATACTTAGTGAATATTTTTCATGAGATACAAGAGAAGAATGCGAAGAAAAACGCGCAATCATTGATGATGCCATAAAAAATGCCAGGTCTCCTACGCAAAGAGCCATACTAACTCCATAATGCTGCGCTACTTTAGGCTCAGAAAAAGTACATTTACTTTTATAATACGCATGCATTGCAGGTTTTCCACGTCGAATATCATCACAGTCCATAATATCGTCATGGATTAAAAAACCAGATTGAATTAATTCTAAAGCAGTAGCAAGTGTTTTACGCTCATCACCCTTAAAACCATACATTTCACTTGAAAGCATAGCAAGTCCACCGCGAATCATTTTTCCGCGAGAAATATATTCAAGCAATACCTCCAAAACCTTCTCTGGAGAAGCGTTACCTAAAGAACTATTATTAAAATGCCCTGACTGCACTGCAATTTCTTCACGAATAGCCTCAGCTACCAAAGCCCGAAATTCTTTCATGCGTGATTTAAGTTCAGCATTCATTATAAAAAAAATATATGCGAGATTTAAATAATTAACCTAATGAATTAAATATTAAGAATACTAATAGTCTCTCAAAATATACAACTAATAGAATAAGAATAAAAAACAGAAATAACCAACTACTTTGACGAGACGATGGAAAAAGATTTATATATAAGTAAAGTTCAAACTGTATTAGATGATGAAACACCTATAGAAAAATGCACGGAGTGTATATATAGGATATAAAACGAGGCATGATGATGGATACCTACATTGATGAAGACCAAAATTCTGAAAGTAAAACAAACACAAACCCACAATCACAGGGACAAGGCACTAAATATGACAAATTACAACAGTCTTCTCAAGTGGTAGGTACTAAAAAACCAACTCAAAATCAACTCGACGAAGAACTAGAACAACTTCTTCAAACCCAAAATGCCAAAATCCGTGTTATTGGTTCTGGTGGTGGCGGAAATAATACTATTGACCGTATTTCTGAAGTAGGAATTCTTGGTGCTGAAACCGTTGCAGTAAACACTGATGCACAAGACTTACTGTATACTACTGCAGATAGAAAAATTCTCATTGGTAAAGAAGTAACAAAAGGCCTTGGTGCTGGATCAAATCCTAAAATGGGTGAAGAAGCAGCACGTGAAAGTGAACAAGAAATCAAAAAATCTATCGAAGGTGCTGACATGGTATTTGTTACTTGTGGCCTTGGTGGTGGAACCGGTTCAGGTTCAGCAGGAATTATTGCAGAAGTAGCAAAAAAACTAAAAATTCTCACGATTGGAATAGTCACCATGCCTTTTGCAATGGAAGGAAACAGACGATACCAAAACGCACTATACGGGCTTGAACGCCTTGCAGAAAATACTGACACACTTATTGTTATTCCAAACGATAAATTAATTGAATTAGCTCCAGATTTACCCATGAATACTGCATTTAAAATCGCTGATGAAATACTTACAAATGCAGTAAAAGGTATTGCAGAGTTAATTACAAAAGCAGGCCTGGTTAACCTCGATTTTGCTGATATCCGAGCAGTAATGAGTGATGGAGGAGTTGCACTTATTGGAGTAGGAGAATCCGACAGCGACGAGCGTGCTGTTGAGGCTGTTGAAAAAGCTATTAGCAACCCGTTACTAAGCGTAGATATTAAAGATGCCGGCGGAGCCCTCATTAATATTTCTGGATCTTCCTCACTTACCCTTGAAGAATCAAGACGCATTGTTGAAGCAGTCACTGAAAAAATAGATGAAGATGCACGCGTTATTTGGGGTGCACAAATATATGAAGATATGGAACAAACACTTCGCGTAATGCTCATTATTACAGGAGTTAATTCTGACCAAATTTTTGGAACACGAAACTCAATCAAAGACAAGCGAAAACGAGAAATAGGAGACGAACTAGGTATTGAGTTTGTCTAAGTGAGAAAAACCATTTCTTACCAAAACATATATAAATGGCGGGAAAATCTTTCTCTATATAATTCTGCAGATTCCTAACGACCTAGCTTGGAAATCGCAGAGGAAACAAAAATGGATAACGAACAATACACCCTAAAAAATCGCTTTAAAGAATTCGTTCGAGAATGTGGACGAGTACTTAAAGTGACAAAAAAACCAACAATGAAAGAATATAAAATTATCACACTCATTACTGGCGCAGGAATTCTCGTCATAGGCTTTATTGGATTCGTAATAACAATTATAACACAAATGTTCTAACGTGATTACTATGGAAGAAAACAAAAAAACTGAAAACGTAGCTGAAGAAGAAAAAAATACTACTCAAGAAATAAGTGAAAATTCTACTGAGGACTTAAATAAAGACTCATTACAAGAAGTTGATAATGAAATTAAAGATGAAGCTGAAGAGATTAATGCTGTTGATAATACACTAAAAGAAAAAAGTGAAAATGAAGAATTAACAGCACCTCTTAATTCCATAGACAAAGATATTGAAACGGAAGAAAAGCATCTTGGTGATATTGATAAAGAACTTGCAGAAGTTGATAAAGAAATAGAAAAAGATAACGCAAAATTAGAAGAAACATCAACTGATGAAAGTGATGAACTTATTGCTGAATTAAATGCAAGTGAACAAAAACAAGAAGAAATTGAGGCTGAAAAGAAAGCAAAACAGGAAGAAGAAGAAGCTAAAAAAGAAAAAAATAAAGAAGAAAGTAAAATTTCAACCCATATTTTCGCGGTACGAACAACTGCAAATCGAGAAGACCAAGTTATGGACTTCCTGACCACAAATGCTGAGAAAAAAGGGTTTAATATTTATTCAATTATAAGACCTCATGGTATGAGAGGTTATATTTTTGTTGAAGCTGATACACGTGGAGACGTCGAACAAGGTGCAACAGGTGTTCCATATGCACGTGGTGTGCTTCCTAACGAAATCGAATACAAAGAAATCGAGCACATGCTTGAACAAGTTAAACGCGAAGTTGATATTCGACAAAATGATATTGTTGAAATTATTTCAGGACCGTTTAAACGAGAAAATGCTAAAGTCATTCGTATCGACAAATCAAAAGAAGAAGTTGTTGTTGGATTACTTGAAGCAGCAGTTCCAATTCCAATTACTCTTAAACTTGATGCAGTAAAAGTAATCAGAAGAGATAATAGCGAAAAACCTGCAGAATAGATATAATAACATAAAATAAAACCGGTTGCTCCATGCTACGGCAGGGAGAATCCAACACGAAAGTGGGAGATGAATAATAATGGGAAAACAAAAATTAGAAGTTCTAGTAAGTGGTGGTAAAGCTACTGCTGCCCCTCCACTCGGTCCTGCATTAGGTCCTTTAGGAGTAAACATTGGACAAGTTATTGCAGAAATTAACAAAAAAACAGAAGCTTTTGCAGGTATGCAAGTTCCAATCACTCTTGAGGTAGATGAAAAAACAAAAGAATTTACGATTGAAGTTGGAACTCCTCCAGCATCTGAATTAATTAAAAAAGAAGCAGGAATTGACAAAGGATCAGGCAGTCCAAAAAGCGACAAAGTTGCTGATCTTAAAATCGAGCAAATCATTAAGATTGCAAAGATGAAAGAAGACAACCTGATGGGCAAAGATGCGTTTGCACGTGCAAAAGAAATCATCGGAACCTGTTTAGGTATGGGCGTTCTTGTTGAAGGCAAAGATGCAAAGCTTGTATGCCAAGAAATTAATCAAGGTATGTATAAAGACGAAATTACCAGCGGTAAGACTGAAGTATCACAAGAAGAGTTAAAAGAACTTGAAGAAGAAAGGAAAAAACTCCAAAAAGAAATGGAAGAACGTCGTACTGAGTTTGAAGCAAAAGCTGACGCAATTGTTAAAGAAATGGAAGGTAAAACTCGTAACGAAATGAAGAAGAAAATGATTGAAGCAGGCATTCCTGAAGCAATCATGAACGATAAACTTCCAGCAGAAAAAGGAGCAAGTGTTAAGAAATAATTAGTACATACAAGCAAGAGTTTCCTCTTGCCATTTTTATTCTTTTTTTTACTATTTCTTTGAAAAAGACTAAATACAAGAAACAATTTTTTATTTAGATACAGTAAGTAAAAAGACTATATTACCCACTTAAGATTTCACCATACTATCAAGAAACCAAAAAACTAAGCATGCTTTATAGGAGAAATTGGTTGTTTTTTCTGTTCATCTAATTTCTTCAAGAAAAATTCAAGACAGTCCTTACCACAAAATGTCGCTTTTTTTCTAAAATCGGAAGGACCAAAGACCATAGTCATCGTACGATGGCTCTTCGCATCAATCTCAGCCCCGCATGTAGTACAGTACACACTATGACTTTTATTACGCCGGTCAATTTCATGGGTAACAAATTCTTTTAGATGATAGCCACCTGAATCAAGATCCTTTCTAATCTTAAGTAATTCATGATAGTCAAGGGTGTGTATTATATCTCGCAGTCGTTTATCCATCGTATTCATCCATCATGTAAGTTAGGAAAATAAAGGAGATGCGTATTGGCGTACGCACCTCCCGATTAGATAAAAGAATTTCTTCTTTCATCCATCATCTATTTCACCTCTTTTCCCTGACTCGTCTCGCCAACGTGTCAGACGAATGTTGGCCATTCTAGAGCATTATTTGTGATTTTGAATTGGTTCGAAGTCAATGTACCATTGATTCTTTTTTTGATCGAATTTGAAGACGACTGAATACTTTTTTTTAGGATGCAATGTAAACAATAGTGGACGAGGAATAGTAGTTTCAAAACTAGAACCTCTCCGATATAATTTTCTTCTAAATTCAATCATTGTCGCTACACTTTATACTTATTTTTTTATGTATTAAATTATTATTAAATATATTTTTATTTTTACTTATATATAAACCTTTCTATCTTAAAAAATAAGATTTTAGAAACAAGATTACAGATAATATATGTTATAATATAATACTTATATAAATATTTTTATTAATATTAATAATTTTACTATTATTTTTACTTATTTTTGATACAGAAAACTATTTATCAATTAAGAAATTCAAAAAAGAATCAGAACAAAAAAAACACCATTTACAAGAACATCGAAATTAAACATAACAGAAAGATCAAAAAAAGCTTCTTACCCACATTGAGTTGTGAGGCAGTGCAATTCATGAACATCAATATGCCGAACGTGGATATTGTTTTTTATTAACAACATACTCAAAATCATCTCGACGCAATCTTTATAAATAGATACTGAATCGTTCGTATAGAAAACGTAAAAGATTAGTGAAGGTGAGCATATGGCAGATACTAAAATAGCATCAGTAGGATCATTACAAAAAGGAAGCTACGTTGTCATCGATGGCGTTGCATGTAAAGTTGCAAGCACTGCAACATCACGTCCAGGTAAACACGGACACGCAAAAGTAAATCTTATGGCGGTTGGATTACTTGATGGTAAAAAACGAAACCTCGTTATGCCAGGACACGATAATATTGAAGTACCTATTGTCGAGAAGAAAACTGCACAAGTATTATCAGTTAATGGAAACATGGCAAACATCATGGATTCCGCTACATTTGAAACATTCGATCTTGAAATCCCTGAAGAACTTGCAAACGACTGTAAAGAAGGCGTTGAGATTCTTTATTGGGAAATCTTAAGCGATAAAGTTATGAAGCAAGTTAAATAGGAGGCACTAAACAATGGCTAAATTCCCAGAGGCTGAAGCACGCCTTTTCAAAAACATCTTTGTCGATAAAATAACCAAAAGAAAAATTCGAGCAGATCCGCTCAAAGTAACACTCGGCAAGATTAGAAGTAGAGGCACAAAAGGCACACGAAAGCTTCGCCCAAAACGTAAGAAGTAGGAATACCAAAAATGATGGATGTAAGTATTCTTTTTCAAGAAACTACCCTCGCAATTCTGTTTGTACTAGTTCTTGGAGTATATCTTTTTGTTAATCGAAAAAATGTAGAAATCCAAAAATGGATATCATATGTAGTTTACATGGTTCTATACCGTGCAAAATGGGGAATACCTATGATGGACTCCATTGCAAAGAAGTATCCTCGCCTTGTAAAGTATACAAGCTACAGCGGTATTTACATTGGATTCGCAGGAATGATTTTCATCTTCATATACTTAATCTATATGCTTATCCAAATGTTTGTAAGCAAGCCAGATATGGCATCAGTTGCCATTGTACAACCGTTTGTAGAAACTGAATTTGGAAGCGCGTTCTTTTATGTTCCGTTCACTTACTTTATTGTAGCAATTTTCATTATTGCAGTAGTACACGAAGCAGCTCACGGCATTGTTGCGCGCAGATTTAAGATGAAAGTAAAATCAACTGGCTTTGCATTTTTCTCAATCCTTGTTCCAATTATTCCAGCAGCATTTGTAGAGCCTGATGAAAAACATATGAAAAAAGCAAAACCAATGCATCAACTTGCAATGTATGCAGCAGGTCCTCTTGCAAATATAATTTTAGGAGCATTAGTTTTAATAGTTCTTTTAGTAGCAAATCCAATGATTGGTTCAGTAACAACTGAAAATGTGATGGTACGCGGATATATCCCTGGAGAAAATGAAACAATGTACCCTGCAGAACAAGCAGAAATTGGTATTGGGGAACTTATCTACTATGTAAATGACACAAGAGTAGAGACTCTGCAAGACTTCATGAGTGTTATGAGTACTACACAGCCAGGTCAAATAATTACCTTAACAACAAACGCAACAACATATGATATTCAGCTTGCAGCATCACCTGATGTAGAAAGCGGGTATCTAGGTGTTATGGTTGCACCAATTTCAAAATATGATGACTCATTTAAAGAAACGTATGGATTCTTTATCCCAATAATTGAGTGGGTACTAGGACTCCTCTTACTCCTCTTTATTTTTAATATAGGTGTTGCATTAATTAATCTCGCACCAATCGGACCACTTGATGGTGGACGCATGATGTTAACTGTACTACTCCTTAAATTTAAAGAAAAAGAAGCACTTAAAATCTGGGGCAAAGTAAGTTTAATCACTTTAGTAGTGCTCCTTGCAAACATATTCCTTCCAATGTTTATGTAAAATTTATGAGAAGAATAAAACATTTCTAAATTTTTTCTTAATGTATTTAATTATCTTAAAAGAATCACATTACTTCTTTTTTGCAAGAACGCGTCTAAGTAAACCCATCATCCCAAATGCTTCTCGTTTTGAAAGCACGGCTCTGCGTAAAACATTTCTCCAAATTGTCCGCTGTACATCACGCTTAGAGCCAGCAGGAAAATGCAGTGCCACTATTTTAGACATCATTCTAATAAGACGCTTTTGCTCATCCTGCGTAACATATTCTATAGACTTAAGAACTGTTTTTGGGTGCAATACAGAATGTAAATCATATAAATAAATTGCAGCAGCATGGCTTAAATTTAAGGTAGGATATATAGCATCAGCATCAATTACAGAAACAATATCACAGCGAGCTAATTCTTCATTCGAAAGCCCATTTCCTTCCCTGCCAAAGAGCAAACCAATACGTTTTTTTGTATTCTTTGAAGAACGAACATACTTTTCAATATACCCTGCTAAGTCACGCGAAGCAACCGGCGTTCGCTCAACATTATAATCATCAGAAACCTTAGCAGTTGTTCCAATAAGTAAATCATATGAAGGAATCCGTTTTCGATGAATAACACTAACTTTTCCTTGAGCATGTTTTGCGTGCTGAAAAAAAGCATCTCGTGTTAAATCACACTGCGCATTAACTACAATAAGACGATAAAAACCAAAATTAGCCATAGCTCTGCATACTGCACCAACATTCCCTTCATGTTCTGGTTCAAGTAAAATTACATCAATCATGCACTCAGCAAGGCATAATGATTTTAAAAAGCTTTGGAGAGAAGGAAGTGAAAAGTCTACTTTGCCTGGTAATCCTTATCCAGTGCTTTTTCTTTAAGCATAGGATATAATTTTTGTGCAATCGTTTCAAGATTAAGAACATCTTCTTGATTATACTCAACAAAAAGATTAAGATAATATCGATCGCCACTCCCCTTAAACATTCTCCACAGTGTATAAGGATCTCCCCCACAGAGTCTATCAACAATAGTATTATGACGAGAAATACCAAGTAATCGCTCAACCTCTTTTAAGCCACCAGCAAAACCAAGGTGAGCTGCACTGTAGCGTAAATCCCAGTGAAGTACTGAGCTAGGTATCATCGCAGGAAATAATTTTCTAAGTAAAGGGATATCACACACACTGCCATTAAAAGTAATAATCATTTTACAGCGAGAGAAAATTTCTTTTAATGCTCGCTCATCCCAAGTCATGTCTTTTACTGCAGTTATAACACGATATCCATCATAAATGCTCAAACACGTTATGAAACCGTTTTGCACTGATGAAAACTCCACATCAATAAATAAACAATTATCACGATAATATTCAAATAAACGCCAGTGATGAATCATTGGTAATCGACGCACAAAAAAACCAACATCATCAGCTAAAAGCGCACGTTTAGCACGACTAAGAACTGATTGATGAACTAATTTTCGTTTTAAAGAAATTCCTTTAATTGCATCTGCACGCACAAAACTATTCCAATCAGTTATACCACTTTCCCATAAATGACTCTCTTTCAAAGTACCAATACCATCTAAAAAACAAAATGTTTGCATAATCATAATAAAAATAAAATAAAAATACTCTTAAATATTATTCCTATAAATGTCCAGTGGAAACAAAGGTAATAAAGTACTATAAAACTTATAAAAGATTCCATGTAACAAAGCGTGAGGTGTTAAAATGATACAAAAAATGATGATAATACTTGCATCTATCACAGTACTTATAGTTGCAGGATGTGGAGATATAGGAAATGACCTTGGTCAAGATGATTTTCAACAAGAAAATATTGCTGACCAACCACAAATAGGACAAGAAGAACAAATCCCAACAACAGCGCCTAGCGAAGCTGGAATGGGAAATACAGTGAGTGTTCATTACACACTAACACTTGAAGATGGTTCAGTTGCAGATAGTTCATTAAACATGGAACCACTTACTTTTACCATTGGTGCACAACAAATGATTCCTGGTTTTGAACAAGCAATTATTGGAATGTCTGTTGGTGAAACAAAAGAATTCAGTGTACCATCAAGTGAAGCTTATGGCGAATATGACCCTGCGCTTGTCGAAACAATTGCACGTGAAGACCTTGGTATTGAAGAAGAACTCGAGGAAGGTATGATGCTTCAAATGATGACTGAAACAGGAATGCCAACACAAGTAGAAATTGTTGAAGTAACTGATGAAACAATTACTATTGACCTCAACCATCCACTTGCAGGAGAAACACTGTACTTTGATGTTGAAGTGATCAGTATACAATAAATCTAAATTTTTTATTTTTTTATTTAATTTTCTTTGAAGGGCGTTAAGCTCATTAAATTTGATATTCTAAAAATGTAAAGGCCTTGTTTAAATAAAATTTATATATCAACACACGATTAATCTCAAGCATGAAAGTAGCAGGTATTATCGGAGGTCTTGGACCAGAAACAAGCTCGAAATTTTACTTAGACTTAGTCTTTTCTTGCCAAAAAAAAAATCAAACAAATAGACCTTCAATAATAATTGCCAGCGTCCCTTTACCTTACAAAATTGAAGAAGAAGCTATTTCTAAAGGTATAGGATTTGAAAGAATCACTCCTTTTCTCATTCAAGAAGCTAAAAGATTAGAAAAGGCAGGAGCAGATTTTATTGTAATGCCTTGCAATTCACTCCATGTTTTTATTAAAGAAATAAGGAATGCTGTTAAGATACCTGTCCTGAGTATTATTGAGGAAACAGTAAAATTTCTCAAAGAAAATAAACTCAAAAAAGTAGGAATTGTTTCCACTTCTGCAACAATTAAGAATAAACTATATGAGAATGCTTTTGAGAAAAATCAAATCAACTATGAAATTCCCGATGATTATCAACAAGCAAAAATGGGAAGAATTATTCTTAATCTCGTTACAGGAATACGGAACAACGAAGACAGAGAAGAATTAATAAAAATAATTAGTGATTTTGAAAGAAAAGAAGTTGATTGCGTTGTTCTTGCATGCACAGATTTTCAATTACTAAATCCAAAACTTCCCTCATTAAAAATCTTTGACACAATGAAAATATTTGCTGATGCAACTGTTGAAAAAATTTTAGAATAGACAAAGCTCGTTCTTTTACTTATGAACAGATTCTATTTTCAAATAATAGGCTTTAAATTTACATTAGATAATTACACAATGCAAAAACAAAAACTACCGTTTATTACCAGCATAGAATATCTTATCCACAGCAACATCATCTGAATTGTATTCTTTCTTCACTTCAGGAACTACTTTATTTTTATTTTCATCTTTTTTAGAAATGTCAGGCGAACTCTTAGATTCTACACCAGCAGATTGAGTTGACTCATTATTCTTAGATGAACTTTCAGAGGAAAGTGTTGCCTGTACTTCATGACGAGGTTGATTTTGCATTTTTGATTCCAATTCATTAAGCTTCGCAATAATTTCATTCATTTTTGTACGCATAATACCCATCTGAGAATCTAAAGAATCAATACGATTAGTACAATTCTGAATGGCTGAAGCATCTATATTACTTTGAGACGACTTTTGCGCATTACCCTTTGAATCCGAAGGCTTCTCATCCAACTGAGGTTCTTTTTCAAGTTTATCTTTTGAAACATAAATACTATGCCCACCCCGACCAAGAACTACATCTTCTGCACTCTTCATAGCAGAATCATCGTCAGAGACAAGACCATGCTTTTTGAGACTCTTAGAAATCTCAGCCATTTTACGTAATTGTTGATATGAATCCATTTTATCAGTATCCTAAAAGCTATACTAGTATATAAAGATTATTGTTCTTGAAACCACAACCCTCAGAAAACTTATAAACAAAGCCTTTCGGAAAAACCTAGGTGAAAATATGTCTAAAAATGAAAAACTATACAAAAAACTAACAAATACTAAAAAAAATTCATGGCATGAATACTCGACAAAAGAACACAAAACCATCCATACATTTGCAGAAGAATACAAAACATTCTTGCAAAAAAGTAAAACTGAACGAATGTGCATTGCAAACATTAAAGAATTACTTACAAAAGCTGGATTTAAAAATATAGTTAAAATCACCTCTCTAAAAAAAGGAGACAAATTCTATAAAGAAGTAAAAGGAAAAGCAATTTTCGCAGGAATAGTAGGGAAACAACCAGAATCACTCAAAATTATAGGAAGCCACGTCGATTCACCACGGCTTGACTTAAAACCGAATCCAGTATATGAAGACTCAGAATTATCACTCCTTAAAACTCATTATTATGGTGGTGTTAAAAAATATCATTGGGTAAATACTCCCTTAGAATTGCATGGCACAATTATTACAAAAAAAGGTAAAAAGGTTGACATCCATATTGGAGACAAACAAACTGATCCAAAATTTATTATTCCAGACTTACTCCCGCACCTAGCACGAAATCAAATGGAACGAAAAGCTGACAAATTAATTGAAGGCGAAGAATTAAACATTATCGTGGGAAGCATTCCCGTAAAAGACGAGAAAATTAAAGAACAGATAAAATTTAGTGTATTACAGCATCTATACGAAACATATGATATACACGAAGAAGATTTTAATTGTGCAGAATTACAACTTGTTCCAGCAACAAATCCTATTGAAATTGGTTTTGACAGAGGATTAATTGGTGCCTATGGACATGATGATAAAGTATGTGCATACACATCACTGCGTGCACTACTCGATACAAAAAAACCAACACAAACAGCAATTGCAATGTTTGTTGATAAAGAAGAAATTGGATCAATGGGTGATACAGGCGCAGCAAGTTTTATTCTAGAACAATTTACATATGATTATACACAATGCCTACAAAATACCAAAAAAAATCACACAATTAATCACCGCAAAATGTTAGAAAACGCCGTGTCAATCTCTGCAGATGTTACCGCTGCAATGGATCCAAACTTTAAAGACGTAAATGACTCACAAAACGTCTCATACCTTGGGAAAGGAGTTTCGATTGAGAAATATGGTGGCGGTGGTGGAAAATATAGCACAAACGACGCACACGCTGAATTCATGGGATACCTTCGAAACTTACTAGCTAAACATAATATCCCCTGGCAAACAGGAGAGCTAGGAAAAGTAGATATGGGTGGCGGTGGCACTATTGCCATGTTCATGTCACGATATGGCATGGATTGTGTTGACGCAGGACCTGCAGTACTAGGCATGCATTCACCATGCGAAGTTGTTTCAAAAGCAGACATTTATAGTGCATATAAGCTGTATAAAGTATTCTTTGAAACAGAATAAGCTAAAAAACATCTAAACACAAGTTATTATAAAAGAATATTATCTCATAAACACAAAAATACTACTCATAAGTAATAAAGAAGAGAAGATTTTATAAATTCCCTTTTCTTACACGCACTATATGGAATTCAGAGAAGAAATAAGTGATATTTGCACGCGAGAACAAGTAGAATGCAATCCACAAGATGTCAAGTATGGAACATATCGAGTAAGTAAAGGAGTTTTAGTATCTGCAGGATATTCTAATTGTAATGGGATAGCACTTCTTGGAAATGGATGGGGGGCATTATCACACTTTGATAGAGAGCATATCTTGCCAGAACAATATACACCACGACTTATAAAAAATTTTCAAAAGAAATCAAAAGCAACAGATATCAGAGCTGTGCTTATCGGTGGCGACCCAGAGCATTTTGAAACAAATAGAAAAATTCTTACTGCACATAGTATACCTATTGTTGCGAACCACCTTGACGGATGGAAAGATGATGATTACACAACCTGCCCAACAGAAAACTATGATATGGTTAAAACGATTGCAGTAATACCCTCACTTCAACAAATTTTAATCTATGCAGGAGAAAAGAAAGCATTGCATTATGAAGCAAAAGGGTGGTAATTCTAATCAATAATTCTTAACTACATAGTGACAAATAATAGAAATCTTTTTAAATACATAAACCAACCATAGTATATGGACTCACAAAATAACCAAGAAGAACTCATGAATCAAGTTACACGTGCTTGCGAGCACCCTAGCGTAGCTGATGTTGCGTTCAAACAATTTCTCGTATCAAAAAACCCAGTTCTATGTAAAAAGCTAGGGAATGGAGTTTGTGTAGTATTATTTAAAGAGAAACAAGCAGCAATTTCACATTTCGACCACATTGAAGGAAATCCAGAGGAATACATCCCGCGCATGATTAAAGCACTTCATTCAGCGCAAGAATCTTCATCAGTTATTGAAGCAGTATTGATTGGAGGGGATTCTGACCATATTGCAAAGTGCGCATTTATGCTGGAGAAAAATAATATAAAAACAATTGGACATTACTGTGATAATTGGCGTGACGATTTTGTCTGTGATGCTGAAAGTCATCTTGAAAAATTAAAAGATATAGCTATTATTCCAGAGGAAAAAACAATTATTCTATTTAGCACAGCAAGTGATTTTGTTAAGGTGGTATAGATGCATATCGTACTTGCTAACCCTAAGACAATTGAATATTGGGAACACCAAAATACTTCTGAAAGCATGATAGAAAAAGCACTTGAGGAATTAATTGACCCTGAAGATGAAGATAGAAAAAGAGAAAAAATCGCTGAGTATCTTGCAGGCGATGTTGATTTATATCTCAGCGAACCTAATTATGGTTGGAGAAACATTCCACCGCTTCCGCTCATTAGGTCAGAGCATAATGGTTCAGTGCAATTATTTCCATATAATGGGCATCACAGACGAGCGTCTGCAATACATGCAGGAATACCTGTAATAGGAGGCTATCTTCTTGAAAATGATGATGACCTTATATTTCTTAAACAAACTGAAGAATTTAATCCTAATATTGGTTATGCCGGAAGAAATTCATTAGAAAAACACATTCAAATAATACTAGAAGTAGCATCACGCATTAAAGAACATCCTTTAGTATATTCATAAAAAAAGAAAAATCCCCACCCCCGGACTTGAACCAGGAACCTTTCGGTTTTGGCTGAGTCATTCTCATATATCGTTTGTACGTTATCAAATGACCATCTACAGCCGAACGCTCTAGCCATTGAGCTAGGTAGGGTTAAATGTAATATATTCCTTATGAAGTATTTTATTTTGCTATAAAATACTTGGTATT
>JBLKOW010000012.1:0-18714 GCA_047603135.1 Candidatus Woesearchaeota archaeon | reverse complement strand
AAATAGCATTTGATTTTTTATACCTATTAAATAATCTTCTTTTCCTCGGACAACTTTATGTTGTCCTTATGCTCGCTGGTCTGCTGGCGAAAGAGTAGTGATGCAGATTGTTGATGGCAAAGTCGATACTAATGCTGTTTCTCAGAATGTTAAGAAATAGTTCTTTATTTTTTTAGAAAAGGCATTACGCAGCTTTAAGCTTTTGTTCTTGTTTCTTTTCATGATGCCGGACAAATTTCCGAGCAAACCATATATCCATTCGCCGTCGCCAGTGTTTATATCCACTTCTACCTGTATGCTTTTCAACTAAAAAATCATGGTGAACATTATGTAAGACATGCTGACAACTATTTCTTGTTTCTTTTAATGCTTCTTCGTTAATAATTTCCTCTTTTCTATGTTTTAGAAGAGAAACGTATATTTTTTTAATGTGATAATGCTGTGTTCGCAGATCATATAAGAAATACGTTGTTACATATGCTTGTTTTGTCCGTAATATGCCAAACATTCCTTTACGAGAATTAATTTCATAGACTGCAACACAAGGGTTTATATCCTTGATTCGTCGATAACTATACACAATATTTTTTTGCCGAATTAAACTATTTTTCACATCATGAGCTATTCTTTTACAAAATCTATCAAAGCGTTGTGGTGGAATGCTTCGTGGTTTAAAGATTGCCATACTTTATCATTCATTTTATACTATATAAATCTTTCTTCAATTGTTATATAAAAGTAAGCCTATAGTATAGAAAACAAAATAATTAGTGAGTGACCACTCCTTACTAAAGTAAGACATATAAATCTCCATGTATTTTAGCATAATATGGGGGACATGTCACACCTTTCACCTGGAATGCGTCAGTATATGGAAGTCAAACAAAAACATCCTGATTGTATTGTTTTATTTAGAATGGGGGATTTTTATGAAATATTTTATTCCGATGCAAAAACTGCTGCAAAGGAATTAGATATCACATTAACAAGTAGGGGGAAAGGTGAAAAGAAAGCTCCGCTTGCAGGAATACCTTATCACTCTGCCCAGCCCTACATTGCAAAATTAGTAAAACGTGGCTATAAAGTGTGCATGGTTGAGCAAACTGAGGATCCGAAAAAAGCAAAGGGTCTTGTGAAGCGTGATGTTGTTCGTATAATTACTCCAGGAACGTTAATTGATGAAATGATGCTCCCTGACAAAAGCAATAATTACATTGCAGCGTTAAATAAAGAAAAAGATGCTATCGGTCTTGCAATTGCAGATATATCGACTGGCGAGTTCTTTGTTTTAGCAACTACTAGTGAAAAAATCGATAACGAGTTAAATAAATATCAACCTTCTGAAGTAATAATTCCTCTTAGTCTTGAAAAATCAGATTTTGCACAAAAATTAAAACATTACTGTATTCATACATATGATGATCTTCACTTTTTTGAGAAAAAAGCAGAAAAAACATTAGAGGGGCAATGCAATATTCCTTTCACACAGTCCTCAGAATATTCATTATTAGTTTCCTCTGCTGGTGCTCTAATTGCATATTTAAAAGAAACTCAGTTAAGTGATTTATCTCATATTACAAAACTACAAGTCATTCAGCACAAGACGTATATGTTTTTGGATAAAACAACAATTGCTAATCTTAATATTCTTCCTACTTCAGCTAATGATGTTTCACTTCTTAAAACAATCGATCAAACAAAAACAAGTATGGGTTCACGTTTATTGCGTCAATGGCTTGTGCGTCCACTTCTTACAAAAGAAAAAATTGTTGAGCGTCAAAAAGCAGTTCAAGAATTATACAATAATCGTATAATGAAAGAGGATATTGCTGAAATTCTTTCAGAGTTTCACGATCTAGAGCGGTTAATGAGTCGTGTTTCTTTTCGGAATGCATCACCTAAAGACTTAGTTTCACTGCGCATGAGTTTGTCACATATTCCTCATCTAAATAATATACTTACTAAAACAAAGTCACGTTTATTACAAAAAAAGTTAGAAGAGTTTACCTCGCTAAAAGAATTACTTAGTAACGCAATACTTGATGAACCAAACACTATTATACGTGAAGGAAATATTATTCGTGATGGATTCAATAAAGAGCTTGATGATTTAAGAAAAATCAAAAAGAATACGCGTGAGTGGATTGCTGAATTTGAGAAAGAGGAAAAAGAGAAAACAGGGATTAAATTTCTTCGTGTATCGTATAATAAAGTATTTGGATATTTTATAGAGGTATCTAAATCTAATTTAAATCTTGTTCCTGACCATTACATCCGTAAGCAAACGCAAACTAATTCAGAGCGATACATCACTCCTGAGTTAAAAGACAAAGAACAAACAATTATGACTGCAGATGAGCGTATAAAAGAACTAGAATGTAATTTATTTATGGAAATTATTGACCAAGTGTCACATTCAATGGCGCAAGTTTTAGAAACATCTTCACATATTGCGTGTATTGATGTTTTGCAAAGTTTTGCTTCAATTGCGTTAGCAAATAAGTACGTTTGTCCTGAATTAAATGATGATGGTGTTATGGCTATAACTGAGGGAAGACATCCAATTGTTGAGTCTCGTGAGGACTTATTTATTCCAAATGATTTGACTATGAATGATCAATCTCGAATGCATATTATAACCGGTCCTAACATGGCAGGTAAATCTGTTTATATTAAGCAAAATGCTCTTATTGTTATTATGGCTCACATAGGCTCATTTGTTCCTGCAAAAACTGCTTTAGTTTCAATAACAGATCGTATATTCTCGCGTGTTGGTGCAAGCGATGACATTGCCTCAGGTCGCTCAACATTTATGGTTGAGATGCATGAAACAGCTAATATTTTAACGAATGCAACAGAAAAAAGTTTTATTATACTTGATGAGATAGGGAGAGGAACATCAACGTATGATGGTGTTAGTTTAGCGTGGGCTATTGCTGAATATATACTAAAGAAAATTAAAGCAAAAACACTCTTTGCTACTCATTATCATCAATTAAATAAGCTTGCAGATGATTTCGCTGAGGTTCATAACTTTAATATAGCAGTCTCCGAAAAAGAAGACAGTATTGTATTTTTACGTAAAATTGTTGCTGGTGGAACTGACCGTAGTTACGGGATTCATGTTGCAAAATTAGCAGGTCTTCCCTCTGAAGTTATTGAAACTTCGAAGAAGATTATAACTCAGTTAGAAATGGAAGATGATATAGGTGCGATGCTTCATAAAGGATTAAAAAAAGTACCTGTGCCATCTCAAAACAAAGAAATAAAGCAATCGAATGAAAAAATAATTTCTCAAAATAATTTAAAAGAAAAATCTACTTCTCAAAATGAACCTAAGGAATCTTCCTCTAAAGAATCACCTCAGCAAAGTTTGTTAGATCTCTATAAATAGTCTATCTATAAATAATCTTTTGGTTTTCATCAATCTATACAATAAATTATTCACCAAGCAATGCATCAATACTTGACCTATTTGCATGTAAATCTGCTTTATTACCTGAACTTTCTGTAAAAATACGTGGGTCAATTTTAGTTGTTCTTCGTGTTTGTTGTTCCATAAGTAAATATTCTTTTCCTGCATTAATCACTTGATAAGGTATTTGACTTTGTTTATAATCTTGCCATGCTTGACCTGCATTAAATGCACCATAGATTAATCCGATACCTACTGCTGTCCGGCATAATCTATCATATAGTGATCTTTTATAGACAATATCTGCCATGCTACCTCGCCTCGTAATGATTTTCATAGTAATATTTAGTACTCTTTTCTGTGTGAATCAATTATCTCATATAGTGTTCCTTGAATGGTATTTAGTGCCCGTAGATAATCATGGGCTTCATGTGGAGTCATATCGGAACTCCTCTCAACAATTTTCTCGAGCATTGATGCTGTTTGTGGAAACATATCTGGTGTAATTTGTATCTTTTTTTGTGATGGAGTATGTATAAGGTATGTTTCTCTTTTTCCTTGCTCATTAATTTTACCCACAACTTGCAATCCGTAAGGATCTTTAAAATGTCCTTCTTCAGTCTGAATATCTCGATGCATGATATTATTTACCATACGATGAATTGGTTGATGAAATTTGTGAGTGAAATACGCAGTACTAAAAATACTCATGACGCTGATATTTGCCGAGATAAGTGCTGATACAATTTTTGATTTCATACTATTTTGCTAAGAATACTATTTATTATACGTTTGCAATCAAAAATTAAAATTATTTTAAAGATTCAGAAAAATATTCTTTTTACGTGAATAATTTTCATATACTGGAAAAATTCTAAAAAAAATCCTATTCTAATAAAAAATTTATAAACTATTACTGCACTAACACATCTATGTACAAAGGATTTGGCGTGGGAATGGAAGACGAACAAGATAATTATCATAGTGGAGTTGCTAATAATGGACTTTCTCCTAATGATTCTTACCATGAAAAAAGTCAGGATGCATATCACTCTTCAGAGAATAATATGTATCAAAATCAAGATGATTCAAGTGGTTATATAAGAAGTGATGATGATCATCATGAGGAAGAAAAAAAAGAGGATTCTGAGTTTGATCAATTAGTTGAAGAAGAAACACGTCAAAAGAATATTGAAAGTGAGGATGATAATTTTTTATCAACGAAGACTGAAGATTTCTTTAAAAATGAAGAATTGATGGCTGAGCAGGAAAGACGTCAACGTGAAAATCAAATAAACCACAAACGTCAAAAGAAAGTATCAATAGAGGAGATGATTGATGATGCAGTCACTAAAGCAAGTAATAAGTAATACTTTTTGTAAACCGTTTCGTCCTGACTTAAAAAAAATCTCTGCTCAGTACCCTGACGATTATGCTAGTTTCACTAAAGTAGCAAAGCAATTCAAAAATAAACCTTATGGTAAGAAAAAAGTATCAATTTATTATCCTGGAAGTGGAAGTGATGTCGCAACACTTCTTCTCATTGTGAATGCGTTCTGTGATGCAAAAACAAAGCACATTACTTTTATTTGTCTTGACAATCGTTCATTTTTTGAGGGTCTGTGTGCTCAATTAAAAAATCTTGCACCAGGTGGATGGTGGATGTTTAAGAATAAAAAGAATTATTCTCATGTTGATATACTTTATAAAGATGTAAAGCTTAGTCTTATTTTTTATTTTGGCGATGCTAATCACGATACTCCGGAGCTTGTAAAGAAAGGCTATGATATGTATATTGAACGTGCGTTTGAAATCTTTCGAAATGCTGACCCTCATCAATTTAATCGTATAGTAAATTTAGTTCATTCTAAAGGTCTTATTATGAGTGATTATGGATTCACAGAAAAAGGGATTGTCTCTCAAAATATTCGTAAAAATTTTGTTCGCTTAAAGAACATACCTCTAAAATTTGGTCTCTATAATCAGTTTCAAATCTGGCAAAAAAAATAATATTTTTTCTTTATAAATTTCAGTTTAATATAATCTTTAACATTTATATCTTAAGTTAACATTTATTCATATACATCAATCTCACTAAGAATCATTCTTCCATTATGCATGTATCCTAAGACTCGTATAAATTGATCCTCACGTATTCCTAATGGTTCAGTCTTTTCTTTAAAATGAACTGCGCGTTGTTCAATCCAGCGTTGTTCACCTAGTGTTAATTGTACAACTGCATCGGTCTCATGAACATCTTTTACAATACCATACGTAATAAACCGTTCATAATCTGGATTATGTGATGCATCTTCAAGTGCAACTTCAGGAAAACTGCTGTAATGCATAAACACCCATAACATAAAAATGCCAATAATTGATACTCCCAGTGCACTCTTAAGTAATGCTTGTTCACTTATAGATATACTTCGTTTCTTTGTGCATCTAGCATTAAGTTTGCGAGTTGCTACTCTTTTTTTTATCTTAGTTCTTGCATGCACCTATATAGGAGGAAAGGTATCTTTTTTATATTATTCCTCTCAAAAACCGAAAATATTTCATAATATATATAATGAAGTATAAACGGCAGAAATGCTATATATATTCTTCAAATCGGAAAGCATATAAATATAACAATGTATCTCACACTATGATAATCCCTTACATTATTATTGCAGTCCTTGTATTTGTTTCGTTGTATCTTTTAATTAAATATATTGACATTCGAACCCGTTTTACTGACTTAAAAAAAGAAATTAATTCTCAATCTCTTAATTATCATCTTGATAAAATAACTGAAGCAGGGTATGACTTTACCATTAAACCAATTCGTGGAAAGAAGTCTCATGCAATGGCCTCAAAATCTCATTCTAAAACAAACACTAAAAAAGGTTCATTTGATGACTTGTATAAGTAATATGTCATGAACAAACTATATGATATTAATTATGTACATAAATAATCCTAGCAAACTAATAAATATTTATTGTGAACTATTTTCCAAAAGATATTTAAATAAATAGAGTTCAGTAAAGTTTACGAATTCGAGATAAAGGTTACATTATGGCTGTCAAAAAGAAAAAAATATCAAAAAAAGTGACAAAGAATTCTTCGGAAATAAGAGCTTCTAAAGAACAGTCTGAAAGTAAAAGTAAAGTTACTGTAAGATCAGCCTCAAAAAATTCTCCTGAAAATAAATGGGCAACATTTACTTCAACTGAAGACTTTGATGTGCAAGGCCAAATAATTGACCAAGTTATTGGACAGGAACACGCAATAAATATTGTCAAAAAGGCGGCATCTCAGCGTCGTCATGTTTTTTTAGTTGGTGAACCAGGAACTGGAAAAAGTATGCTTGGTATGGCGCTTGCTCAATTACTTCCCAAAGAAAAGTTAGTTGATATTGTGTCATTTCCTAATATGAATGATGAGAATACTCCATTAATTCGGACAATGAAAGGTGGAGCCGGTCGTGAATTAGTTTTCAAATCAAAAATGAGCACTTCAAATGTGTTCAAAGGTCAAAATATTTTCATGTTTGCACTCTTAATTTTAGCAATGCTTGCACCTTGGTGGGCATTAAATCATTATTCAAAAGAATTTGGGCATACAGCTGGAGCCATTATTTTTACTGCATTTTTCTTAGGTGGAATGCTTTTTCTTGCAGTATTTATCATGTTCATTAATTTTAGTAAGAAAATGAGCGGTAAGACACTGGTTCCAAAAGTCATTGTTGATAATTATGATCAAAAACAAGTCCCTTTTTTCGATGCTACTGGAGCGCATGCAGGTGCACTGCTTGGTGATGTATTACACGATCCATTTCAATCAGGTGGTCTTGGTACTCCTGCTCACGAGCGTGTTGTTGCCGGTATGATTCATAAGGCGCACATGGGTGTTCTTTTCATTGATGAAGTCGGAACACTTCATCCAACTACTCAGCAAGAGCTTCTTACTGCAATTCAAGAAGGTAAATTCTCAATCACAGGTCAATCAGAGCGAAGTGCAGGTGCGATGGTTCGTACTGAACCAGTTCCATGTAATTTTATCTTAATTGCTGCAGGTAATCTTGAGACTGTTAAGGCTATGCATCCAGCATTGAGAAGTAGAATTCGCGGGTATGGGTATGAAGTGTATATGAAAGAAACTATGGAGGATACTCCAGAAAATCGTTTAAAGATAGGTAGATTTATAGCTCAAGAAGTTAAGAAGGATAAGCGAATCCCTCATTTTTCACGCGAGGCAGTTCTTCAGATAATTGAAGATGCACGACGCATGGCTAATCGAAAAAACCATTTAACTCTGCGGCTTCGTGAGCTTGGTGGTTTAGTACGTGCTGCAGGAGATACTGCAATTGAAGAAAATGCATCGCGTGTTGAATTAAAGCATGTACTTCGCGCGAAAAAAGTTGCACGAACGCTTGAGCAACAAATGGCAGATAAATATATTGAACACAAAAAAGAATATGAAGTTTTAGTTACTAAAGGTAAGAAGATTGGTCGTGTAAATGGTATGGCTGTTCTTGGCTCTGGTGGCGCTTTTTCTGGAATTATTCTTCCTATTGAAGCAGAAGTAACACCAGGGGGCAAACAAAATGAAGTTGTTGCAACTGGTAAGCTTGGTGATATTGCAAAAGAAGCAGTTAAGAATGTATCTGCTATTGTTAAAAAATACTTTGGTCTTGACTTAAAAGATACTCAGGACATTTATGTACAATTCTTGCAAACGTATGAGGGAGTAGAAGGAGACAGTGCAAGTATTGCGATTGCTGTTGCCATTATCTCTGCATTAAAGAAAGTCCCTGTAAAACAAGACTATGCAATTACTGGTAGCTTAACGGTTAGGGGTGAGGTTTTACCAATTGGTGGCGTTTCATATAAAATTGAAGCTGCAATTGATGCAGGAATTCCGCATGTAATAGTTCCTAAATCTAATATGAAAGACATTGTTATTGATGAAGCTCGTCTTAAGAAAGTAAAGATTATTGCAGTTGATAAAATCGAAGATGTTCTTCAAGTCGTTCTTGACTGGAATGGAAACAAAAAGATTCTTGACAAAATTTTAAAATCTGTAAAATAGATATATAATCTTTTTCTAATTTTAATTAAAATTCAATGCTGCATTTTTCAAATGAATAAATAACTAAATTCGAATTATGACTAAAATAAAAAAGTCTATTACTTAGGTGGTTCATGACCTGGTGAGTACACTATTGCATCATAATTACGCTCAAAGGCATTACCATTAGGCCCATATGATTTTGGCAAACAGAGTCCAATTTCATCTTGAGTTGCCCTGTTTGTTATTTGCGCAAGAACAAATGCTACATTTCGAACCCACAATAAATGCTCTGGGCTTTCAACATAACTTGGTGGGAACTGTGTGCTTAAAAGAACACTTGCATTAAAGTGTTGCTTTTGCCAATCAATATGACGCTGTGACTCAGGCGAATCAGCCTCACCCTCATTAGTAAGTGTTATGTCAGGTATCCCTAAAAAAAAGTCTAATCGCATTCGATAATCAGTATCATCAGTATTCCCTCTCCCCAGTGATGCAACAGGTGCGAATGAAGTTTGCACGGGTTCATTGCGAGAGTAAAGATTCGAACTATGAAAAAGTTCATCTGCAATACGTTCAAGAAATGCTGGAACTTCACCATGTTCAGCTTCTACCTTCATAAGAAGTGGAACGTGATCATCAATTCCTTGTTTTGCAAGAAGTTCACTGCAGCTCTTAAGTAAGAGTCCATTTCGATATGTTTTAACAGGGTTCATAATTATCGTGAACGAAAAAATCTTTTTAAGTCTTCATATAATCATACATATTGATTAAAATCTATATGTCAAAAGCGAATTATCTGTTAAGAATTATAATAACAAAAATAATAATTTCGCCGTATCACTCAATAATACTCTCACCGGTCATCTCGGAAGGTTTTTCAATCTCTAGAAGCTGAAGTACTGTTGGAGCAACGTCTTGTAATCCTTTTCCTTCACGAAGTGTTACTGTTTGTTTTTGGAGTTTTTCATCTTTACTTACCACAATAAAAGGCACTAGGTTAAGTGTATGCGATGTTTTATACTTTCCTTCCATTTCTTCACAATTGCCGTGATCCGCAAATACAAGTGCAACACCATCCTTTTCAAGCACTGTATCAACTACTTTCTTAACATTTCGATCAACTGCATTGCATGCTCTAACGACTGCATCCCAAACGCCCGTATGTCCAACCATATCACCATTTACAAAATTAACTATAATCACATCATAAATATCTTTATCAATTTCTTGGACTAATCGGTCACCTATTTCATCAACTGACATTTCAGGTTGCAGGTCATATGTTGCAACACGTGGGCTTTGAATTAAAATACGCTCTTCGCCCTGATTAGGTGTTTCTACTTGTCCATTAAAAAAGAATGTTACATGTGCATATTTTTCAGTTTCAGAAATACGCAGCTGTGTTCGTCCATTATCAGCAAGAACATTTCCCAGCAAATTCTTAAACGATTGTGTATCGTATGCAATTTGTGCTCGGCCATTCATTGGTTTATAATACTCAGTCATACAGACATATGTAACGTTCAGTGGTTTTCGCTCCCACCCTTCAAATTCATCCTCAATGATGGCTTTAGTTAACTGTCTTGGTCTATCGCTTCGAAAATTAAAGAATGCTATAGCATCATTTTCTCTAATTCCTGTATATTCCCTCGCACATCGTGGTTTAATAAATTCATCAGTCTCGCCATGAGCATAACAAGCTTCAAAGCAGGCAATAGGATCATCAAAATATCCATTTTGTTGATCTTTACTTTGCTGATCGTCTTTTTGTTCATCTTGACTCATTCCTTTTCCATGAACAATTGCATCATACGCTTTTTGTGTTCTATCCCAGCGCTTATCACGATCCATAGCGTAATATCGTCCGCTTATAGTTGCAATCTTTCCGATTCCTAATTCTTGCATAACACTAAGTAATCGTTTTACATGAATAATGGTATTCATAACTGGCGCATCACGTCCATCAGAAATAACATGAACAAGAACATTAGAAAGATCATTTTCTTTGCACATGCGTAGTAATGCGATGCAGTGATCAATATGTGCATGCACACCTTCTTCTTGGAGTAACCCAATAATATGAAATGCGGTACCTTTTTCTTTACAGTGATTAATAGCGTTTAAGAATGCCTCATTTTTAAAAAACGTACCTTCTTCAATTGCTTTATCGATACGCACCATTGCTTGATAAATAATTCTTCCTGAGCCAATAGTCATATGTCCTACTTCAGAATTACCCATAAATCCTTGTGGAAGTCCAACAGCATCTTCAGAAGCCTTAATAAGTACATGTGGATATGTTTCCATAAGATGATCAGTGTATGGTGTTTCTGCGTGAACTGGTCCGTTATAGCTTTCTTCCTGCCTGTATCCCCATCCGTCTCGAATCATTACAACAATTGGTTTATGTGTCATGTAAATCACCTTGTAATTAGTATTGTTTAGTATTTTTTTGGAAGCAGTATTTCCCGTCAATTATGCAATACACGATAAAATGTATCAAAAATAGGTGTATCTGTTGTCACAGTTAGAAACTTTGCTCCCATGCTCGTGCATACATTCTTAATACGTGCATTATGTGTATCTAGTTTAGTTCGGTATACACTGCGAAGTCTATTACTAATAAATGTACGAATAATATTACCTTCTTCTGAGTCTTTAAGCAAAAAATCTCCTGCCATTGAAAACTTTAATTCTTCTGGATCAAGGACTTGTATGACAAATACTTCACTTTTACGAAATAATTGTAAGGTTTGTTCAAGTTCTTCTGCATTAAATAAAAAGTCAGATAAAATAACAATCATTGATCGTGATTTTAATCGTTTTTTGAAACTAGTTAATGATTCTTGAAAGTGTGACTTTCCTTGTGCTTTTTTTGTGTTCAAGAAATCCATTATACTGATGAGCGCATTTTTTCCCCGTTTTGCTTTAATAAATTCCATTTTATCAGAAAAAACAGAGAATTCAAATTTTTCGTTATTTCGTGAGGCAAGATACGCAAAACCAAGTCCAATCATTGCTCCGTATTCATATTTTGTCGTTTTACTTCCAAAATCCATTGATGCTGATGCATCTAAAAGAACATGTAATGTAAGATTCTTTTCCTCTTCAAATCGCTTAATATAATATTTATCCGTTCGTGCATATACTTTCCAATCAATTTGTCTAAAATCATCTCCTGGGATATATTCACGATAATCATTAAAGATTCTCCCTTCTCCTACATTCTCAGACTTTCGCTCTCCAGAGTACTGTGTCAGTACTTTTTTTTTCATGACCAAATCAAATCGTGAAATTTGATTAAGGAATGTTGGTTCTATCATAGTAAATCCTTTGCACACGAACTAATTAAACCGTGTTCTATTTTAAGATTTCACGTATTGCATCTTCAGGAGTCATTCCTTTTCGTTCAGCTTCAAAATTAAGAACGATACGATGTCGTAAAACTGGATATGCCATATAATCTATATCTTCCTTACTAACGAACTTTCTTCCTTCGATTAATGCACGAGCTTTTGCTGTTTGAACTAATGCTAATGACGCTCGTGGTGAAGCCCCAAATTCAATAATATCTTTTCGTGTTCGTGTTCGAAGTACAATTTCTACAGCTCGCTGTTTCATTTCATTACTAATAGGGATTTGTCGTGCAAGCTTTTGCAACATTAATACCGAGTTTTTGCTTAACAGAACACGCGGTGTTGGTACATCTTTATCAGAAGTATATTTCTCAACAATTTCAAGTTCTTCTTCTCCCTTAGGGTATTCAACAAGAATTTTGAGAAGGAATCGGTCTGTCTGCGCCTCAGGTAGTGGATACGTTCCTTCCTGATCAATGGGGTTTTGTGTAGCAAGCACAAAAAAAGGTTCATCTAGTTTGAAGGTACTTCCTCCAACGCTGACTTGCTTTTCCTGCATTGCTTCGAGCAGAGCGGATTGTGTTTTTGGCGTTGCTCTGTTAATTTCATCAACTAAAACAATATTTGAAAATATTGGTCCTTTTTGAAATACAAATTTCTTTTTTCCTTTATCTTCCTCAATAAGAAATGTACCAAGTACATCTGTTGGCATCAGGTCAGGGGTTGCCTGAATACGATTAAAACCTAAGTCAAGAACTTGTGATATAGATTTAACCATTGTAGTTTTTGCAAGTCCAGGAAGACTCTCAAGCAATGCATTTCCATTGCATATAATACTAATAAGTATTTGTCCAACAACTTCTTGTTGCCCAATAATAGTATTTGAAAGTTCAGCTTGTATTTTTTCAAAAACATCTTTTACGCGATCAAGATTACGAATTTCTGTCATGGTGATTTCCTCCGTTACAAATCATTAAATTCATTATTTATAATCTTTATGATTATTCTATTACATATTTTTGCTATTATATAGGGTAAATTGTATAGTACTTCAATTCATTTCTCTAATACGTTCATTATAGCGTCGTGCTAAATCTGATTCTTGTAACTGTTCTTGTCGAACATCAGTAGCAAAGACAATATCAGTATCTCTTTGAGGTGGAAAATCCTTAAAATCGACATCTGAAGTATCTTCTTCTCGAGGTCGTGTTAAATCAGTCTCAAAACCTAAGTTCATCTGTATATTTATCTCTTGATCTCCTAATGCGCCTATTCGTACATCTCCAAATATATCATCCTCAATAAGCATATCGTCAGGAATATCAACATGCGTTCGTGTTCCATTAATAAGGCCTGCTAAGTAGGATCCAATATCTAAATTTTCTCTCAGCGCACTTTGATCAACAACAGGGATATACACTGGACTTAGTTCAAATGAAGCGACTGCAAGGAGTGGTAATGAAATTATAATCAGTAAAACAATACGTGGGTTTATTAACGTACCAGATGATAGTTTACGAACTTTCATAATAACTTCTTTAAAAAGTTCCTCAGTGACAATATTACTAGTGTTCATATTATCTGCTGCAGTAGTCAGCATTTCTTTAATTTCAGGGTTATGTTCCTCAAAAATCTTTATACGAATTCTTCGAATATGTTTAGTAAATACAACTACGAAATAAATTCCTGCAAAGATAAATGCAAAAAGATAGGGAAGTCCAAAAAAAGAAAGGGTAATACGTGCAATAAAATAGGCTAGGGTTGCTTTCAAGAATACATTAAGGAGTATATTCTTAAAAATCTCATACCGTAATTCAAATAATAATCGTTTTATAGTTGCCATAGTTCACTCGCATTATTTAGTTTTTCTTTTTTCATGTGTGAGGAATGCTTTATCGAAAAGGCTTAATCATCCCAATCTGGGCATGCATTATCACATTCATTAAATCTAGTTTCACATCGACTTAAATCACTCTCACAAATTGCTAAATCGCTTTGCAATGTATTTTTTTGACTTTCAAGAGTGTTTAAACGTGCTTGCTCTTCAGTAAGTCTATTAGTTACTTCAATAAGACTTCGTTTTGCTTGTTCTAATTCACTTTTTGTTGTTGTTAATTCATCTGATGTTTGGCTTAATAATTCATCTTTCTCTGAGTATAATACATCAAAGCGTTCTACATCAAGTGTTGTTTCGTTAAAAAGTTCCCGTAAACTCTCTAGTTCTTGTATGGTAACAAGAAGTGTTCGTGACTCATTTTCTAATCGTTCTGCTAATAATTTATTATTCTCACTTATAGTTTCATATCGCTGTCCATAATACGTTGAAAGTACTGCAACACTCCCAACACTAATCATGAGGATAATTATAAGGAATAAGTTAATATTTTTCCCTAAAAATTGTCGTGCCATGTGTATCTCCTCCGATGATAATTATACTTTTCATGATTCTTTTCTTTCTTATGTTTTATGCATTATTTATTATTTTCTTGAACTATCTGCTATTATACTTTATCCTATTATATCTTTTTTTTATTTTCCATAACTTTTCTAATAACTATTTCAAAAAGGTATAGTATCAAAATAATAATTAAAATCTGCCAAATAATATATTCTTTAGTAATTTGTGTTGTTCGTGCTGTATCGCGCACGTACTGAACAATTTCTTCAATATCATTTGGGCTAAAGAGTGTTCCTCCAGCAATACCAAGTAATTCTTCTGCGCGCGGATTCATCCCAAGACGCTGTAATTCTTTTGGATAATTAACAGCATACGTAGTATCTAATAATTCATTAAACCCTTCTGGTCCAGGAAATGTTCTTCCCGTGTATTCTCTTTCATTAACCTTACTTAAACTAATATTTCCTGCACGTGGGTATTCATCTGAGATTACTTGTATTCGTACTGGCTCATTCACAAAAGTATCTGGGATTGTAACTGAATAAGGTAATTTGCGCTCAGGATTTCCAATAGCATAATTTATAGTGCGCGTTAATAAAAGTGAGTTATCTCCACTCAATAATTCTCCAAGCCCAGCACTTCCTGAAAAAACAGTTAAGGTGCTTACACGTCCAAGACCGTATCGCCACTCTGTTAATGCAGGCTCGCCCGAATCAGTCGTAACTAATGTTCGCGCAAGACTACGCGGTATAACTTGATTAAATCCAAATACGCGGGCATCCGGCTCAAGATCACGTGTTACAAAATGGTTAGGATTTAATACAAATAGTGTCATTTCATCCCCTTGCCCTTTTTCTTCAGGTGTACCAAATAATATTTTTAATCTATTCTCAGTACCTGCAGGGAAATATAATCCTCCACCAACTTGAGCTAAATCTTGTAAAAAATCATCATTTATTCCTCTATTAACTCCTACTGTGTAAATCTTAATATTTTCTTGTGCCATTCGTTGTGCGATATTGAGGGCATTATCTTTTACTCCTTTGTAAATTCCTCTACCTCCATCACTAATCATTATAACATTTCTGCTTCCACTCTCTCCTCGGAGCATTGCATATGCACCAGATAGACCAACATCAAATAATGTTTGTCCTGTTCCATCTATCCGGCTAATCCTATCGATAATTTTTTCACGATTCATACTTAATGGTTCTAAATCTGCAAGTTTCACTGCTCTAAATGTTCGGTCTTCGCTCACTGCAGGATCAATAACGGCGAATGCAATAGCTCCAACACGGTTTCCTCGGTTGAGGGTATCAACGACATCAACTGCCAGTGCTTTACTTGTGTCAAGTGCATAATCTGAGCTAACCTCAACAAATTGTCTTGTTACAGGGTCGAAACGAACAATGCTTTGTGTTGTTCCAGAAACATCAATTAAAATAACTATGTTTGAATTTCCTTGTCGTTTTTCTCCACGACCAATGGTTACTGGTAATAGTGTTTCAAAATCAGTTCCGCGGTATCCTCCTCTATCAAATGAGTTCATACCTCCAATAACAAAGAGGCCATTACCTTCAGAAACGAATTCAGCTAAAACATCAATAGAGCCAATTTGCTGTGCATTCATATCTTCAATAATAACTGCATAATATTCATCTAAATTATTAGGAATAGACTCTGCTGTGCGTATATCATACTGCTCACGAAGCAATGCGGGGAGCTGTGAATTTGTTCTTGTTACGTACAATATTTTTGGCTGTGGTACAACCCGTACTGCCTTATAGAATTTATTATTTTCTGCAATATCATCATCTAGTAATAATTCAGCAGTTATGGTATATTCTCCTTCAGTAAGTGTTTTGGTGATGGACACACGTGAGCGAGTTTCTAATCCACTGTAAACAGCTTCTCCATTAATAGTTACAAGAAGGTTGTATTGTTCAAGTTGTAATTTGTTTACATGGACAGTAAAAGTGACTTCTTGATTGCGTGTAACTTTTCTAGGCCCTTCAATCCAAACGCTTGCATCTTCCATAACTGGTTCAAGTTTAATGGCTCCAACTGATGCGTTAAGAAGTGCAGCGTGCTGAAATGCATCTTCAAGAGGGATGCCTTCAGTTGATTGCAAGTCACTGACCATAATTATTGTTGAATCTCGCTCTAGATGTGAAACTAATCCTCCACCAATATCGGAGATAAGTGGATTGCTTGTAATAGAGCGAACTTGTGTTGGAACGCGTGATTCTAAAGCTTGTTTAAATTCATCAAGGAAAGACGTGTCGAGTGCATCCATTGATGTTGAGTTATCAATTAATAGAGTAAGTGAAGGGCTTCCTCGTGTACCAATTTGATGCTCAATATAGGGTTTTGCGAACAATACAATAAGTAAAGCAAAAATAATGAAACGCGTAAGGAGCATAAATCGCTTTAAACCTCGTCGTCTTCGCATAAAATGTCTATTTTCTTTCAAATCATGGTCAATAGGAATGAAATCCTTTCGTATTAATATCCATAATACTAAAAATAAAGGAATCAAGAGCCATAAATATTCAGGATTGGTGAACATCATTAGATATCACCTCTGAATTTAAGGTAAAGAAGTTCAAAGAAGAGTAATAAAATGCCTGCTATAATTAAGTAATTACTAATATCTTGCTCCTGTGTTTCTCGTCCAAGGGTCTCAGCAAGTGTATTAAGTCCTGACCGTTCCATTTGCACTCTATCTTTATTCAATCTTTGTTCATGTTCAGATATTAAATTTGCTGCAATAACTGCATCTCCTGTGTGATAAAACCCAACAAAATCCATACTTAATGTATCTCCTCGTCGAACACCTCGTGGCGTAAGAACTTGCTCACTTCTTCCAATACTCAGAAGTTGTCCAGTTTGTCTGTTGAGTTCATTAAGTGTTTTTCCACCAATGAGTGTATCAAGAACTCGTTTCCAAAAAACAGGGTAATATAAATCAGCTTTAAAGTCAGCAACTTCATCTACTAATCCATAATACATAACGCGTCCTCTTCCTGCTGTGCCTAAGACAATAACTGGAATATTTTCAGGTTCACTTCGCGCGATTAAAAGACTCCCTTCTTTTCTACCAACATCATACAGTTTTTGTGCTTGTCCAAATTGTAAATCAGCTGGTGTTAAATGACTGTCAAATTGTTCATGGACAATATTCTTTGCTCCTTCATAAGGTGTGTCGCGATTAATATGAATAGGTAATAAATCCTCTGCCGAAAGTGCGCTTAATTGTTCTTGCGCAAGTACGATAAGTGCCATCCCTTCATCGGTTACCATTCTTCGAATTCGTGCAATATCTCCAGGGATAAGTAAATTTTTATCTACATCTCCTAAAATAACTATTGAGGGATTGCTAAAAGTAACTGTTGGTGGTTGCTGAATATCAACTGTAACTGCATCCATAATTTCAAGTGCTGCAAGAAGATATCGGTTAGGATTATTTGTAATATACATAATATGGATGCTTCCTTCTTCTGGAGTTGAGATATATGCTTTGTTATCAACTGTAAAATCATCTTCGACTAAAAGTTCTACGGTTGATTGCCCTGGAATTATTGGAAGTGATAACGAAATAACATCGTCTTCAGGTATAGTTACTGACTCAGTAGTATCTCCATATTTCACATCAAAACTTCGCTCAAAAGTATCATAGTTTTTAATAAGTACACGAACTTCAGTATCTCGGACTTCAACATCAATAATGCCGACATTTTGTGCACTATCATGTGAAACATCTTCAAAAAAAGTTTGAATGCCTTTTGATCGTAAATATGTCCGTGCACTGAGGAAATCTCGTTCAGTTCGATCATGCGTAAAATCGCTAATGAAATGTACAATAGGTGTATCGCCTGTTGCAAAATTTTCTGCAAGAACAATGCCATCGTAGTAATTCATAACAGGAACTTCCCGTGGATGCAGTGCACGCATTGCTTGAAGTGTTTCTCCTCTGCTTGCGCCCTCAACAATTACTTGGTTACGCTCACCAGCAAGAATGAGAGTATTTTTTCCACCAACATTTTCCTGAACATAGTCTAGTGCACGTGCAAATCGTGTTTTTCCTTCTTCATGAGCACCCATTGATGCTGATCCATCGATAACAAAAACAGTTGAATCTGAATATGTAATGGCAGGAACTTCAATGAATGGTTTAGCAACTGAAACTGCAAGTAATGTAATGACAAGAAATTGGATAAAAAAAAGAAAATCATTAAAAAATTTTTGAAGGAAAGAATTAACAGTTGATTTATCTTTGTCACGAATAAAAAACATGAGTGATGGAATAATAATTTTTTTTGGTTTTGGTTTAATTATATACAGAAGAATGAATGGAAGCAAGGCTAGTAATGCATATAATCCTGTCGGGTTTAAGAAAAATTCACTCACCATCTTCTATTACCATATTTCATGTATTCAATAATGGTGGTGAGTTGCTTTATTTATATACCTTGTGGTGGTAG
>JBLKOW010000011.1:0-19279 GCA_047603135.1 Candidatus Woesearchaeota archaeon | reverse complement strand
AAGTTGTGATTTAGACTTATTTCCTTTAGGCATAGTTATTTATTAGAGCATGGGTTTATAAATATTACTTATAATATACCCATTATTAATATTATTTATAGTATTTATATTATTTTTAGTAGTATTAGTCAAATTGTATATAGTGCTATTAAGAAAAAGAAGGGAGATGTCTGTTACTAAACCAGGATACTGAATTAAACCAAGATACCACAATAATTAAATTAATTTAAGAAGGAATGTAAACATATATGAAAAAATAACAAAAATCTAAGACTCTTCAAGAACTATATCACAGGAGTAATCTTTTTCGCTCTCTTTAGGAATTTCTTTGTAAAAGATTGCTTCAGCATGAGTTGCTGCCTTTAAGTCTTCTTCAATTTGTGCAAAAAGATCAGCTGGAATCTTTCCATTTATGAGTAGTTTTTTCACAGGAGCCTTTAATGAAATCTTTGCCTCTGACTTTGCTCTTCGCACATCCTCAAGAACAGCAACAAATAAATCACCTGCTGACTCTGCTTGATTATCGATTAAATCTTCAAGCGGAAGTGGCCATGATGAAATATGAATCGACTTTTTCTTTTCAAAATGAGCAAAATAGATTTGATAAATCTCTTCAGTAATAAATGGCATTACCGGCGCAATCATTTTCAAGATTGATTGTAATACGTGATAGATTGTGTATTGAGCAGATAATCGTGCATGATCACCTCTCCTATCAGGATTGTAAATACGATCTTTACAAATCTCAAGGTAATTATCACAGAATGTTTGCCAAAAGAATTTATCAGCATCTATTTTAATACGAACAAATTCATACTTATCTAGCGATTGTGTTACCTGAGTAATTAATTTTTGAAGTTTTGAAAGAATCCACGCATCCATTACTTCAATAGTATCTAACTCTTCAGGTTTGTAATCTTCAAGATGACTTATACAAAAACGACTTGCATTCCATAATTTAGTAATTGTCTTTTTACCAGTCACTAAATCTTTTTCTTGGAAGGGCATGTCATCTCCTAAACTTGAGCTTGATGACCAAAAGCGCAGTGCATCTGCACAATACTTTTCTATCATTACTTGGGGCTCAACCACATTACCTTTACTCTTTGACATTTTTTTACCATGTGGATCAAGTGCCCAGCCTGAAATCATAACATCTTTCCATGGCAATTGCTTGTCATGGATGTGACTACGCACTACTGTATTGAATAACCAAAACGTAATAATATCGTGAGCTTGAGGACGAAGACTCATCGGGAGAAGTTTTTCATATACTGGATGGTCTTTAAATAGATCAACTGCAAGATGAGGAGTTAATGAAGACGTTGCCCAAGTATCCATTACATCTAACTCAGGAACTACATCATCTTGAGTATATCCTTTTGGAACATCTTTTAATGGGTCAACAGGAAGCTGAGACTCATCCGCGAAGATAGGCTCACCCGTTTTCTTATCATACCATACTGGAAAAGGAACCCCTGAGTATCGTTGACGACTAATACACCAGTCCCATTGTAAACCATGTATCCAGTTATCGTACCTATTTCTCATGTGTTCAGGATACCAATTTAATTCCTTTCCCCGTGCAATAAATTCATCTTTTAAATCTAGGTAACGAATAAACCATTGCTTCGTATTAAGAAATTCTACTTCAGCACCACTGCGTTCACCAACATTAACCATATGTTTGATCTTTTTTTGATCTGTAAGCTCTCCTGATTCTTTCATATCTGTAATGATTGCTTTACGCGCTTCAATTATAGTCATCCCTTCATATTTTTGAGCAAGTGCAGTCATTTTACCGTCTGCAGTAATTGCCTGTTTAATAGGAAGTTTATGAGCCTTTTGCCATTCAATATCTGTTTGGTCTCCATACGTACAACACATTACTAAACCTGAACCTTTTTCAGGATCGGCACGTTCATCCTCTAAAATTGGTACTTCATAGTGAAATACTGGAACTCGAGCTTTTTTCCCTTTTAGATGTGCATACCGCTTATCTGTTGGATGATAAAAAACTGCAACACAAGCAGGAAGTAATTCTGGACGTGTTGTTGCAACCGTTAGATCCTCATTTTCTACTTTAAATATAATGTCATTAAAAAATGATTCTTTCTCCTCATCAACTAACTCAACCTGAGAAAGTGCTGTTTGTAAAACTGTGTCCCACATAACTGGCGCTTCTTTACGATATACACGATCTTTTTTTACAAGATCAAGAAACGCACGTTGTGATATTTCAATAGAGTGTTTATCAATTGTAGTATAGCGAATATTCCAATCACAACTCATCCCGATATTTTTCCAATCTTGGATATATTGCGGGCGAAGTTCTTTTTCAAGTGTTTCAAGACATAATTTTACAAATTCATCACGAGGCATGCGTGTTGCCTTTACTTTCTTCATCTTTTCAATTAAACGCTCAGTTGCTAAACCGTTATCGTCAGTGCCAAATGGTTGAAATACTTCGTACCCACGCATACGTTTATACCGAGCAATAATATCTTGCTGAGAAAATGAGAAGGCATGACCAATATGCATCTTTCCAGATACTGTTGGAGGAGGAGTGTCAATAGAAAATATCTCTTTAGTGGTATCAGGATTAAAGGTAAAGATTTTTTCTTTTTCCCAATACTCTTGCCACTTTCTTTCTGATTCTTTTGGATCATAACGATTTGGAAGTTCCATAAGGTCACCTAGTTTGATTTTTAATTGCTTAATTTCATATTCAAATTGCCATGCATTAAAAAAGTTAACGATAAAATTTAGGCAAAGCAGACTTTTTACATTTATGAATTTTATTTAAATTACGATATTCTTAAATAGAAGTAATGTACGTTAGAGTTATGCACTTATTCAAAACAACACATATTAGTGATGCAGTATGGTATCTTGAGCGAGATGATTTTAAGGAAGCACTAAAAATTCTTGAAGAGCATACACAAGCATTGAATCAATCTGCTCATCGTGACTTTAGAAAGCTTGGTGAATATGCTCACGCATATGGCAAAGCTCTTGAAAAAGCCAAAGAATCACTTCAAAAAACAGAGTATAACCCTGAACAAGAACTTGTTCGTATGGAAAAAGCAGAAGTTACTAATATGCAAAGACGCTGTAAAGAAAGTGCACAAAAACACCTTACTGAAGTTCAAGATAATTTACGTAAGATGAAAAGAACTTCTCGAAAGATTATTGATGAACTTTCTTAATTATTACTAATTTAAATTAAATAATGTAAATAGCAAGCTTACCCTACGTAACTCATCATTTTTTTATCTTTTTCCTCACCTGCTGATTGCATTTGATTCATTATAGACTTAAACTTCTCTTCAAGTGCTTTTGCACTTTCACGTAACGGTTGAGGATCAATTTGTAAGTCAAAGATTTTATCAAGCATTTCAATTATGGATGCAGAAGCATTATTATCAGGCATACTGCTTTCCGCCTCACCAAAAAGACATAACATAGGGACTTTTGCTTTTAATAAAAGAGCAGAAGTTACGCCCATAATTATTCCTTCTTTGAGAGGCTGTGCTCCTTTACTTTGAAGATATTCAATACGAGAAGAATCAGTGCAATGATAAAAAGTTCTTCCTTGAGGATCTGCACCAGAACTTACTCCTTCTATACATACTAGTTCACGTGCGTTTACTTTCTCACAAATACTATTTACGTAATCTGCGGCTTTCCATTCAATACCGTTTCCTGAAATTAATGAATGAATTAACAATATGTTGTAATGTTCATTATAATATACAGAAATTGGTTCTATTATCTTTCCTTCATGAATAGCTAGATTTGCAGGAAGTTCCTCAAAATAATGCTGATCAAGTTTAACACATTTGAGATGTTCAATCATAAATTCTGTAACAATGCTTCCAATAAGGCCAAAACCTGGAAACCCTTGTATAACAGTGGGACTTTCACGAATTTTTTTTAGTACATCATCATTCATATAAACACCTCTTTTGTCACTGGAGGTAGTATTTATTATAAGTGTTTCGAAAATTAATGGGATTTTTTAGAAATGTATAAATATTGGCTTATTATTCAATTGTTATGGGTGTTGCACAATTAGTTAATCAAGCATTCTTTGATATTGAGATGGGGATAGACGACAATAAAACTATAACTAATCTTAAAGAAGCAATCAGTGATTCTACTACAGAAATGGATTTACCTACTTATCTTAGACTTGCTGTTCTTTGTGGATTTTATGCTGATACTGGTTTTAAAAATACTTCGTTTATGCAATATGTTAGTTCAGTACTCCATCAATCGCGAACTGTTGAAGCGCTGCAATCACGAAACCCAGATTCAGAAGGAATTTCATTTAGCCCATATTATTCAGATGAATTACAGCATATAGAAGTATCAGCATCTGAGCTAAACTTCCTAAGATGGAAACATGTTGGAGACCGATTTTTACTTGCAACATCACTTTTTGATGCATATCATAGAAATCGTGCACAAGCCCGAGGTCTAATTACTCGAAAAGATAGGGTCTCTTTTGGAAAAAATGCATATCGTAATGCAGCAACATGTGCTACACGATTTGATAAAAATGATTTTTTCTTGGGATTATCTGATGAGTTTGAGATGATTAGTTTTTTACTTGAACATACTGCAGAAACATATCTTTTTCCACCTGTTAGTCCATATGAAGCACAGCAAGCAATGAATGGGCTTTTTGATGATTTTAAGGATAATTGATATTTAAAAGTAAAGATTACTATATTTTAACTTATTTCACATCATTTCCCGAAACGACGCTGACGAGATTTAAACTCTTCAACTATGTTCATGAATTCTTCTTTAGAAAAGTCAGGCCATAATGTTTCAGTAAAGAAAAGCTCACTATACACTGATTGAAATGGAAGAAAGTTAGAGAGTCTGCGCTCGCCACCTGTTCGAATTATTATGTCTGGTTCAGAATTAATTGAAAGACTTTTAAGTAAATCATCTGCAGTAAAGTCACTCGATAATTTTTTCTCTTTATGAAGTTCTACAATAGTATCAATGATTTCATTTCTTCCAGAATACGCCATACATATATTTACTGTATATTTCTTTGCAGAAGAAGTTATCTCTTGAAGTTTACACATTTTTTCGTATAAAGATTCTGGAAAACGATTAATCCTACCTACAAATCGAATCTTTATGTCTTCTTTAAGAATGTCATTGGCTTTTGTAAGCAATTCAGTTATTTCCTTATCGAATAGTTCCATTAAATAATCAAACTCTTTTTGCGGACGATTAAAGTTCTCCCATGAAAATGCATACACAGTTAAAGTAGTTGCATGTATTTCTTTACACCATTCTATGATTTGTCTAAACTTTTTCGCACCATATTCATGACCTTTCCAGGGTTCAGTAAGAAGTTTCTTAGAAAAACGCCGATTACCATCCATAATTACTGCTATATGAAGATTTGATCCCATATACCTAAAGTAATGAGTTTTTTTAAAAGTTTTACCCTGATTTTGATATATAAAAAGAAAATTCAAACATATTTCATAATATACCTATCAGAAAACATATAAAGCCCTATAGTACGAAAAAACTATGGATGCAATAATTATTCTTGCAACATGCCTTGTTATGGCAAACATGGTTGCGTTAGCACTACGTAAGTTCTACGTGCCCTATGTTATTTCACTCATTTTAGTAAGCCTTTTTTTAGGATTACCACAAATGAAAGGCATGTTTGAAGTAGGAAATACACAGTTCTATTTATCATTACTCTCAGAAGCAGGATTAATTGCACTTATGTTTATTACTGGATTACATTCTTCACGAAAAATGCTCCATGCTGAACAAAAAGATTCATTATATGTTTCATTGCTTGGAGTTATTGTTCCATTTGCAATTACTTTTACTGCATTTTATTTTTTAGGCTATTCATTCTTAGCATGTATGGTTATTGCCATTTGTATGACTATTACCGCAGTAGCCACTAATGCTGAAATCTTAATACATCTAAAAAAATTAAGTACAAAAGTTGGCAGCGTTATTGTTGAAGCAGGATTATTTGATGATTTTTTAGGAGTTGTTCTTTTCTCACTTGTTATCTTTGCACTTGGGCACGGAAATATTACTGATCACATCACCCTCATTTTAGTGCTTGCAGCATTTCTTGCAGGACTTCGCTTTCAAAAAATTAAGAAATATGCAATTACTGATAAAGCAATTACATTCGCACAGCATGGTCTTATTCCATTTTTCTTTATATCAATAGGATTGCAGTTTGATATTGTTTCACTTTCCCTTAACCCTTTTTTAGTGCTCTTCACCATCACTATTGCAATTGTAGGGAAATTATTTGGAACAATGCTTGCGTATCCACTTACAAGCTTAACCCTTCCTCAACTGTATTTGATTGGATGGGCTATGAATAGTAGAGGAACTGTTGAGCTTGTTATTGCATTAATTGCACTTCAAGCAGGAATTATTAGTTCAGATATTTATTCGAGTTTAGTTGCCATGGCACTGATTACGACACTTATTTTCCCAGTAATTGTTTCCTTAATGCTTCATCACGATCCCCAAATTATGGGAAATATTGCTAAACATACTACAAAAAGTAAACATAATTAGGCGCATTTAGTTAATTTATTCTAAAATAGTAAAATTACATTAGTATTACCTCCATAACATTTATAAAAGTAGATTTTCTTGCAGTATAGAGGGGAATTTGTGACACGCATTGAAATACATACAGCAAAAGAAAAGACACGTGAAAAACGTGATACAAAGACTGCACCTAACGCACATTCTTTGAAAAAAAGAAAATTACCTAATCGTACATCTAATAAGTCTAAAAAGAATCAAAGTAATTCTCGCATCAATACATTAACGCAGGTAAGTAACAGCATTTTTTTATCTATCTTTCCATTACTGCAATTAATTTTTTGGAAAATGGTACACCCATTCAAAGTATTTGGGGCTAAGCGCTGGTATTTATTAGTAGGGTATGATGCACTTTTTGTTATTGCATTAATCTTGCTTGGAAGTTTTATCGAGAGAACACTCACACAAGGAGTTATTTCATTAGGACAATCTTTCTTAATTATACTTGCAATGGTAGGTATATTACTCGTCATATATGCACTTCCTAAATTTTTCTTTTACCGTGATATTAACAAAACAGTTCCCTTTCAAACAATCGTATGGAAGCATGGCACAGGAGGATTTTTGATACTTCTCACAGTTGGTATTATATGGGCAGTACTCTACAATTCAATTCAATTTATTGTGCATGAAGCATATATTGAAAATGTGAAGCTTGTCATGAGATATCTTATGCTATTTGTTATGTATAAACTCTTTTTAGAATTCCAACTAGCATCTATTACTAAACCATTAATTCGATCACTTATTATTTCATTTAGAAATTTTTTCACTAAAATGGGAACAGTACTTTATACTAATGCAACCCTATTCATTTTAGCATATGTAGCATACAATTTTCTTAGATATCTTTTTAGATTATATTACAATGTAAGCCCACGTGATCCACTTGAATTACATGAAATTGCTGAACAAATTGCACCAGGTATTATTTTTGTCCTATTTGTTCTGATTTTATCGATGAATAAAGCAATTATATTTTCATTATCACATACACTTTTTACAGGTAAACGATGAAAGCTAAAATCTTAATTATTGGAGGGGTCTTTACAGTATTTGTTTTAGTTCTATCACTTGGTATTGACTTTTTATTTCCTCCACCTAATCCTGAACTTCGTACATTTAATTTCAGTATGCATGGTGATTTAGTTTTTGATGATGCATTTCGTGGAACAAATCCTGATTCACCATTAGTGTATGCGTACTTTGTTGATTTTACATGTCCTGTCTGTGCACAAAAACATCCAGACTTCTTGCAATTGCTTGAAGAACATCCTGAAGTTAACTTTTTAATAAAACACACTGTTGATTATCGGAGTGAAGAAAGTGTTTTTGCTAGTGTTGCATTTGAGTGCTTACGAGCTCAAGGACAGAAGTGGGATTTAAAGAATTATCTTTTTAGTGAACCATTCACCCGAGAGCAGATTATTGATTATGTTCAATTTTTAGGAATAGATTATGAACAATTTTTACACTGTACTGAAGACGAAACAACTGAACGTATTATTGAAGCAGATACACTCCATGCATCGTATCTTGGAGTGCGTGGCACACCTACAGTTTTTCTTAATGGAATTAGAATAGAAGGATACCATACCTTTGATGTCTATAGTCAAATGATTCAAAGAGAATGGAATGAATTGCAAGGAGCTAGTACAGGATGAAACATATTATAGAGGGGATTGGAAAGCGACTTGGTGATGCATGGTATGTAAGTATGCGCGATAGTAGGATCCATCACCCCAAATTCACCCTTGCAATGGTTATTGATGTGATTTTCTTTGTAGTACTTGGATTTGTTCTTAGTGCGTTTCTTAGCAAGATATATGAATATTTACAAGCAGTTGGAACTGTTGCAGTCAGTGCAGAGGGTTTGCGCAGTGCTACTGAACCATCTCTTTTAGGAATTGTTATTAATGATCAAACTATACCATATCTCATAAACATTGGAATTATGACATTACTGTTATTTGTTATTTTATATGGTCTTTTTGTCATCTTTTTTGGAAGCTCAACTTATATTAGTATGAACCTTACAAGTGCACGAACTGCTGGAGTAGAAAAACACTTAATGCATTTCGCATATATTATGATCCCTTGGGGAATCATTTTAGCAATTCGAGAACTTATTGCATTCTATTTTGCATACATTGACCAAGCACGAGCAACGCTTGGACTTGAAGCAACTGTTTTTAGTACTGTTGATACTTTTTTTGTAGTAATACTAGTTTATCTAATGTTAATTTCATTTACCCTTCCTTCGAAAAAGAACTTTAGAAGAACACTAGCAAAAGCATGGAAAGAAGCACACATATTGTTTCCTATATACGGAGGGATTCTGATTGTATTATTTATTTTAGGACTTCTTTCAACATTGTTCATGCAACTTAATTACATTCTTACACTACTTTTCCAAGTAGGTGTTGTTGCATTCATTGTCTATGCTCGTGTCTTATTTAAGAACTACAGTACACATGCATCTGCAAAGCCTGCTAAAAGATGATTTTTTGTTAACAGTTTGAAGATTGTAAAAAGTTAAAATTATGCAGTAATAGCCACCATAGAAAAATTATAAAATATTCTCTTGAGTATCTATTCTGCACTGCGAATCATATTAATAAAAAATATTCTGATATATGAAAAGCAAAGTAAAATTACTATAATTAGTGCTAATGCAGCAAATACAAATACGCCGCCAGAAATAACAAATGCGCCTTGAACAAGTATAAGAATGAAGATAATACACATACTAATTATATATAGAAATGCAAAATAAGGTGCTTGATTAATAAAAACTTTTTTCCATGAGCGCCTCCACTTCTTAAGAGAAGATTGCCTTGCAGTCACTAAAGTAATAATACTTACGATATGTAGTAACAATAAAAGAATAGCGTATACAAATGCTGAGAGAAATGAGCGCTCATCAATTCCAATAAAGATTGTTGCAATCGATTTAATATTGACGATTGCAAAAAACAATATTGTGTTTAATATCATTATACTACAATTAATGATACAGGCGCGAATTATATACTTTACATTAAATGCATGCAAAAGAATTGCAAAGATAAGTGTCTGAGTAAGTATAAACGCAATAGCCAATATAGTGAAAATAGAAGCATAAATACTTTGAATTTCTGATTGAAGAAAAACAACCTCATCATACCGTTCACCTAGTTGTTCAAGTGCACTCATTTCATCGCCACTTAATCCTTGCATAATACGGTTGTATGACGCACTATATTCTGAGAGTTCAGGAACATAATGTACGAGTGTTGCTAAAAATACTATAAGAAAGATGATATCTAATATTACACAAACTGCTACACGAGCCTTATTCTTACGTAAAAATGTATGTGTTTCAGAAATGCTTTTGGTGAACATACAATGTATGAGGAGTACACATTTATAATTATTGTTATTTTTGGTACGTAAAAAGTCAACTTGCACGGCGAATATATATTTTTTAATGAAATTAAAAAATATCGCCTCACTTGGCAAAGTAGACTTTTTACTCACTATTTTTAATAAAGAATTTCAATTACAATTAACATTACTCAAAAGATTTAAGAAGCATACCTCCTTTACGGAGCTATGGATGTCTATGAACCCGAGGAAGACTCGTATTTGCTTGCAGGATTTGTTCCTGTAGTAGTTAAGAAAAAATCAATAGTTCTTGATATGGGATGTGGTTCTGGTATTTTAAGTAATGAGGCCATTAAACATGGAGCATATGTTATTGGAGCAGATATTAATCCAAACGCAATAATACACTGCAAAGAAAATATTCCTAAAGGCATATTTGTTACAAGTGATTTATTCAATTATTTTGAGCAAAATTATATTGACATAGTACATGCACATAAAGCAACACCATATACACATAAAGCAACAAAATATAAAAAAAAAACATATAAAAAAGAAGATGTAGCAAGTATTAAAAAACGAACTTCTAAAACTCCGCGTAACCTTTTTGATATTATTCTCTTCAATGCACCTTATTTACCTGATGCAGAAGATCCAGAAGATATTCGTGCATATACAACTGGAGGAAAACATGGATATGAAATAATTGAACGTTTTTTACAAAGTGCATATCAATTTTTGCATGATAATGGAACTATTCTTTTAGTTTTCTCGAATTTAAGTAAAAAGAAAAAAATTGATGAACTTATCGATAAAAAACTCTATTCATTTAAAGAGCTTGGCACTGCATCACTTTTCTTTGAGAAGCTGTATTGTTACTCTATCTCGAAAACACCAGTATTAACACATTTACAGAAGCTTGGAGTGAGTAATCTTCAGTTTTACTCTAAAGGAAAGCGAGGGATGGTCTATCAAGGAACATTTAAAGGCAAAAAATCTGCAATAAAGGTTCTTCACCCTAAAACACATGCATTTGCATCAATTCGTAGAGAAGGAGATAATTTACAAAAAGCAAATGCACTTGGCATTGGTCCACAATTATATTATGCAGATGATTTAGTAGTTATTATGGCATTTATTGAGGGAGAAACAATTATACCTTATATTGAAAAACAGAAAAAAAAGCCTGCTAAAATATATGCTGTTCTTAAAAACATATTACTGCAACTTTCTACCCTGGACAAAAAAGGATTAAAAAAACATGAAATGGTGCGTCCGTTAAAACACATTATTGTTCGTGATGATGTCCCCATTATGATTGATTTTGAACGAATGAGTCACACTCAAAAACCAGGAAATGTTTCACAATATATGCAATTTCTTGGAGGAGACCGTTTTGCAACCATCATTGGCCTGAGCAGAAGTGAAGGAACAAAACTCACAAAAGAATATATGAAGACACTTGATACTAAACCCATTCTAAAAAAACTCAAAGAGTTATTAACAAAGAAAAATATATCGCTTCAAGGAACAAAATACATTAAGAATACATTAAGTAAAAAATAATCTACCCTCATCCTTTCATTAATGCAAGAAGCTCAGCTTTCTTTTCTTCTACTAATTCAGGTGAAACTGCTTCTAGATTAAGACGAAGAAGTGGCTCAGTATTACTTGGGCGCACGTTAAACCACCATTCTTTAAAGTCTACACGGATACCATCAAAATCTTTATATGAAACTACCCCATCTGCATCTTTGTATCTCTTAATAATCCTAGATAAAACTGCATCTTTATCATCAATTGAAACATTTGTCTCTTCTATTGCATAATATTTTCTAAATTCATTAAGTACGTCAGAAACAGTACCCTCTGCTTTAGAAAGTAACTCAAGGATATAAAGTGCTGCAAGTAAACCAGAATCAGCATAGTATAAATCTTTAAAATAATAATGACCAGAGTGCTCACCACCAAAAATTGCTTGTTTTTCACGCATAATAGGTTTTATGATAGAATGGCCCACTTTTGTTTCAAACGGTGTTCCACCATATTTTTTTACTATTTCTGGAACAATCCAGCTACAAACAACATTGTGAATTACTGTGCTGGAAGGAGACTTTAATAGAAGTGCTTTTGCAGTCATTGCAGTAGTAATTGAAGCAGACACAGGTACTCCTGCATCATCAACAAGATAAACGCGATCAGCATCACCATCAAACGCAAGACCAATATCTGCATTAACTTCTTTTATTTTTTTTATTAAATCCTGCACGTTTGCTGAATCAATTGGATTTGCAGGATGATTAGGAAATGTACCATCTAACTCAAAAAATAAAGGAACTAATTTTATTTGAGGTATTTTTTCAGCAACACGAGGCATAAATAAACCCGCCATACCATTCCCTGCATCAACAGCAATAGTCATTGGTTTAATTGCTGTTACATCAATCTTATCAATCAGCGTATCTAAGAACTCACTAAGAATGTCTTTTGTTTCATAACTGCCTTTTTGAGCCTTTTGTGCATCAGAAAAACCTTTCTCTGCACGTTCTTTTATCTGCTTTAAACCACCATCATAACTAATTGCTTGAGCACCTTCCTTACAGAATTTTATACCGTTGTACTCTTTAGGGTTGTGAGATGCAGTAATCATAATAGCAGGGGCATTATATTTTCCTGATGCATAATATGCCATATCTGTTGACACTAGTCCAAGTGAAATAACGTTACATCCTGCGTCGGTTATACCCTCTACTAATGCATTATGCAAATCTTTACTTGATACACGCATATCATGACCAATATATACAACATTACATTTTATCTCTTCTACAAAGGCGCGACCAATGGCATATGCCATTTCACTATTAAGCTCCTTTGGAACAATTCCACGAACATCATAACTCTTAAATATTTTATTATAATCATACGTCATCTTCAGTACCCTCTATAGTTATTTTTTTTGTATCACGCATAACCTCTAACCCTGAAACACCAACAACAGCAATTAAGCCATCAGTTTCAATATCACATTCCTCAGATTCATGCGCAACAATATTACGTTTGTAATCTTTTACATAGCCATCTAAATAAGCAGAAAGATCAGCTTCTTTTATTTTTTCAATGATACGCTTAATTTTACCCATGTATTCTTTACTGCAGATTAATGTTGCATCAGGCGTATCAGCAACAACTAAATTAGAAACATTGTTAATTATGATTTTGCGCGTTTGTGAGAGCAAAATACAGTTTACTGCGGTGCCCTCATACTCTGAAAGGTTAATATTTTTACGTGCATCAGGAACAAACCAACGTCCTAATGCTAAATAATCTCCTAAATCATCCCACGGCATATCACTTCGAATAACGACTGTATTTTGTGATTTTTCCATCACACCATAATCTATTGAAACACTTTCAAGCCCTTCAAACACTTCAGAAATTACTGTAGGATCAAAGGCACTTGTCTTGATACGCATTAATCCATCATATAATGCAGGCATATAGCATTTTATTTCTTCAAGCATCACCAAACATCGTGCAATAAACATCCCACTATTCCATAAATAATTTCCATCTTCTACAAAAAAACGTGCTGATTTTGAATCAGGTTTCTCTTTGAATGCATTAATAACATAAGAATCTGGAATATCTGCACTATATTCACGCCCTGCATGAATATACCCATATCCTGTATGAGGAAAAGAAGGATTAATACCAATTAATGCAACTTTATCATGCGTTGCAGCAATTACTGCTTTTCGAATAGTGTCAATATACAGTTCTGGATCTTTATACATATGATCTGCTGTTTCAATAAACATAATGCCATCAGTATCTTGTTCAAGAATATAAAGAGCACTTAAACCTATACACGCAGCAGTACTGCGTGGCACTGGTTCAATAACATAGTTCACATTTGGGAGCACTTTTTTTATAAGGCTTCCTAACTGTTTATTTGTTGCTATATGAATATTTTCAGCCGGAATTAATGGTTCCAAACGCTCAACAGTCTCCTGAATAAGCGACTTATCCGAGAAAATCTTGAGTAATTGTTTTGGCATAGTTGCACGTGAATACGGCCAAAACCGTGTTCCAGACCCTCCTGCCATTATTACTCCATGTAATGCCATTCATTAACCCCTATACTCATAATAATGTACTCGTTTTTAAACTTTTTCGTCGTGAATCGTTTTTTTGTATATTTATCATCCATTTGGACAGATTTTCAATAAAAATCACAAGGAGATAACTAATCTAGTTATAACTCAAAAAACTTACAAACTTTTATATAGCGTTGTATCTGAGATGTAGTATGCTTAAAGTAGACTTACATATACACGCATGCGAGGATAAAGCAGATAGCCATATTACGTATAGTGCAAAAAAGCTCATTGATAAAGCTGAAATATTAGGATTTGATGCGCTTGCATTTACTTTTCATCATCAATTTTTTTGGAATAAAGAAATTCAAACGTATGCACACAAAAAAGGCATTTTGCTCATTCCAGGATCAGAAATGATTATTGAAGGAAAAGACGTTCTCGTCTATAACATTACAAAAAAGCACCTTAACAGTATTAAAACATTTAATGATTTACGCGCTCTTAAAAAGAAAAATAAGAATATTTTTGTGATTGCTGCGCATCCATATTATCCTGGAAAAATTTGTCTTGGTGATTTGCTTGATACACATTATGACCTTTTTGATGCAATTGAGTATTGTTGGCTCCACACGAAATGGTTTTCGTGGAATAAAAAAGCAGTTATGGCAAGTAAAAAATATAGGATTCCATTAGTCGCAACATCAGATGCACATTATTTAGACTATTTTGGAAGATCATATATAAAGGTTAAAACCACGGAAAAAACTAAGAAAGATATTTTTACACAGATTAAAAAAGGGAATATTGAAATATATAGCCCACCACTCACTATATGGCAGATTTTAATATTCATATACCGAATTTTTAAGGAACAAATCACCTTACAAAGCAAAAAGAATAAATATAGAACATACTTAGGAGAGTTACGATGTCGCAACCAGTTATAAAGCATAAATATAGTGACTATGGTCCCACCCTCAAAGAGATTGTTGAGGATACACGAATTAAACATTCTGGTTTCTTTGACTTTAAGTATCTCTATAAGATATGTCACGATTGGCTTGTTGAACATAACTGGGGACCTGCAAGCGATGGAAGCTGGCCAGAACGCTTTTATTTACATCGCTGGACACAGAAAGGTGGTGAAGAAGTGTGGATTTGGTGGCGTATGAGAAAACGATTTAATCAATTCTTTAGATGTGATATTGATATCGATTGGCATATGATAGGTGTTAATAAGAGTGAATTTGTGCGCAATGGTGTTAAATATAAAGGTGATAAAGGGACGGCAGAGTTTAAGATTTATGTTAAAGTGATTTTTGACCCAGAACATAAGTTTGACAAAGGATGGCTCGGACACCTTAAGGAAACATTCTGGCAAAGAATATATTATAAAGATTTTCTTGCGATTAGAAAACAAACATATCATGACGTCTATAAATTTAAGCATGCTATCAAAACATATTTCAGATTACCACTATACTTACCTGAAACAGAATCACATCGATTCTGGAGAGATGATACACAGCAAACTCCATTCTATGATGAAAATCAACCAGGGCAAAAGTAAGGGATAAGATTTAGGTATATTGTTTTGGTTGTTTGAGTATATTGTTTTCAAAAAAACTGATTTGTAGAGTTTATTAGTAATATTGATTCAAATTCTTAACTCTATTTTTGCAAAAAGTATATAAGTTCACGACTGAACCACATTTTATGAGCAATAAAGCAAATGAAAAAAGTGCAGATGTAAAGAATAAAAATAAACGTGATGCACGGAATGAACAAATAGCTGCACTTGAAAAGGAAATAGCAGAAACTAAATACAATAAACGTACACAATTTGCTATAGGACTTTTGAAAGCTAAACTTGCAAAGTTAAAAGAACGTGCACAAAATCAAGGTAAAGGACAAAAGAAAGGAGATGGTTTCTCTGTTCGAAAGTCAGGTGATGCAACAGTTGTTCTTTTAGGATTTCCTTCTGTTGGAAAATCGACGCTCTTAAATACATTAACAAATGCTGAATCTCCTGTCGGATCATATGCATTTACAACATTAACATGTATTCCAGGGACATTGGAATATCGTGGTGCTAAAATCCAAGTTCTTGATGTCCCAGGTATTGTTGAGGGAGCTGCACGTGGAACTGGAAGAGGAAAAGAAGTTTTACAAGTAATTAGGACAGCAGATTTAATAATTGTTGTCCTTGATGTATTCTATCCTGAACATTATCAAATAATAAACAATGAAGTTAGGGAAGTTGGTGTACGTTTAAACCAACATCAACCAGATATTAAAATTACTAAAACAACTAAAGGAGGTATTGATGTTGGCTCAACCGTGAAACTTCATCATCTTGATAACGCAACCATTGTTAAAATGATGCAGGAAATGGGATACGTAAATGCCAGTATTGTTATCAGAGACGATATTGATGCTGATCAATTTATTGATGCTGTTGAGGCAAATAAAGTATATATTCCAGCAGTAACACTCCTTAATAAAATAGACATGGTTAATGAAGAACATATTAAAAAAATAGAAAAAGCAGTTCCCATAGATGTGAAAATATCTGCACAAAAAAATCAGCATATTGAGATGCTTAAAGAATTAATCTTTGAACGATTATCATTTATACGACTGTATCTTAAAGAGATAGGTAAGCCTGCAGATATGAAAGAACCACTTATTATGAAGTCACCATGCACATTGCAGAATTTATGTGAAAAACTGCATCGAGACTTTGTCACAAAATTTAAATTTGCACGTATTAAAGGACCATCTGTTAAATTTGATGGACAAAAGATAACCAACATCCGTCATGAACTTTGCGATGAGGATATTGTTGAACTACATATACGGTAAATCATATATATGAATAAGTGATTAGTCTGTAAAAAGTCAATAATACTATAAAACTACGGTGAATACATGATAGAAACAATACAAGAATGGATTACGTGGATAATTGAGGTAGTGGCAGGAGGTATGACCACACTCCTTACTGCAGCAGTTATTGTGCTCGTAGGGTTTATTCTTGGAAGAGTGGTTTTTAAATTCTTAAAAAAAGTTCTTAAAGAAGCAGGACTTAATAAAATTCTTAAAGAAATTACTCGTATTCGTATTCCGCTTGAAGAAGTAATAAGCTATTTTGTTATGTACTTTATTTATTTTATTGCTATTATTATGGCTTTGCGTCATATTGGAATTGCAACTGACGTCTTGAATATTATTTCAATCGTAATTATTGTACTTGTTGGAGTATTTGTCTTATTAAGTATTAAGGACTTTGTTCCGAATGCAATTTCAGGAATTGTCCTGCATCAAAAAAGAACAATTATACCAGGCGATAGTATTGAAGTGCATGGAGTTGCTGGAAAAGTTGTAGAAGTAAGTCTTCTAGAAACACGTCTTGAAACAAAAAAAGGAGACATCATTATCGTGCCCAATGCTAATCTTACTAAAAACGAAATAATTAAGAAAAAAGGAAGTAAGAAAAAAAGTAAAAAATAGAGAATTTTTCTAAGATAGAGTGATAAAATATATACCTATATCTCTAAACTGTATTCTTTATCTATAAACTTTCAAGAACAGTAACAGCACTCCATAATTGCGTTCGAGTATGCTGATCTATGTTTGTGTCGTCTTGAAGCTCATCGAAAATTTGCATTACTTTATGTACTTTTAATGAATCATCAAGATCACTTTTTAGAATATTTATTACTTCAGTAATTTGAACCTTGACATTACGAGGTGCTGATTGATCATCGATTACTTCCTCTAGGAAAAGAATAAGATTTTGCATACGTTGTTCATCCATTATTATTCACCTTTTGATTTCTCATTCTTCTGCATATTCTCCATAACTTCCTTTTGAATAGTTTGAGCTTTTTGTTTTAACGAACTTTCCTGCTTCTCGATTGCATTTATACGAATTTCAGTATGTTTACGTTTGTCAGACAACTCCTTAGATAAAGAAGAAGCTTTTGCTTTAACCATAACATTACCAATAATCTTATATGAATCATCAGTGTTCTTTAATTCATTTAATGCTGAATCAATCTCAAGAATACGAGAACTAAGCTGTTGCTTCTGAGCATTAAGAGTTTGAATTCCTTGCTCAATATTTTGAAGCTGCTCTATCTTCTGATTTTGGTCATCAGTTGTCATTTTTAATCACCGACGAAGCTTTTTCGTAGGTCTCACATATTTTAATTACACCATACACGGTAGCTTTGAATGCAGTAATATCTTTTGCTGTTATACTAATGCTTTTTTTTGAGATACTTAGTGTTGAACGCTCACGAGGAACAGGATTTTCAGCTTTTAAGACTTCATAGAGGTGAGAATCATTAAAAGTAATCTCTGCAGTATACATCTCCTCACCGCGCAGTTACTGTAGTAATTTTTTCGCGTGGCTTAAATAAAATTTTACTCCCACAGTATGGGCAACGAACACGTTTTCGAGTATATTCTGGAGTGATTTCCTTATCGCAAACGAAGCATTTGTAGTGTGCCATTAATATTACCTCCTGAATAGTTATATATAACTATTTGGTATTTTATGTTTAATTATAGTATTGATGATGTATTGTTAGAGGAATGAACAATTAAAAAAGTAGAGATATCTGATATGCTTACTTATTGTTGAGATCCCTTTTTGAAGGAATTCTTGTCAATAGCATATGCTCTACTTGCAAAGGTCTTTCCAGTTTTCATACAATGCCAAATTCCTGCTGATATTCGACGAACTGTACGCATATTACAGAAAGGACTCATTTGTTTTCCTTTGTGACCTTGTTCGAGTTTTGCAACACGATCACGATTCTTTCGGCCATATCGTGTTCCATAACGATTTCCTGATTTCAGTTTTTTTTCTTTTACCATTTTAGTACACGTGACTTCAGCGCCACGGAAAATTGAGCAACGTTGCCTGAGCATCATTTCTCGTATGAACGAAATGGGGTTGCCCAGACATTCGGCAGCCCTAAGGCGTACATTCGAACTGGGGTCCTATGGTCCCAAACCACAGATGATAGACCAGGCTACACTACAACCCCATGTAGCAACTTTGTAGAATTAAGAACTGTTTATAAAGATTTCCCTGTATGGCTTTAAAAAAGCACCTAGAGAATGCCTAGAGAATACCTGAAAAATACCTCAAAACCTTTATAAAGCTA
>JBLKOW010000010.1:0-19817 GCA_047603135.1 Candidatus Woesearchaeota archaeon | reverse complement strand
GGTGAAGAACTTTCATTTACTGTTAGTGCTGTTGATCCACAAGGTCGTGAATTAACGTATTCAGCTGAACCACTTCAGCCTGGGATGATCTTTGATGCGTCAACTGGTTTATTTAGTTGGAGTCCTGAGCTTTCTCAGGAAGGCAGTTATACTGTTACTTTTAGTGTTACTAATGGTCTTTTTACTGATAGTGAAACTATTACTATTACTGTTTTGCCACCAGTGGGACCTTTACCAACTGCATCCATAACAAGTCCAGTTGATAGTTCAACATACATAGTTAATGATGAAGTTATTTTTACCGGAATTGGTGATGGGGTGTCTATTACTTCCTTTGAGTGGGTTTCTGATAGAGATGGCTTATTACATGAAGGAATTGGAAACTTTTCTACTTTTAAGAGTACTTCACTTTCTGTTGGGGTGCATGATATAACTTTTACAGTTTATGATGTATATGGAAGATCTGCATCAGACAGTATTGCTGTTCGCGTGAGAGAATTGTTTGAACCAACTGCATCTATCACAACACCAACTGATGGAGATCGATTTAAGGAAACGCATACAGTCTTTGTTAGTGCACTTGTTAGTGATAGTGATGGTGTTATTGAAAATTATACTTTGTACTCAGATAAAGATGGTGTACTTGCACAAAGTGCATTGGGTGAGTCTTCAGCAACATTAAATTTTGACTTGATGAATCTATCTGTTGGAAGACATGCATTATCACTTACTGTGTTTGATGATGATGGTTTATCAGCGTCTGATTCGGTTTATTTTTATGTGGATGCATTAACTGCACCTGTAATAACGATTGTAAGTCCATTACATCAAGATACGTATAAGGTAGGGGAAGAAATTATCTTTAAAGCAGAGGCATATGATGAAGATGGAGAAGTTATTTCAATTGAATGGACATCAAGTATTGATGGTTTTATTGGATTAGGTAGTGAGTTCACTCTTCACAATTTATCATTTGGTAAGCATACTGTTAATGCTGTTGCAACTGATAATGATGGTTTAACCTCGACTGCTAGTGTTGTGTTTGAAGTAAAACCATTAGAGGCACCTACTGCTTTAATTATCCATCCAACCTCGGGTTCAGTATTTTATAAAGATCAACCTATTACTTTCGAAGGAAATGCTTCTGACCCTGATGGCATTGTTACAGATATAACATGGTCCTCAAGTTTAGATGGAATTTTCCATACGGATTATTGTGGGTTACCTTCGTGTAGTTTTATTTTTAATTACAGTAATCTTAGTTTAGGGCGTCATGATATTACGCTAACAGTAGTTGATGATGATGTACTTCAATATACAGACACATATACTGTGTGGATTTTAATAAATCCTCTTGAAGCACCAATGGTTACTATAACAAGTCCTGATAATGGGGCTGTATTTGGCCGTCAAGAATTAATTTTATTTACTGCAAATGTTACATCAATGCACGAAATTGTTGAATATACATGGAAAACTGATGCAACAGGAGTTATTGCCAATGGGACTGGTTTACCACAACCATTTACAAAGCAATTTGAGAAAGGGTCTTATGTTGCTACGTTAATTGTTCGTGACGAGCATGGTTTAACATCGCAGGGTACTGTTCAATTCTCAGTTGTTGATGGAGAACCGGTACCAATCCCAGAGCCAGTTGTTGAACCATTTACTGATGTATATGTATCCAGTATGCGTTTATTAAATCCTAATGAGCGTGTAGAGAGTGGTGATTATGCGTATTTTACGTTTACATTTAGAAATAGGGGAGATATTTCAGTTCAGGATTTAACAGTTCAAATAGCAATTCCTGAGCTAGGTATTTCTCGTCGATCTCGAAATTTTGAGTTATCTCAAGATGGTATGGTGACGACGACACTTGTATTACCAATTCCTCATGGTGTTTATCCAGGAGAATATTTAGCACGTGCAACTCTTACTGGAGAAAATGTGCGTCGTGTACAACATAGGCATGTAATGATAATTTAGATGAAATTTATGTCGCTGTATGTTGTTTGAACAGGGGTAGATATACTATATCTACTTTAAAATGATGTTTTTATTTGTTTACTTTAAAATAGTAACAAAATCGAAATATTTAAATAGGAGTGTGATATTTCCGTATAGTGAGCTAATATGCTCTACAATTACACTCAAAAATATGTGGGGGTTACACAAAATGAAAGGTTTAAAGGCACTTGTGCTTGTAGTGTTGATGGCATGTGTATCTATGTTCGCTGTTTCTGCAGATTTGGGCACAGATATTACGCTTGAAACAAAAATTGATCACGGTCATGTTCATTCAGTTGCGACTGGAGAAATTAACCGTGTAAGCTTTACTCGAGGAGATATTCTCGAAGTTGATATTTGGGTTTTAAATGAAAACTCTAATGTGACATACCGTGATGTTGAAATCACTGGTTTTATTTCTGGTTATGAGTTTAATACACTCGAGCCAATGTCAGCGACAACTGGTATTTTTGATGTTGAGCCAAATACTCGATATCGGAAAAAATTACAATTACGCGTACCAGCAAGTGTTGATCGAGATGATTACCGATTACGGATTATTGTTTCAGATAGAAACAATCCAGCACTTGTGGAAGACTACCGTTTACGACTTGATGCTCCTCGTCGAGGATTCTCAGTTATGGATGTTGTATTTTCACCAGGTACTACTGTTGAAGCAGGTCGTGCACTTTTAACAACCGCTCGTGTTGAAAATAAAGGGCAGTTCACTGAAAGCTCAGTAAAAGTTACTGTTGCTGTTCCTGATCTAGGAATTAGTGCTTCTGACTTTATTGACCGTGTTCGTGTAAACGATGCAGCAACAACTGAAGAAATGTATTTACGAATTCCTGCATGTGCTCCAGCTGGAACATATGAAGTAGTTTTAGAAGTACGTTACAATCAACTTCGTGAAGCAATTCATGAAAGAGGATACATTCGTGTTGTAGAAGGAGATTTATGTCAAGCTCTAATGGATACTGAAGATCCAAAAGCTCCTTCAGGTGAAACAGTAATTACTGTTGGTGCAACGTCCCAAGTTTTAACTGTTGGAAAAGCTGGTGCAGTATATCCACTTTCAATTACTAACGATGGTGCATCATCACGTTCATACACTGTAAGTGTACAAGGAACAAATGATTTCGCATCAGTACAAATCAATCCAAAAAGTACTTTCGTTTTGGGTGCAGGTGATTCACAAGCAGTTTTCCTTTATGTAACTCCGCTTGCTGATGCTGCTGAAGGTCAACGCGTATTCACTTTAACAGTGAGCTCAGCTGATGAAGTCTTAAAACAAGTGCCTTTAACTGCGACTGTAGAAAAAGGTGAAGAAGTAAGAGCAACTGCTTTTGCTCTTCGAGATGCACTTGAAATTGGATTAATTGTACTTGTCGTTTTACTTATCGTGCTTGCAGTTGTTGTTGGAGTTAAAAAACTCAAACGTGAAAACGAAGACGATGAAGACGAGAACGTAGAAGGAAAAACCTATTATTAGGTTTTTTGTTTTTTTACTTTTTTTTCTTTAATTTTTAATTATGTATCTTTCCTACTTGGTATTTTAAGTGTTGTTTTTGTTCATCATATTCTTATTGTATTTTTGTCCCTTTATATCGACGACAATCTTTACTTTAGAATGCAAAGGTTTATATACGGGTTTCTATTTTCAAGTAGTGAAGGAAATAGTTACTATATACTTCAAACATTTTGGGGAGTTGAATGGAATACATACAAAGTAGAAGTAAACTGGGTACCGTTAGTTTATTCTTGTTTGTTTTCTTTATTGTTGGGTTACATGCTTCTATTGTTTTTTCTGCGACTGAAGATTTTCAGTACGCTGCACCAAATTTTGTTGAGACTTGTGCTTGTAGTTCATTTGTTATTGAGGGACTGTTACATAACACAGGAAACACTATATCTCATTATGAAATAACTCATGAAGGAATTCCTCGAAAGTGGGTAGATGCGTTACCTACTCGTTTTTGGCTAAGACCTAATGAAGAGAGGCGACTGCATACATTTGTAAGCGTTCCCTGTGATGCTGAAGGAGAATATGTTCTTGAAACACGTCCTCAAACTATTTTTGATTTAGAAAAAGTACATCAAACTGTTTTTAATGTGCAGCGCTGTGCTGCGGTAAATCTTCAAGTGACAGGTATGCGAAATCGTGTTTGCGCTGGCGATGTAGCAGTCTATAATTTTCAGCTTTCTAATCGTGGACCTTATTATGAAATAATTGTCCCTTCAGTTCGTGGCTTTGATGAAATGTATGTTGATTTTGATCAAGCTTCATATATGCTTGCTCCAGGTGATACTGTTACTGCATATATGTATATTGCAGGGGATGATTTATTCGGGATGGTTTCTGGAGAAGCTGTATTTTCTGGACAACGTTCTGGTTTTTCTTATATCTCTTCTTTTACCTACGATGGTGTTGATTGCTTGGGTACAGAAAGCGTTTCTGAGGTTTCATTTTTTGCATTGTCTGATTTAATTCTTTTATTTTTGTTACTTTTAGTTATTTTTTTTTTATTGCTTCTTTTTTTAGTTGTTCGTCGTTTAAAGCGGATTCGAAATAGTCCTGATAATATTGCACTTCGTGAACAACAACGAAAAGAGCGTGCTGAAGCACGTGCACGCAAAGAAATTCTTGCTGCAGATTTACAGCGGCAAAAAGATGAGCAACAAAAACGTGATGATTTAGAAAAAGAAAAAAGTCGCTCTTCTCGAACTGTGGTTGCTAAAAAAGCTTTATCTCAAAAAACTGAATCAAAAAAACCTATTTCAGCGAAAGAAAAACAAGAACGTAAAAAACGCAAAAAACGTGTTGCTGCAATTCTGTTACTAATTTTACTCTTACTTTTGTTATTAGGGTTTGCATTTGGGTCTTTAGTTACAGGGTATAGGCCTGCCTTAGATGTTTCTTCAGTATTTGGTTTTGATCGTTTATTTACTGGTACAAATGAGACTATTGTTGATGCAAATGTTACAGATCATAATATTACGGATCATAATATAACTGGTGTTACTGTTCCACCAATTAATGATACAGTTGCAATAGAGGATAATGAAACAGCGCTGATTAATGATTCATTGGTTGATGATATAGATTATAATGTGACTACGTTTCCTTCCTTTAGTACTTTTTTTACGTTTGGTTTTGGTACTTTTTGTGGAGTTTTAATTAATGTATTTTTGGTTTTGTTTATTCTATCTCTTTTTTTATATAAAATAACTCCACGCAAGACTTGGAGTGCTCAAAAACAAAGTGGATTTATTGTTGGTAGGCACGCTCTTATTATTCTTTTATTCTTGTGTTTAGTAACTGTATTTACATTCTGTGTTTATACCAGTTTTCATAGTGGTGGTACATGGCCTGGTGCGTGTAGTGTTGTTACTGTTCCACTGGATTTATTAAATGAGACTAATGCTTCAGCGGTGAATATAACAGATATACCTAATACAGAAATACTTCAAGAAAGTGATGATGTTCACGTTGATACTCGTTCACTTCCTCTTTGCTTTTGTCATGTATTTTTAGGAGGAATTTTAGGTGAGTTGACTTGTTTATGGATTTTATTACTTTTATTATTAGTATTTTTAATTGTTGTTCTACTTGGTTTTTTGTGGCCTTCTTTTACTTCATGGGTTAGAAATAAGCGTGAAGAGAGACGTAAACGTAAAATTGCTCGTGAACGTGCAAGACGTTTATCATTAGCTCGTGAAGAACAACAAAAAAAGCAGACTGCTGTTATTGCTCCTCAAAGGACACTTAAAAAGGAAAAGAGTAGTGATACTTCCAAAGACTCACCTAAGAAATCTTCATCTCTCTGGAAGGATATACTGCTTCTTTTGTTGCTAGTATTATTGCTTTTTGTGGTTGGTTATTATTTTACAGTGTATGCTCCATTGTCTTCATTTTCACGTGATTTGGTTACTGATGATAATGAGACTACTATAAATGTAACTGATGAGGAACAAGAGCTTGATCCTGAATTAGAAACAGTTTTTGAAGATACAGTAGTTTCTGAAATTGATGAACAAGTGTTGCATCCTTTTACTCAAAATTTGAAGTGTGAAGTTGGTCTAGCATCGCTTCGCGAAGGAATATTAATTAGGTTAGAATCAGGTGAAACTGTTTTTTCTGATGAATTAATTGAGGGTTCTGTTACCTATTCATGGTATCTTGATCGTGAAGGAGAGGGGGATTTTATTCAAGTATATGAAAATCAAACAGAGGGAGTTATTGATCGCAACCTTATACAGCTTGGTGATGTTTGGGTTTGTGGTGTTACACTTCGAACAGAAAATCATGTATTATATGAAGCTTCTGCACCTTATTTTGTAGTTACTGAGGATGTAGCAAATGGTGTTGATGAATACAATGACTCAATTTCTGAAATAAAGGGAGAGATTCATGTGGATGAAAATGTTGTAGCTGTATTTGCTATGCTTGAATATATTGAAGAGAATAATCTTACTCGTTTATTTGAATATTTTGTCATGGAAAGTGGTACTACAGATGAGATAGTTCTTAGTAATCATTTTATTGATCCTGATGGTGATGAATTGTTCTTTAATGTTGTGAATATTACTAATGAAACCTTGCAGTTTTCAGTGTGGAGAGATATTCTAACTATCCGTGCACCTGCTGGTTTTGTTGGTATTGTTAATGCAACTGTAGTTGCTGAAGATCCTCATGGTGAATCAGTTTCTGCACCGCTTACTGTTGTGGTAAAGCCTCGTGAAGGTTCAACATTGTGGATTTGGTGGAGTGATTATGCTAATGCTGTTATGTTATTTTTATTAGGGGTACTTCTTATTATAGGGATTTTTTTATTATATCGATCAATGACACAAGAACAACCCATAGATGATTCAGATGAGGAGTCTGAGAAAGAAAGTTTCTTTAAAAAATAATTTCTTTTCTTTGTGATGAAACATTTATAAATAATTAGTATTTTCTATTCTATATGGGTGCGTAGTATAAGCTGGCTAGTATAGCTGGCTCCAGACCAGCGGATCCGGGTTCAAATCCTGGCGCGCCCATTTTATATTATAAAGAGGTTGATGATGATTAAAATATATTTGATTGGAATTTTGTCTTTACTTTTTTTAATTGGTTGTGGACTTGATTTAAATTCAGAGCAAGAACTTAATTCATATCAAGCAATGAATCTTGCTCAGAATCATATATTAGGTCGTATTCCTCAATATTACCAACATGAAGGATTTAATTTACGGTTACTTGAAGCTCCAGAGCGCTTAGATTGTGCAGGTTGTTGGCAAGTAGTGTATTCTTTTGAAATTGCTGAACGACGACATTTACCTGAAAGTGTAATTGGATTTAATGTTGTTATTGAAACTAAAGAAGGGGCAATTCATAATGTATCTATTCAAGAAATTAGTGATGGTGTTACCATTGAAGATGGTGATTCTTAGAAGTGCATTTTAGAATAAGTATTTGGTTTGCTTATTTAGGTAGTGTAGTTTTATTATTGTCTGAAAGGTTCTAAATGAATTATTTGACTTGGAGCTTCTCGTGATGTTACAATAGTTTCTATGGTTAAATCTTTTCGTTCTTTAATTATTTGCGTAACTGTATTATATGCTAGTTCTGGAGTATTATTATTTTCCGATAAATGCGAAAGAAGTATTGTTTTGAGACGAGGGGTTGCGTGTTCTAAGATTAAAAGTGCTGCTTCATAATTAGATAGATGTCCTTTTTTACCTGCAACTCTTTTTTTAAGATGATAAGGGTATTTTCCATTTTGAAGCATTGTCTCATCATAATTTGTTTCAAGAAATGCTATATCTGCATCTTTAATGCGTTCAATAACATTTTTGCAAGGATGCCCTATATCTGTAAGGATTGCGATATTTTTGTTTTCTTTTGTTATAACAAAACTGCATGGTTCACTTGCGTCATGATTTTTGCTGAAAGGATCAATAATAATCGATCCAATGCTAAATTTTTGGTTTGGTTCAAAGAATTCAATATGTTTTTTATCGATAATAAGTTTTCCTTCATTGAGTGTTTTTCGTGTAACATACACTGGAACATTTAGTGCTTTTGCTGTTCGTGTAATTCCTCGAACATGATCACTATGTTCATGTGATATGAGGATTCCTCTAATTGTTTTAAGATCAATACCTAATTCTTTTGATCTGTGCATGAGCTGTTTATAGGTTATTCCGATATCAACGAGTAATGAGCCTTCATTTGTGCCAACATAATAACAGTTGCCATTGCTTCCTGAGGCTATTGCTGCAATACTAATTTTATTTTCATCCATATACTCAAATATTTTTATTTTCTTTATATGCTTTGTTAATGTTTATACTAACTATTAGCTGTCTATAGCAAAAGCTTTATAATTCTTTACTGACTTTAATTCTCTATGTCACGAATAGCTGTAGTCGATAATGCGAAACTGAAAGATATGGATAGAAAAAAGTATATTCAGCGCCTTTGTCCGGTTAATAGAACAGGGAAAGAGTGTATATATTTTGATGGAAACAAATTGATGATTGCAGAGAATCTTTGTATTGGGTGCGGGATTTGTGTTAAAGCAGCACCTCATGCGATAAGTATTATTAATTTACCTGAAGAACTTGAAAGCCAGGCAATTCATAGATATGGAGAAAATGCCTTCAAATTGTATAATTTACCAATTCCACTTTTTGGAAAAGTAGTTGGAATTTTAGGTGTAAATGGTATTGGGAAATCTACAGCCATAAAAATTTTAGCAGGAATTCTTAAACCAAATTTGGGTACCATCGGTAATTCAGCAGAGTATAGTGACCTTGTTCAGCATTTTAAGGGAACAGAAGCTCAGATTTTTTTTGAGAAACTTGATAAGGGAGAAATTGTCTTAAGTTATAAACCACAGCATGTTGAGGCAATTCCTCAAGCACATTCAGGGACTGTGCGGTCGCTTCTTGAACGTGCAAATCAAAAAGATTCATTAGAAGAAGTTGCTAAGCGTCTTGATATTTTTTCATTGCTTGATCACGATATAAAGACAATCTCGGGAGGCGAATTGCAGCGTGTTGCAATAGCAGCAACTGTTTTAAAAAAAGCTAATTTATATATTTTTGATGAGCCCACATCATATTTAGATATCAAACAACGTATGAATGTTAGTAATTTTATTAAAGAATTAGCTGATGAAAAGACTGCTGTTATGGTTGTTGAGCATGATTTAATTATTCTTGATTACATGACAGATTTAGTTCATATGATGTATGGGAAGGAAGATGTGTATGGTGTTGTTGGTTTACCTAAAGTAACTAAGACAGGTATTAATGTATACCTTTCAGGATATTTGAAAGAGGAAAATGTTCGTTTTCGTAATTATCCTATTACTTTTGGGATAAAAAGTGACGAAAAACGTATTGCAACACCTGAGCTTATTTCATGGAATAATTTAGCATTAACTCAGGGTACGTTTTCTTTAAAAGCCCCTCATGGTGTTTTACATGAAGAACGTGTTGTAGGTGTGCTCGGTGAAAATGGTATTGGAAAAACAACATTTGTTAAAATTCTTGCAGGTGTACTTAAACAGCAAAATGGATTTATTAATGGCTCAGTAAGGGTATCATATAAACCTCAATATATTCCTCAGCGATCAGTTATTGTTGCAGATATTGTACATGAAGCACTTGCAAAATATAAACAATTATTGATTGATGATTTAATGATTGAACCCTTGCTTGAAAAACGTGTTGATGAACTCTCAGGTGGACAACTTCAGCGTGTGGCACTTGCGGAGTGTCTAGCTAAAGATGCTGAAGTATATTTGCTAGACGAGCCATCTGCATATCTTGATGTTGAACAGCGCTTAAAAATTTCAAAGATAATTAAAGAAATGATGCGTATTAAACGCTCATCTGCTATTGTTGTTGACCACGATTTATTATTTTTAGATTACTTAAGCGATGAATTAATCGTATTTGATGGTGTGCCTACTAAAGAAGGTACTGTTATGGGTCCTATGCCAATGGTTGACGGGATGAATCATTTTTTGAAAGACTTACAAATGACCTATCGTCGTGATGAGGAAAATAAACGTCCGCGCGCAAATAAACAAGGAAGTCAGATGGATCAAAAACAGAAGAAAGAGAATAGGTTGTATTATTAGGGTTTTTAGTTTCTTGATTGCTATTTTTATATTGATATTTTAATTTACTCTTTTATTTTTACTTTTGATTTATTATTGCGTACTTATTTTAAACTTTCAGTAGTTTTATTTTCAGTAGCTTTATTATTTTTATTGTAGTGGTCGAATTTATAATTAAATATATCACTTCTGATTTCTCCAAATAATAGGCGGTATGGTTGAACTAAAATATATTTAAATCCTGCTTTCAGGTATCCTTCTTTATGAAATCGTCTTACTGATGCGTGTATTTTTTGAGATGAAAGCATTCTAAATGAACTTATTCTTCCAGCTTTCATAATGTAATTACTATCTTCACTTAACTTTATTGTTGGATCAAAACCTTTGATTGCATTATGAACTTTTTTTGTTGCAAATATACAAAATCCTGGCATATGTGGGTATATTCTTTGTACTAAACACATATACATATTTAAGATGTAATGAAACAATTTGTCTATACTATTATTGCCAAGAGGTTTAACATAACACCCTGCACAACCGAGATTTCTTGCTTTAAATTCTTGTATGTTTTGCTTTAAGAATGCACTTGGTAATCTAACGTCAGCATCTAAAAATAATAAGATTTCTCCTTTGGCTTTTTTTGCTCCTGAGTTTCTTCCAACGGAAGGCATTCCTCCTTCAACAATAATACACTTATTTCTTTTTGCAATTAATCTTGTTTTATCTGTGCTTTTTGCATCAGAAAGAATAATTTCAAGTGGAGCGTAGTCTTGCTTTTTAATATCATTCAGAAGATGAGGGAGATTTTTCTCCTCATTTTTAGTTATAATTATTATACTTACTAGTGGTTGTTTTTTCTTTATGGAAGCCATGTCTTACCTTTGCCTTCTCTGTCTTTTAATTTATCTGGAAGATACGTATCAATAACGAAATTAAGACCCCATGCGGCTAGTGACTGCTGTTCTGCACGTTTTTTGAGTTTCATTAAGAGTTCAATTGCCTTTTTCCATTCATTATGTGATTGGATAAATGGGTCGTTTTTGATTGCATCTTTTAATCGTTTTATATCAACATCAAGTAACGGATGACTTGGTAATTTATAGTCAATAATATCTTGCGGAGTAACACCTAAAAATTGTGCTTGAGGTACACAAAAGTATTGGTTGATATGTGCTGCATTTCCTGAGCCAACTTTTAGTGTTCGGTAAATATTGGCATATCCATACGGGTCACCATCAGTAAATACATACACTGGTAATTTCTTTTCATCTGCAAGTCTTCGAATAAATCTTCGACATGCCCGTGTTGGAACGCCACCAAGAGATATGAGAATACAGTCATGTTTTTTCCAGAAATTATGTTTAACTAAACGCTGAAACATACCTGCTGTTTCAATAGCTAGTATAAATTTTGCATTTGTTTCAAATTTGAGTTCCTCAACTGAACTTGGGACTGAATATGCTCCTGAACCCATTTTAGTACAATCAATTTTAATTTCATTTCCAGTGTCTGGGTCTTTATCAACTACAACAAGTTTTCCGGCAATGTCTCCACCCTTTTCTTCTGGAATAAACCCAATCTGTTCACGGTTCACCATGAGCATTGCTTCGATGTCATCCATAACGCTGTCGGATTCTGTTTGTTCAGTAAATCGAGCTTCAGCCCAGTTTTTACTTACATAATATGCTTCTCTTTTTGTTGCAATATCTTTTGATTGAATGAGATCTTTTGAGAGCGACATCATTTGTAATGTTTGTGCAAATGTTTTAACACTTGAAACAGTCATTGTTCGCTCTTTCATTTTGCCTTTGAGTTGAAAATAGCCTTCTTTTTTATCATACATAACATTCTGCAAGCTTCTTAGTGGTGATGCTACTTTTGGCTGTTCCATTCTCTTAATATCTTTGTATATGTCTTCGCTAATAGATCGAATGGATTTTAATACATCACTCATTGCATTTCATCTCCTTCTTTAGTATCATTTTTCTCAGATTGGTCATCATTTTCTGAGTCCTCATCCTCAATGTTTCCTTTGGTTCCTATTTTAGCAAACTCTTCATCATAGTCAGTATTTTTTGTTTTATCAAAACTCATATCTTCAACAGTACCGCGTTTCTTTTCAAGAATGATCTCGAGGTTTTTGTTAAGTATGTCTTTTTCTTTATCTGATAATTCTAAGAGTTTTATTAATGCTTTACTAACATGAGGGATATATTTCTCGATAATACCTCGTTTTTTAAGTTCATCATTGACTCTTTTTTTCTTGTGAATATAACTGGATAGTTTTCTTCCACAATCCTGAATGGCAAGTTTAATTTCTTTTATTATTTCTGGATAATGGGCAATTGCTTCTTTACTTTCTGATGTAAAAGGAACCCAGACTGATGCAATATGTATTGCAATAACTGCAGGTCCAACTGGAATAGATCCTTTGCTTTGATTCAATCCATAATTTCTCCACGTTGTCTGTATGATTGATTTTGTTGTAGCACATGCACCTTGTTGGTATAAAAGTGGAACTCGGTTTGCGAATCGCATAATTCGTGCTTGATTATCACCTTGAAGAGTTCCTCCATAGGCCATTGAAACTTCAATGACAAACGGATTACCTCGGTAGACCGATGGTGGACGTGTTGTTGCACAGTAAAACTCAGCATTAATTTCTTTTCTAAGTCCTTTTTCCATTAATTCTGAACCAATAGGTTGAATACAATCTGTTGGTGGACCAATTATTTTTGTTTTTTTAATCCCACCAATTAATTGTTCAGCCATTTCTCGTGTCATGTCTTTTGGTTTTGTATTTGGCATGACTGAAGCATTCATACAAATTGTTTTTGCAGTGCCTGCACCTATGCGAGAAAATTCATTAGTAAGAAATTGTTGTAATGTTTTTGTATCAGTACGCTTTAGCATATCGATTAAGTAACCTAGTTCGACTCCTTCAGGATGAGGTTTTATCTCAACTGCTTTATCAGGCATGATTTCTGTTGCGCGCGGGAAAATAATTTGTTCTGCATTTGGATTTGTGTAAATAATAGTGCAATGTGGATTAACGATGGCAGTTTGTTTTAAGTATTCATCAATGCTTTGACTGCCTCCTGAATAACTTGCTTCTAAATCAATTTCAATACGTGTGCCGTGATCTTTTTCCCACTCAACAATATCATCTTTAACTATATGTGGTTCATTTGTTTGTGTGTCTATTTTAAGTTCGTAATGGTGTGCTGGAGAATTTTTTTCAATTTTAGATGTAATACGTGCAGGTTTTCCAGTTGTTAATTGTCCATACATAACTGAAGCAGATATGCCGATACCTTGCTGTCCTCTGCTTTGCTTAAGAGTATGGAATTTTGATCCATACAATAATTTTGCAAAGATACGCGGAATTTGTTTTTTTACAATACCTGGTCCATTGTCCTCAATAATGACTCGGAAGCGTTCATTTTTAAAATCGATAACCTCTACTAAAATTTCAGGAAGAACTTGTGTTTCTTCACAGGCATCAAGTGCATTGTCAACTGCCTCTTTAATGGTGGTCATTAATGCCTTTCGTTTATTGTCAAAACCAAGTAGATGTCTATTTCTTGCAAAGAATTCAGCAACTCCGATTTCTCTTTGTCGTTTTGCTAATTCATGTGCTTTAGAATTTCCGACGAGGTTTGCTTGTTTTTCAGCCATCTTTCATCTCTATGCGCTTTACACTTATTTATATATTCTATTGTTCTCTACTGTATTAATGTTTGTTATAGGAGGGGTTGTAGGACAAATTAGTCTTTAATAATAATATCCTCGGGATTTAATTTTTGCTTAAACATACTTCGTTGTTTTTCAAGCCATTTATAGACTGTTGCATGAGTACTTCCATTGAGGAGGGACTCAACTGCGCGCCTTGCAAGTGATACACTTTCTCCTCTCCCAATTATGCTTATTGTTTTACCATAAATACAAATATGTACTTCAAGAATGTCCTCTATTATTTTTCGCGATTTTCCTTCTTTTCCAATAACTCTGCCCCTCAGTCTAATAACATCATTTTGTGTTTTTGCAAATTCATTAATACTTATTATTTCAAGAACATAGTCTATTTTAGTTAGTAAGATAGCAATTTCGGGATTGAATCCGCGCCCAATTGCTTTTGTGATTTCTCCACAAATAAACATCTTGAGTGGGTCAGCTCCTTGAATGCTTACTTCTCCTTCTTTAGAATCTATATCAATTGAACAAGATGTTTCTTTTTCAATGTGTTCTTTTGTTTCTCCGTCTTTTCCGATTAAGACAGCTACTCGGTCAAGCGGTATTTTAACTTGGTTTAAATAATCACTCATGGTAACGAAGGTTTGTTCTCTCTTTTTAATGTTTACGTATTCGTTGTATGTTTATGTGTCTTTTTACTCGGTATGTTTTTGTCCGGTTTTGATAAAGTTATATATTTCATTAGTGTCGCATGGAATATTACATTTATTTGAAAAAAAGTTTACTATATTTTGTATATCTCTTCGTAATAGTTCATCGGCCTGTGTGTTTGTAGTTACTGTTGCTTGTGAAAAGTCGATAAATACTGGATTTTCATTATGATTCAAAATATTGAATGATGACAAGTCTCCATGCACTAATCCTTGTTCGTATAGTTTTTTGATCATTTCAATAGTTTTATCGAGAAATTTTTTGGGATTCTCAGGATATTTGTTTTTTAGCTCTGGACTTGGTTTTTCATCTCCAATCATTTCCATAACAATAATATTATCTTTGACTTTGTATGGTGTTGGAACACGAATTGATTCTCGTGCTTTGAGCAAATTTCTAAATTCACGTTGGGTCCAAGTAAATACAATATCTCTACGTTTTCCGGCAATCGCTTCATATCTGGGATCTTGTTTAATATAATCAAACATTTTATTGAAATTGCAATTCTCTAATCGATAGATTTTAACGATAACTAAACTGCCATCTTTTTTTTGGGCTGTAAACACATTTGCTTCTTTTCCAAGCGTAACTAATCCTTGTAAATCCTCAAAGAACCCCTCGGAGCTAAGTTTGAATATGTTTCGTAACGTAAATGCATCAAATACGTTGTTATACGTTTTGAATTTTTCTCTTGTAATACGTCCCATATAAGGTGAATTGTTATGTTATTTATAAATTGTTTTTGTTGAAAGCTTTATGTATATTTAGTTGAAGTAACTAGGGGCAGTATAGAATACTTTTTACTTTTTAAGTTACTTTTAAGTAGTAATTCTTTTAGTGAAAACGAAACCTATTTAAAGCCAGGGTGCTTTTCTCATTATACTGAACATATACAAATGGGTCCTTTTTTGAGCTGAAAACTGTGTTTTTGGCGGTGAACTGAAGACACTCTTGTATATGACAGCCCGATACGAGAGTAACCCATAGGAGCTGTCGCTGAATGCAAGCTATGAGCCTGGGCGTTAGTATTTCGGGCAACATATTTATTATTTTGGTTTCAAAAATATTCACATATCATATTCAAAACTAAATATAATTAAAATAATTAGAGTAAATAGCGCTAATGCGTTACAATTTCGTTAAAAAGTTAAAATAAACGGTTTACATATACCAGATTATAATGAGGCACTCCTATGCTTTCCATCATTCCTATGATTCATTGCATTGTCCTGCGCGGTTAAACCGTGCATGATGATAGTTTATGCTTTGAGGCCCTAGTTAGTACTAAGTTCTGGTATGTTTGTAGCCATGTGAGGGAATAAAAATGGCAAAAATTAGTCAAGTTTCAGCTAAATATGTAGTACATGCCACTATTGAAATTGATGGTATTGTTGATCGCCCTGATGTTATTGGAGCGATTTTTGGACAAACTGAAGGTCTTCTTGGAGCAGACCTTGAGTTGCGAGAATTACAGCGTTCTGGGAGAATTGGACGCATTGAAGTTGATATGAATACTAAAGGTGGAAAGACTGATGGTACTATCGTAATTCCATCATCTTTAGATAAAGCGGAAACTTCAATTCTTGGAGCATCACTTGAGATTATTCAACGAATTGGTCCATGTAATGCAAAGATTAAAGTTGAGAATATTGAAGATATTCGTGTCAGTAAACGTGAGATGGTTATCAATCGTGCGAAAGAATTACTTAAGCATATGATGTCATCTTCAAGTCCGGATTCGCAAGAATTATCTGAAGAAGTTGCAAATTCAGTTCGTGTGATGGAAATTACTACATATGGTCCTGATAAATTACCTGCAGGTCCATCACTTGATGAGAGCGATGAAGTTATTATTGTTGAAGGTCGAGCAGATGTTCTTAATTTGCTTAAACATGGATTTAAGAACGTTATTGCGACAAATGGCAGTTCAGTAATTTCAAACACGATAATTGATTTAAGTAAACGTAAAACGTGTACTGTATTTACTGATGGTGATCGGGGTGGTGATTTAATTATTAAAGGTTTACTTGCGGTATGTGAAGTAGATTTTATTACTAAAGCACCTGATGGAAAAGAAGTTGAAGAAATTACCAAGAAAGAAATCCATAAGTCTTTACGTTCACGAATTGCTGCCGAGCAAGTAAAGCTCGAAATTGAAACCTCTAATAAAAATGATCGTATTCAAGAATCATCATATCGAAAGCTTGCGCGTACGCAAGGAAATGGTTCTTCTGATAAACAACAACGTTCACCTTCTCAGCAATCAAATCAACGTTCCCAAAATTCACGCCCACAACAAAATGATAAGCGACGTGAAGGAGCAGATCCTCAGGATAAGGCTGAGTTTAAGCGTCTTCTTGAAGATTTAGTTGGAACAAATGGGGCGTGTATCTTAAATGATAAACGTGCAGTTCTTGGTAAAGTACCTGTATCTGAATTAACATCAACTATCAAGAGTTTGGGCTCAGGAATTTATGCGCTTGTTGTCGATGGAACGATTGATTCGCCACTTGTTTCTGTAGCCGAACGAGCACAGATTAAACATATAGTAGGCATGGAATCAAAAGTGAAGCCCAATTCAACCCGCATTAATCTTATGACTGTTGATGATATGTGATTTTTTTCTTTCTTTTTCCTTTATTCTTAATCTATTGCATCGTCTCGATGGATAAAGTAGACTTTTTACCTACTTTTTATAGAAAAATATATATCTTACCTCATTATTTATCTTAATATGTCGGAACGACTTATGTTCTGCAGGAAATGCGGAAAACAACACCCTGTCTCAAAAATGCGCTATTTTGAGAGTGTTAAGAATCTTCTCTGTCTTGACTGTATTGATGCAATTCGTAATCCTAAGAAAAATAAAACTCCAGCGACTTCATCACCTGAAAAGAAGCCATCTCCTAAAAAAAGACGATATAAATGTCAAAAATGTAAACATATTATTCTTATTAAAGATGGTTTTAGAAAACAATGTGGGTTTTGCGGAGGTACTGATTTAGTGATTCAAGAATGGAATTCTGATTTAGATAATCTTATTAATGAGTCTACTCATAAAATTTATGAGAAATAGGTTTTATTTTATGATAAATCTTTTCATATAGAATTGGTATTTTGTTATTCTATAGTATTTTTGATTATTCTTAAACTTTTAGGGTTACTGTATTAAATTCTTCCGCTTCGCAAGAGTTCTTCAACATCTTCATCGTCAAGATGTGTTTTATCTTTTATTCTTTTAGTTAGTTTTTGTTTTTTTTGTGTCAGTGTTAGTCCATAGAGGAGTCCTGTTCCCATTCCTGCAAGATGCGCAATATTAGCAATATTACTTGGATTGAAAATCCCAAAAATATCCATGGCAGCCCATGCAATTCCTGCAACCCATAATGGCATTGGTATTATAAGATTGAACATTATTTTAAGATTTGGCATTAGAATAATCATTGTTCCTAAGACGCCCATGACAGCGCCACTTGCACCAAGAGCGGCATGGTAAAAGAATGTTGCGCTAATTCCAGCTAAGATTCCACTTCCAAAGTATAATAAGAGAAAGCGTTTTGTTCCAATTCGTTCTTCAAGGAGTGTTCCAAAGAAATAGAGTCCAATCATATTAAATGCAAGATGTGGTATGCTTCCATGTAAAAACATTGATGTTACTATTATCCATGGTCTTGTAAGAATATCTGCTGAAACAAGTTTAAACATATCTGTAAATCCTGGAATAAATTGCTGTGTCATAAACATAATAATATTTACTGTAAGTATAGAGAAGACAGCGCTGATTGCAAAATAGTTTGTTTTCATGGTTTTTGTGTTTTTTATAAAAATAAATTAAAAAAAGAATTATGCCATCTCTAATAATCTATCAATTACTGCTCGGAACTCAGCTCGTTCAGCATTTAGATCGTTTTGACTTTCATATCCATTACCTGTTCGAGAATAACTACATCCAAAGACGAATGTAGGGATGGTTCCTTGAGGATTATATTGTTGGAAAATTGCCATCTCACTTTCAGGAATACCTTGTCCTTGATGTGTACCTAGTGTTTCTTCCTGAATGTCAACTTCCCATAAGTAAGCAACAATATCGCCTCGTTCGACATATTCCATTACAACCTCAGAATATGTGTCTTTAATCCACGTACAATGAGGACACCACGTTGTTGAGAACATTTTTACAATTGGTTTTCCTTCATCATTAGTACAGATTGGATTCCCTGTGCTTTGAAAAGTGTTAATTCCGTCAGGCGAGTTTTGTATTTGAGTTTGTTCATCTGGTTGATTTTCAAGTTGATCTCCTTCTTGGAAGTGAATGGTGATAGGTGTTTGTTGTTTTATTTCATCAATGTACACCATTGCTGCTTCTTGCATTTTATCTTCTTCAAGTAGACTGCGTAAATATAATTCAACTTCTTCAAAAGGAATTGGGTTTCCTAATTCATCAACAATAAAATCTTGTTGTAATTCATAGAATTCTCGAACTTCTGCATCAGTGACTATAATTTGCGATTCTAAAGCTCTTTCAAGATACATTTGAATGCGTAATAATTCTTTGAAGCGTGTTTCAGTAATTCCTTGCATTTCGAGTAATTCTTGCAGTTCTTGTTCGCTTATTTCGCCACTCTCAATTAATTCGTTTTTATATGCTTCAACTTCTGCTTCACTAATATCACTTGAACGTATTGCTAAGATTACCTGAGGAATCATTACTTCTTCAAGATAAGTTCGTGGTGATACAAAGTTTCTATAATCACCAGGAAGATTTGCATACTCTCTGCTCAGTTCAGCAATCGTAATTTCATAATCACCAATTGTTGCAGCAATCCTAGGTTCTTGAGTACTAGGGCCGCGGGTGAGCATGATTATTCCTGCAATAATTGCAATTCCAACAATGGCAATGATAATTGATTTAACGATGAAGTCATCATTTTGTGTTGTTTTTTTTGGTTGTTTAGTATGTGATTTAGAGTGCTTAGTATGTGGAGATGATTTTTTAGTATGACTTTCTTTTGAATGCGGTGCTTTTTTTTCTTTATTTTGTGTTGTATGTTTTGTTGTTTTCTTTTTAACCATAATATCCCTCGTTTGTAAAAATTGTGCATGAATGTGAATTTTTAATGTGTGGTGAGAGCTATTATATCAATTGCCATTATTACTCTCTTAAATTGCCACCCATTTTTCTTGAAATATATCTCATTAATAAATGTTTCTGAATATTTCATTATGTTTGATTTACTGTAACTAAAAAGATTTATATAATGATTTGATATTGTGTTTGTGTGACCT
>JBLKOW010000009.1:0-19829 GCA_047603135.1 Candidatus Woesearchaeota archaeon | reverse complement strand
CTTCGATTATTTTGAATTAAAAATCTCGCACTAAAGTGCGGGGTATTTGAATCCCAATTCAAACGCACAGAAATAGATTATTTCTGGCGTGCCAAAAATTAAAATTTTTGTGCATCTCGAAGGCGAGATTTTCAATAACAAATTTCATTTATTATATGAGGCACATCAAGATTTTAACAATCTGCCTAACGGTGATGTTATAATTATGCTTTATCTTTTTAATAAACTCAATATTGGATAGTGTAGCTTTCCATCTAAGAATACTCTCTTCTAGAGAATGTAAAGTTTTTCTGAGAAAGTTCTTTTGCGAGTGTGTCGCCTTTATAATGAGCTTTTCCCATCCCTGCAAGATGAAGATTTGGGTTAAAATAGACCACAGGGTGACCATCATACTCTCCAAGAACTTGCATAGGTAAAAAATTACTTGGGTCAACATAACAATTAACTTGTCGTGCCGGCATAAATCGTGCAATTTCAATAAATTCAGAGTCTCTGATAAGTTGAGGATTAGTAGCGAGCATATAGTGAGGCTGTTTAAAGAATATATCACGTTTTTCAAATGCTTTTTCAGAAGTATGATAAACATTTAACTCAACAAAATTAGTTCTTCGTTCACGTACGTCATATCGTGTAACATCCTCCATAGATAATAAATAAAGTGGTTTTCCCATCGTACGAACAGTATTTCTTGCTTGCCTAGGATGTTCATTAAAATCTAATGCGACAGGTACAGCAATAATCATCTTTCCAGCAACACTATTAAGTTGAGTCCATAAAGCATAATGAATCGCATCATCAATACATTCTGTACCTACTAAATGCTCATCATTGAAATTATTTCTGCCCCATGATTCAAATGCCATAAAAATGAGATTCAAAGACGTTTTATATATTTTTTCAAAATATAGTCAAAGACAAATATAAACTGTAAATCTTGTAAACTATTTTGTCTTTGGCTATTTAGTAAACACTATTACCATTACAAAATATTTATGTCGTTTACTAATATTAATACTTATAACGACTAAGTTTTATCTACCATAAGATATTTAAATTTAGGAATTTTCTAAGGTAATGGAGGGATATGTAATGGCAGAAGAAAAAAACAATGAAGTTAAAGTTGTTGAATTAGGGGGGAACATCAAATTAACTGGATTTTCTGAACTTGTTCCAGGTTCAATGACTATAATAAAGAAAATTGTAGGTACATATACCAAACGTTACGCAGAACTTGTTGATGATTTTACTGCACTTGAAATGGTATTAAAGCCAATTCATAAAACGGAAAAAGTTGCTAAGAACTTTCAAGTGAACGCAAAAATGATTCATGCAGGAAAAGTAGTTGCAGCTGAGGCAGAAGATCGAAATGTCTTCAAAGCAATTGACGACGTACTCAAAAAGATTGAAGCAACAGTCTCTAAGTAGAAATCAACTACTAAATCATCAATCAACAGACTGCAATCATAACTCTTTAAGTGGTCTACTGCGCAGTGCCATTACCAAGCTTGAACGAATCTCTGCAATATCTTTTTTTATTTGGGTAACATCTTTTTGCAATTCCTTGATAAGCTCATAATTATACTCGATATTTTGCGTATTTTCATCAACGCGAAGATCTTGCTCAGATGTGCGCTGAATTTTTTTCTCAAAGTCTTTTACCCAGTAATCAAGCTCTTCTTTAAGCTCAGTTTCTGTTGCACTACTGCTCTGATTTGGTTGTTTTTGCGTTTTTTTAGTAACCATAGTATACATAAAACAATACTAGTATATAAATATATGTTTCATCATATGGTGACGATTCACTACTGTCAAAATGTTTTTATATGAGAGAAGGAGCATCTTTTCATGGAAAAAATAACTGCAGAACACGCAGAAATATTATGTAAAAATATTCTTATTATTTACAAGCAAGAAGCATGTGGTGCATGCGATCGCGTTGTTTCAGAAATTGAAAAACAAAATCTTTCATATGTAAAGCAAAATCGCGATGAAGTAACTGAAACTCATTTCACTCCCAATCAGCTCATCATTGTTGTTGGTGGTGATGGAACAATACTGCGCATGGCTCATTATATGAAACATTCATCATATCTCTTAACGGTGAATAGCGCGCCAGGTCGAACTGAAGGCTTCTTAACAAGAACATCGTGCAATGAGTTTGCAGAATTTTTTACACAGTTCAAAGCAGGAGAATTACACTTTACGAAGTACCCTACGCTGAGTATATCAGTTAATGGAGAAAAACTTCCACGTACTGCATTAAATGAAATTTCAATAAGTGCACTAAAACCATATCTTATGTTTGTATTTGAGCGCAACGGCGTTATTCAAAAATCTTCAGGAATTTTAACAGCAACCCCTCTAGGAAGCACAGCATGGGCGTTATCAGCAGGAGGTGATTCTATGCCAATCAAAACTAATAAAAATATAAAAGAATTTCAATTCGTAATTCGTGAACCATATCACGGAAATATTTATACTGTTCCAGAAGTAAAGGGTATTGTTGAAACATTCAAATGTACATCTCTCTCAGAGGGCATGATTGTGTTTGATTCAATCGACAAAGAATTTAAAATACATCCGCATGATACACTTACAGTCGAGTTTGCAGATACTTCAGTTGCAATAATTGAAAAATAATTGGTAGCAAAATGAGTTCACCTAAAAAAACAGCACCAGAACATGGAAAATCAAATAAAAAAGATGTGCTTAATACTGATATACCTTCGAATGTTTATAAGGAGATTGAAAAAGAATTACAAAAAGATACAATATCCAAAGAAACATTATATCAATGGTTCAAGGAGGAGCTTCAGAGAAAAGATGACGAAATAGCTAAACTAAAGAATGCAAATAATGTCCTGTTTAAAACAGCACTAAAAGCAAATGAGCGAACTATTGAGGATAAGGAAGTTACTTCAAATAAAAAAACAGAATCAAGTTCAAATATGAGTGATAATCATGAGTAGAGAATTACACGAAATAAAATTATTAAGAAAACGTATGGATATGACTCAAAATGAGCTTGCAAAACGTTCTGGTGTTAGTCAAAGCATGCTCGCTAAAATAGAATCAGGAGTCATTGATCCCTCATATACAAAAGCATGCGCAATCTTCGCTGTTCTTGACAATGCATTACATGGAAGGCAAGGAAGTGCTGATGATGTCATGAATAAAAAAGTAATTTGGGCAAAACCATCTGAAACACTTCACCATGTTGTTAGTGTTATGAAGAAACATGGTATTAGTCAATTACCTGTAATGGAAAATAATCAAGTTGTTGGACTTGTATCGGAAAGAATTCTTCTTGAATCATTACTCTCTGGCAAGAAAAAAATTGTTGAAGAAGTAATGAGTGATCGTCCACCAGCCGTCTCAAAAAATGCATCTGTAGATGTTGTATCGAGGCTATTAGTTCATTTTCCCATGGTGATTGTGTATGACAAACGCAAAGTTGTTGGTCTTGTCACCAAAGCAGATATACTAGCGCGAATATAAATATATACTACACTACGCATTAACAGTTTTTTTAGTCATCGACATACTTTTAAATCATATATTATTCGTCAAAGTATGCAAAAGTATAATAGTAGGTATTTCAAACAAGAACTTCTTACGTTTTATATAGGGCAGTTAGTGGAGCAATTATCACGTGAACAAGTGCTTGGTATTATTCTTGATAGAAGACGGATAAAAGGGCAAACACACGTTATAACAAGAGCTGATGATGAAAGCAAAGTTATAGGTGCAGTTACATTTTCTCCAGTATCACAAGGAACTTCCATTGATTATTTAGCAGTACATCATGATTATAGAGGACAGGGAATCGGTAGAAAATTACTTGATCATGTTGAGACTCACTCCGCAGATAGAATTTTAACGACTGCAAGGAGCTGTTCATTTGGCAATACCAACCAAAATCCTGCAGAGTGGTATATTCAAAACGGGTTTACAAAAAGAGATGAACCTCATCAGTCTTTAGTTATTCCGAGGGGATACATTCTTCTTGAAAAGATTTTAACACACTCTTATGAACGTCCTTCCCAAGGTTGAGGAAGAACTTCATCCCAATAGCGCTGAGAAGTAATTACTTGTCCATATTTTTGTGTAAGTAATAAGAACTCCCCTGCTTTATATCCTTTCATGCCTGATGTAACAACACAAGGGAGCAATGTTTCAGAAACGAATGATACACCTATTTCATGAGCAATTCTTTCAAGTGCTTTAGTATCCATCTCTGGATATGTTGAATGTTTAAATCCATATAATTCTCTATCATTCCCCACCAAATATGAATCAATATGTGCTTGCGTTTCACCAAAAAGCAAAAATCGAGGTCCGTTTTGCTTATACCTAACAACGAGTAAAGCTGGAGGTTTCTCTGCATTACCTAAATCTTTTTCATCTTTCAGACTTTGTGCCATCAATCCAAGATTCCGAGGATATGTCAATCTAGAAAGAAAACGTGGCGTTTCAGGCATATGGGAGGCAATATCCCTAATAAATTCATCTAACGATTCATCGCTCATACAATGAAATCAATCACTTCATATAAATACTGTGCTGTTAAAAATATTCAGATAAGAATAATAATAAAATAAGAATATATTTAACAACAAACATTAAGCAAAAATAGAACAGATATCAATTTATTCTCACTGGACATACATCTTCATAAAACTTATAAACAAAAGTAAAAGAGTTGTAGTATGGCTCAACGTGTACAATCTCCTTCATCGATTAATGTCTATAAACAGTGCCCTCGAAAATACTATTATATTTACATAAAAAAATTAAAGACCCTTCCTAGTATTCATCTTATACGTGGTTCAATTGTGCATTCTGCACTTGAAGATTTCTTTAAGCTTGATCCACGCAATTTACCAGAAGAAAATTATGAACCCTTATTACAAAACTTGCTCTATGAATTTCTCAGAACTAAATGGAATGCAGAACGTGCGCAGTTTGAAGATTTAGGGATGACTGAGGCTCAGCGTCTCTTTTATTACGAAGAAACAGAACGAATGCTTAGATATTGGCTCAAACGATTTCTCGATAGAATTAAGCGAGAAGATCTTTCCTTTAAAGATGCATTTGCCAAATGGGTCCCCATTACAGAAGAAGAATTCATTTCAGATAAACATAAAGTAAAAGGTTTTATTGATGCAATCCATAAAATAGGTGAAGAAGTAATTGTCATGGATTATAAAACTTCAAAAAAAGATGCAATAACTCCTGAGTATCGTTTACAGCTTGCAATTTATGCGCTTTTATTTCATGAGAAATATGGGGTTCTTCCTCAAAAAGCAGGAATTAATTTTCTTTTACATGGTGAGCGCATGATTGATGTTGACGAAGAATTAGTTACGCTTGCAAAACGTGAGATTGAATTAATTCACATGAATACTGAAAGTGACGACATTAATGATTACCCAATGAAACCAGGTCCATTATGTAAATGGTCTTCTGGGCAGTGTGATTTCTTTGAGCTGTGCTACGGCAAAAATGGGGACTGGAGAAAACATCCAAAAGCTCAGCGATTTTAGAAATATGCATTTTATGTAATTAGATTGATAAAAATGGATAATTATAAAATAGATGTTACCGGAGACGACATATTATCAAAGAATGCAGGGATTGTTATTGTGTATAACAATAAATTTGTGTACGGTTTTAAATTTAATTCTCATCTCCAAAATACAATTCGTAATAACTTTCAAAAAAATCTCTATTGTTTTTCAAATAAAAAAATCTTAAAACCAAGAATTTATTGTGCTGTAGTTACATTAATTCTTAAAAAAATACAAATTGATCATTACACTGATCCAACTAGTTTTCAATTAAATATTTGTAATGATTTTGACGGGCACAGTAATGATATTATTTAGATTTTAAGGGAAAATCTTATGCACTGCAATGTATTTACTCATTTAAGTGCAGATAATTATTCTTTTGTAAAGCATCCTAAAAAATCATTAATACAAACCTCGGCTGAGAAAATCTATCATAACTGCTGGGATAATATAACAAAAGTTACATTAAGTGAAATTGTTTTACACAATTATATAGCAAAACCAAAATGTAGAAAAGAAAAGTGGTGATAAGGGTTACTCGTGAACACTGTTCACCGCAACCTGTTTTGCCACCAACTCAAGGTTGGAAACGCCACAGCAATATCACCATTTTAGTATAAACTGTTAATATATATAAGGATTTATATTATAAAAACAACAATTCTAACAGTTTTATATGGTAACTAGACATTATTCTTTATACGCTGAATGAGCCATATACGCTGCAATGACTATTAACAAAACAGCAAAGAAGTTTGTTAATGCCTGCGCGCTAACGTGCGGTGCAATACTCATCCCCACTAGAACTCCTGCAAATGCACCAAGCACAATAGTTCCAACGGTTGCGTAAGGCATTATATTTTTTGCGTGATGCATATATGCTCCAGCTCCTGCAATTGGCGTTAAGCAAAGTAGTGATGTCATGACTGCAATCGCTGGGTCAAATCCAAAAACTTGAATGAGTGTTGGTACAAGAACGACTCCTCCTGTAATCCCAAAAAAACCTGAGATAATACCAACAGGTAGTCCCAGTAGTAGTGCAAATGATGAAGGGATAGTTACGGTTGAGGGAAGTGTTAAAAAATTAATGAAATGAAGCGAAAGCAAAACAAGTAACCCTGCAAAAAAGTATGTTGCATATTTATGTGACACTTCATGAAGGAGATGTACACCCAGCCATGAGCCAATAACACCGCCAACAATAAGTGAAGCTATTAGCAACCACTGAACCGATTGAAAGTTTCCAAAGGTGTATAATAGCGCGCTAAATGTTGCAATTGGAACTGCAGAAACTAATGAAAGAGCAACAGCCTGCTGCATTTCCATGCGTGTTAAAATAACCAGACCAGGTATTAAAATTAATCCTCCTCCTATTCCAAGAAGTGCACTTCCTGTACCTGCAGCAAGTCCAATAATAGTTAGTGGAAGGTGGTGGTGAAAATGCATAGAGGTTCCTCGACAATAAAAGAGATTATTTTAATCGTATTTCACGTCCGTAGGCAACAATTGCTGCAAGAAGACTTCCAACCGCCATAATTGATAGTCCATATGCTGTGCTTAACCTATTTTGTAAATCGTGAGTATAAAACATTTGTGCCTGAACATCATGAACTGACATTTCTTCAAGTTCTTCTAAACTCGGCACTTGGGCGTTTTGTATCTCTTTATTATAAACATAATATGTAGCGGTAGAAAGACCAAGGATAACTACTGCAGAAATTAATGCAGTAAAAGGTAAAATGCTTGTATTTAGCGCCATACATGAATCTTATTTTAATAATTTATAAAACTTTCTTAGGGATGAAGGTGATTTAAGGTTAAGATTGCATACATGAATAACAATAAGAATAATCTATTATTGAATTGCCCTTAATTCTTTTGCTAAGGATTCCAATTCCTTTTCGTCTGCCTTAGGACCATCAGTTGAGGTGATATATCCCTCATATTTTTCAAAGTAGTCAGATTTATTACTAAGATACTGTTTCCAAATTCCTTTTTTCATATGGCCTGTTCCATGCATAGGGATTAGTTTTATATGAGCATGATTGACGCCTGTCCCTTCCATGATTAAACCAACTCTACCAACATCCTCAAAATGTTTTAGGAGAATATTCGAAACAGTTTTTGCTGCTAACATGAATTTTTGTAAAACATCATCAGGTAATGCTAAACAGTCACTACTATAATGTTTTTTTGGAATAACTACAGTAAATCCTTTTACGCTTGGCCATGTTGATAAGAATGCCATAAAGTCTTCATCTTCCCAAAAGATTCCAGGAGTCTGTATATTTCCTTTAATTATTTCACAAAAAATACACTTACCTTCTTTTGTTGAGGACTCATAATTTGCCATAATTGAAAATATACTTACAAAATTATAAAGCTTTTCATTTAAAGGATGTTTTAAGTGAGGAAGAGTCCTACATTAGTAATAATAAAATTCATAGTTAAAGATTCTATTATTAAATTAAGTCTTATGTTGATAGAAATAAACTTTTTTAGAAAGATTTATAATAGCGAAAAAATAAAGACTTTTATGGTAAAAGGAGCAAATAATTATTATAACAAAGTTGCAGAAATATATGATTTAATGTATACTAAAGAAACAGGTTATGACCACAAAGCGCAAGTTAAGTGGGTCGATGACTTTAGAAAAAAATTAGGTTTACCTAAAGATATTCTAGATGTTGCCTGTGGGACTGGAATTCACCTTATGTATTTCAAAAAACTTGGATACAAAGTAAAAGGAATTGATGCAAGTCAAGAAATGTTGAAAATTGCTAAGAAAAGATTAAAAAATGTCCCCTTAAAAAAAGATTTCTTCGAGAATTTCATTTTAGAAAAGGAAGTCCCAATTATTACTTCTTATTTCAATGCAATAAGTTATAATACTAATGTTAAAAAGCTTAAATCAACTTTTAAGAGTATTTATAAAAATCTTTCAAAAGATGGAATCTTTGTTTTTGACCTTTTTTGTAATGAAAAACCAAAAGAAGTTTTTATGGTTAAAAAGTTTGAGAGTGGAAAATTTAAAATGTCTCGAACATTTATTGGAAAACCAACTTCTAAAGGATTTAAATCAACAATGTATTACGTCATTTCTAATGGTAAAAGCTCTAAAATAATATCTGAAACTTCATTTAGGGGAGCATTTTCTGAGAAACAAATAATGCATGCTTTGAAATCTACTGGGTTTAAAGTAATTTATAATGGTGGAGGATATGCACCGGAATACAACGTATTTGTTGCACAAAAGTAGTATAGCTAATTGCACTCAATATTCTAAAAAACTATAATGTGATCTCTACTCATCCTAATACTGCTCTCTTATCTCTGCATACCGTTAGCTTTATGAATGAACTGATATCAATTAGTGCAGTGTTATTATGCAATTTGCAAATATACATACGAAAACAACAAAAGCAACTGAACCACATACAAAGCCGCAATGGGTTATAGTCCCGTATCTATTTTTACTTCTTGGATTTGTCGTAACGAGTATGATTTTTTTCAGAGATGTTTCAGCATATGCACTTTTTATAGCAATAACACTTATTGCATATCATTTTATCTCTTCACGTTTTGCTTTTACTGCATTTCCTTTTCTTCCAATTGATTTGGAAATCTCATATATAGTTACAGCAATTTCAACATATTTCTTTGGACCAATATATGGAGTAGTTATCGGTACAACTGCATTACTATTACACCTTTTTAGAGCGCAATTACTCCATCCTTACGATATTATTGAATATGGTTTTAGAATACTGATTGTAGTTCTTATTGTTGCTGTATTTCCTGCACCAATTGTTGCAATAGTTGCAATTGCTATTTTAGTAAGTAAAGTGCTGAGTATCTTAATTAGGCTTCCACTAGGTATGGTATCTCCATACACGCTTGGTTTTATTGGTGATTTCTTTGCAATTGTTGTATATGCAGCACTTGCTATGATGTAATAAATAATTCTAGTAGTTCTCGTAATACTTTTAAATAAACCATTTCAAAAACCATCCATGCGCATGAGAAAAGTGTATGGTGAAAGTCAGGACACAAAGTGTTTATTTTGTGATAAACAGGCAACAACACAAAACGAACAAGGACTGCCTTCTTGTAATGCACATACATCATCAAAGTTAGAGGATATTAGATGCAACTGTGGTGCTTATTTAGATATTAAGCAATCTAAGTGGGGTGCTTTTTTTGTATGTGAGAATTGTGGTTCACTATCTCTTCAAAAAGGTCTATCACTTAGAAATAATGCTGCTCAATCTAATACTGGATTTAAACTAAATAAAAAATATCGTCAGGAAAAAACTAAGAAAGTAGAATACGATTCTAGACGCGTATATACTATTGAAGAACTTGAAAGTCTCTGGAGCAATTAAAAATTAAATAAAATTATTCTCTATTGTATCTTGATTCAATAGATTCATGCCCATATAAACCAATAAGTCTACTTGGGTTATGAGTTTTAGGATCATATACACGTGCTTCTCCGCTTTCTGCTACGATGCATCCATGTCTTGCTTCAGCAGCAACAATCTGGGCTGATGAAAGTCCAGTTCCTCGCTCAAGACGTGCAAATCGAAGTGTGTCTAAATCCGCAACAGGTTTAATTTCAGAAGTTCTCTGTTCATTTCCTTTATTTTCTTGTGGTATTGCCATATTAATGAGATTGCATGAGGCTTTTTAAGTATTTTGATAAGAAATACTCTCAAATACAAAAACCTCTCAGTTTCACTTTTCACTCCCCTAATTTCATTTTTTGAAACAAACATATATAAGTGATTACGCACATTATATACTTATCAAACTATATAGGTGATACTCATGAAATATAACGAATATGAACTTCCAGAAAATCTAAAATATAATAAAGATTCAAGCTGGGTAAAACTTGAGGGAGATATTGCAACTGTTGGTGTTATTGAGCCTTCAGCAAAAAAAGTTACTGAATTTGTCTTTGCGCAAATGCCACAAAAAGGCCCTATTAAACAAGGAGAAACATATGTAACGCTTGAAGCAGTAAAATGGACTGGGCATTTAACCTCCCCGGTGAGCGGTGAAATTATTGAGGTAAATGATGCAGTATATGATGAGCCTTCAGAAATTAACAAAGACCCATATAATGCGTGGATTATGAAAGTAAAAGTAACTGATAAAAAAGAAATTGATTCATTATACAAACCTGAGGAAATTATAGAATGGCTGGATGCGAAGCTTCAGTAAGTCACTTAAGCAGAATACCTATTCCTGCATTTGACAAGGATGAGTATAGTAATACACTGCGATTACTTATTCAAAAGCGTCTTAATACAGTATGCCTGTCTGCAAACTGTCCAAATAGATATGAATGTTTTGCGCAAAAAACAGCTACCTTTATGATTCTAGGAGATATTTGCACGCGAAACTGCACGTATTGTAACATTGCATGTGGTCGTCCGCATGCAGTTGACGAGGATGAACCTAAACGGATACGCGAAGCAATTGACATTCTTGGAATAGAACACGCAGTCATAACATGCGTAACACGTGATGATTTAGCAGATGGTGGTGCAAGTCAATTTGTAAAAGTAATTACTGAAATAAAAGAGCATACTAACTGCGTTGTTGAAGTATTAATCTCAGATCTTCGAGGGAATTGGGATGCACTTCATGACATTTTAACAGCAGGGCCTGATATCTTAAATCATAATATAGAAACAGTTCCCCGCATATTTAAGATGGTTCGAAGAGGCGGGAAATATGAACGCTCGCTTGAATTATTACAAAAAGTTCGCGAATTTAATAGTATTCATGGAACATCTATTAAGATAAAATCTGGGATGATGGTTGGCCTTGGTGAAACAGAAGAAGAAGTCTATGAAACTCAGCGTGACATCCTTACTGTTGGCTGTAATATGCTCACCATTGGTCAGTATCTATCACCCTCTCAAAACCATGCAAAAGTCAGTAAATATTATACTCAAAAAGAATTTGACATACTTGGTGCATATGCTAAGAAACAAGGCTTTACCGGAGTTTCAGCAGGCATCATGGTAAGGAGTTCATACCATGCAAAAAAAATGGCGAATAATACAAACTAAAGAAAACACAGCAGCGTACAACATGGCACTTGATGAGGCAATTGCAACCCTTCGCGCAGAAGGAAAAGTGCCAAACACATTACGGTTTTTCACGTGGAAACCCAGCGCAATAACCATTGGTTATTTTCAATCACGAGATAGAGAAGTTGATCTAGAAAAGGCAAAGTCTCATGGAATTGATGTCGTTCGAAGATATACAGGGGGCGGAGCTGTTCTTCATGAGGATGAAATAACCTATTCTATTGTTGCAGATGAAAAAGATTTTCCTTCTGACATATTAGCATCATACAAATTAATTTGTGAAGGTTTAATTAGTGCATTAAGACAAGTAGGTATTACTGCAGAGTTCAGACCAATTAATGATATAATTGTAAATGGCAAAAAAATCTCAGGAAATGCTCAAACACGAAAAAATGGTGTCTTGCTCCAGCACGGAACATTACTCTTACAAGTAGATGTCAAAAAAATGTTCTCTATTCTAAAAGTACCGGATGAAAAACTTCGTGATAAAATAATAGCGGATGTTTCAAAAGTAGTTACTTCTGTTTCAGCAGAGCTAGATAAAAATATTTCAGTTGAAGAAATGCAAGAAGCACTTATCGCTGGATTTCAGGAAGTACTAAATTTTACTGGAAAAGAGGGGGAATTTTTACCTGAAGAAATTGAGCTTGCACAAAAACTGCACGATGAAAAGTATAATACGCAGGGGTGGAATGGATGGAGATAAATTATAAGGTACCTGGTGGAAAGTTACTACGTATTTCAACAACAATTAAGAATGATATAATTGAATCAATTACACTATATGGGGACTTTTTCTTGCACCCTGAAGAAGCAGTAGTTGATATTGAAAAAGTGCTTCTGAATAAAAAAATAGATGATATCGCAAATACACTTGAAGTGCTCTTTAAAGAAAAAAGTATTCGAGCAATAGGCTTTTCCCCTCGAGATGTAGAGGATGCAATCATGCAAAGTATTCACATTGAATAATACTCGAGTTTTGTAACTAAATTCCTGTACTATCCTGAGTTTAGTTTAGGGTTTTAAAAATTAAGAAATAAAATAAAATCAAGCACAAAAATTAATCTTTCCAATTAAAGAAACGAGTTGTGAGGCACACCAAGATTTTAGCAATCTGCCGAACGGTGATGTTATGATTATGCTTTATCTTTTTGCTAAACTCAATATAGGATAGCACAGTAACTAATTTCCCCACAACATATATAAATCACAACCTCTCAGATACGAACATGGGGTTATTTTCAAACAATGTTAATACTAATATACTCATGGCAATTGAGTATGTCTTAGTACAGCATAATGCTGGTTATAGCCGTGAACATATAATCACATCATTAACACACCGTAAATTTGGTGCAATAACCAGGGTTGCACGTAAAGTGCTCGTACAAATGCACAAAGGAAAAGATTGTACTGGTGCTCTTGAACATGTTCAAAGTCATGTTCGTCATCGCTACCTCAAACGATTTGTAAGTATTCTTTCAAATGAATCAGACTTTGATGATCAACTTGATGACCTTGCAGATGAAATTCTTAAAATGAAACGATTAACTGCAGAAAATCTTATTGATAATTTATCATCACGACTTCAAAAAACAACTTTAATCTTATCAATACCTTTCGCATTATTCTTTATTTCAATCATTGAGGAAGTAATTCCTGGAATTGAGTTAATATCACGACCAGAACTTGATTATGGTATTTACGCGATAACAATATTTTTACTTTTACTGTTGCTTGTGAGGTTACGGTATAATGAATGAAGTACATATATTTATTTACAGTATGTTTGGACTCTCATTAACCGTATGGATAGTCTATCATATATATGCTTCACGTCAGCAATCTTTAGAAACAGAAATCGCAGATGCACTGCGCACTATTGCAAGCCATATGCAGTCAGGAATTTCACTTGAAAACGCTATAGTAAAGTATGTTAACGCAGAAAAGAATACTATTTCGCATCATTTTCGAAAAGTAATCAAACTTGCCCAGCAGGGAATGACTATTGATCAAGCACTTCATGAAGCATCTCACGGCAAGGGCGAAGCGATAATGTATGTTTCCGAATTATTAACTTTGACGCACACAGCAAAAGGAGACATAATTAAATCAATGAAAAGAATTGCAAATCGTGTAGGTGAAGTGCAATTTATACAAAGACGTATTGATTCAAAAGCAAGCAAAGCAATAACCACAATTCAATTTTTATGTATTATTGGTATGCCTGCGCTCTTTTACTTCTTAGCACAATTTCTTTCAACTCCTGAATATACAATTATAGTTGATTTACCTATGCAAATATATCTTTTAATTATTGCAGGCATTGCAAGTCTCATTCCTGCTATCATGGTAAGTGACTATAAAGAATCAATGGTAACATTTCCTTTAGCATTATCTATAGTTGGAATATATATAATCGAACTTGGTGCACTAATTGCATCATTTGCAGGTGTATAACATGGAAGAGCGATATATTCATGTAATACCTGAACAATTTTTGTCTTCGTATAAATCGGCACTTAACTTCTTGCTTGGTGATGATGCTATAGAAGAAATAATGTATAACGGACCAAGCGAGCCTGTGCGTATCATACATAGTGAGTATCACTCCTGTAAAACAAATTTACACATAAATGCACGTGATGCACACGAGTTTGTTATTGCAGTTGCAGTAGAAAACCATAAAGTTCTCAGTGAAGGAAGTCCTACTATGGATGGTGTTTTAAGTGATGGAAGTAGAATTAATATAACACTTCCTCCAGTTACTCGCTCGATAACATTTACCGTGCGAAAACAGCATGCACAATTAATAACGCCCTTTGAGTTCTTGAGGAATAATAGTGTATCGCCTGAGTGCATGGCTTTTTTATGGAATTGTATTGATGGTCTTCAAACATCTGGCGCTAATATACTTGTCGTTGGAGGTACAGCATCAGGGAAAACAACATTAATGAATGCACTTACCTTTTTTATTCCTGAAGATGAGCGGATATTGACCATTGAAGATACTTCTGAAATTCGTTTGCTTCATCAAAACAGAGTAAACTTATTTGCAAGTGAACAAAAAAAGATTTCTATGCAACAATTGCTAATTAACTCACTACGTATGCGTCCTGATAGAATAATAGTAGGTGAAGTGCGCGGTGCTGAAGCAGAAACGCTCTTTACTGCAATGAATACTGGCCATAAAGGATGCATGGGTACATTGCACGCTCAGTCTGCACGTGAAGCAGTTACGCGTATAAAAAATAATCCAATGAATGTATCTCCTTCACTCCTGCGTGGACTTGACTTAATCATAGTGATGGAAAAACAAGGCAATATACGAATTATTAAAGAAATAACTGAAATTGAAGTTAATGCTACTGAAACAGTAGTATTTAATCAAATTTATACATATGACCCGAAACAAAAGAAGACAGTTCCAACGAACATACCAAGTCAATTACAATCACGTATTATGGCACAGGCAGGAATTGCATTTAATCAATTTCAAAATGCAGTAATTGCTCGTAGTTCGTTTACTGAAATACTGAAATCTCGTCCACTTTCTTCAATTGAAGCATTTCGTCTTATTCAAAAAAACAAAGAGCAGTGGAGAACTTTTAAACCAAAACGCATTTTAGGAATACTCATAAAACCAAAAGAAAAAGATGTAATTTCGTGGTGAATGAAATAAAGAAGACTTAAAAAAGATAGTAAAAAGTCTACTTTCTCCATCTGGCTATGTGTTTATTGATAAAGAAAAACATAAGTATGCAGTACAAGACCTACTTTTTACGCACTAAAATAAATTATAATCTTTCTCTTCACTGATGTGTAAACCAAAACTGAGGCACATTTCCAATTGCATCAAGACGACAAAATGCAAAGCGCTCAAATTGCACAACATCATTGATATTAATCTCTGAAATTGTTTTCTCAGCAAATGCTTTTTGCAGTGAATTATCAGGCATACGAATTTCAATCTCTCTAAGTTGCTCTGTATCATTAGGAAGCCAATGAATTATGTTTTTGCCTTCTTTCTTATATACTGCAACATCTTCGCCCTCAAAGACAAAAGAATCTCCCTTTTTTCGCACGTTTATACAATCCATTAATCTAAATAATTCACCATCTTTTAATCGTGCTATATCTGCTTCTGATACAATAAAGGAATCTGTAACGTTAAAAGTTCGTCCCCCTTTATGATGATGAGGGTGTAAATGAAGTTCACATGTTTTAGTAGGTGCACCTTCAACAGTAATAGTAATGCCGTCAGCAATACAAAAAAATCTCTTTGCTTTTTCATCAAGAATACTTCTATTAAGTGCAGCAATCACTGAAAAGTCAAGTTGAGATGAAGATTGTGACATGCCAACAGTTTTTGCAAGTTCATAAAATGCTTCTTTGACAATACCTCTTCTTCTAAGGGCTCGAAGCGTAACAAGACGTGGATCGTCCCATCCTATGTAATTTCCTGTTTCAATTAACTCACGAATTTCACGTCCTTGAGTTACTGCGCCAGTTATATTAAATCGCGCGTATTGTTTAACAACAGGATTTGGTAAACCAAATAAAGAACGAATATGGTCTTGCAATTCAATACGTGATTCAAATTCATTACTTCGAAGAACATGAGTAACTTCCATCAAGCCTTCTTCAATTGCATTCTCAAAATCATACATAGGCCAGCATTTATACTTCTCGTTAGTTCTGTAGTGCGGGGTAAAACTCATTCTAAAAATAACTGGGTCACGCATAACTGCATTTTTATGTGCCATATCAACTTTTAACCGCAAAGTCATACTTCCTTCAGGAAGGTCGCCTTCACACATTTCTTTCCACTCTTTCATAACTTCTTCTGGTGTTTTATCACGACAAGCACATGCTACCATATTTCGTCTATTCTGCGAAATTTCCTCGCTTGGACATGAACAAGTATATGCATCGCCTGCGTTAATAAGACGCTCTGCAAACTCATAATACGTCTGCATGTGGTCTGATACTATTACTTCACCATCAACCTGTATATCTAAATATTTAAGAACATCTTCGCGCATTGCTTTAACATATTCATCAGCAGACTTTTCAGGATTTGTATCTTCAAAGCGAAGTAAACACTTTCCTTCATATTTTTTAGCATAAAGGTAATTTAAAAGAAAACTTACTGCGTGACCTAAATGATTATATTTTGATGGCTCAGGAGATATTCTTGTAACTACCTTACCCATTTCTGCACCTTTAAGTTCAGGTAGTTCCCTGCGCGCTGCTTTACGTTCTTGCTTTTTTTGATTTTCTTTTTCAAAGAAATCAGGAATAAGCTCAAGAAGTTTTGCGTTTTGCTCCTCAAGTGAAAGAGCGTTCACTTCTCCAACTACCTTATTAATCTGCTGTGAGATTTCTTTCATGCGTGTTTTTGCAGTAGGGTCAGCTCCAAGTACTTTTGGAATAATACTTCCAGGACTAGCTTTTCCTTTAAATTTGATAGCGTTTTCAAGCGCGCTTGTTAGTATGAGTTTTTCGATATCCATACCTCAATGAAGTTTGATGTATCTTAAAAAGGTTACTGTGTGAAAATGAGGTTTTTTATCATCCTATGTAAGAAAAACGAAACAATTAAATATATAAACGAAAATTAGTGTGTACACAAAAAATAATTCATCTATTATGGAGGATTTACGCAAAAATGGCAACATTTACAGTTTCAATTCCTAAAGAATTAAAAAGAGAGATTGATAATTTCCAAGAGATACATTTAGCAGAGTACTTAAAAAAACGATTTGAAATTAAAATACAAGAATTAAAAAAATTCGATACGTTACAAAATAAAGGTGAATTATAATGGTATCAATTACATTAAATGTTACTCCTGAGTTCAAAACCGAATTAAAGAAATACAGTTGGGTAAATTGGAGCGAGATTGCACGCATTGAAACAAAAAAGAAAGTCATATTTGAGAAATTCATGAAAACAAGAGCTGTGTCTGGAAATGATATCGCTTTTTGTGAGACTATTGACTGGCATCCTGTTGATGAATTGCCTTACAAAGAAAGTTTCATTAAAAAAATAAAAAAGATTCAGAGTGAAAAGAAAAGTCGTGTAAAAAAAGTAGGAGATTTATTTGAGTAAAATGTCCTATCATTTGTTTGTACATTCTTCATGCCAAAATACTATAAAGAAAGCAGTTCACAAGAACCCTGCATTACAAAAAGCACTTGAAAAGAAGATTGCTGAGATTCAAAAGAATCCTCATCGCTTTAAACCACTTAGGGGAAATATGTCTGGAATAAGGCGAGTACACATTCTAAAGAGTTTTGTATTATGTTACAAAGTTGATGATACTCAAGAACAAATTATACTTCTCATATTTAGCCATCATGATAATGTGTATGGATAACAAAAATCCGACTCTCGGTTGTTCGTCCCGATAAACAAAGTTTAGCGCACTAAAACGTATGTTTTGTGTGCAAAAGCAAAGCTTTTAGCATGCCAAACTACGTTTGTGCATATCCCCAACATAAATGTTGGGGTACAAAGAAATGAAACATTTCTTGTACAAATAATCTTTGATTATTTTGTATTACGGTCTCACGATTGAGTCGGATTTTTGGAACGAATAAATCTTTGATTTATTGTTCAAATAATCTTCGATTATTTTGAATTGAAAATCTCACCCTAAAGGGTGGGGTATTCAGATCCCAACGTAAATGCAAAAAAACTAAGTTTTTGGCATGCCAGACTTCGTCTGTGCATCTCACAGGTGAGATTTTCAATAAGATTACATTTTCCATAGGCTATTTAAATAAGGCTGTGCTCACTAAATAAATGACATATAGAAAATCAGCAGAGACTGATGAAGAAAAAGCATTCATGGCTCAAATTCATGAGAATAATGCTAAGCATGTAGTTGATGAGCAAGAACTTAACGAGTTAATTGAGCAAGGTAATAAAGTCTATAAAGATAACTTTGATGGAACTGTTTGGTTTGAGCGTTCAATCTTTACCAACTGGACGTGTGGAATTGCAGATTGCAAGTATTGTTATTTGTCAACAAGACCAAAGCTTGAGAAGGGAGCAGTCAGGTCGCGTGAATCAATTCTTGCAGAAGTACTTCTTTGTAAATCCATGGGGTGGCGTGTAGGATATCTTACAGGGGGACTGCGCGTAGAGCCAACAGAGTATCTTGTAGGACTTGGTAAACTTATCAATGATGTGCTTGGGGAGCGTATTATGTTTAACTACGGACCCTACACTAAAACTGAAACAAAAATGCTTTCAGAGACGCTGCGTGGTATGGGCTGTGCAATTGAATCATTTGACCCTAAACTACATTCCTTTATTTGTCCCTCAAAACCACTTAATTCCCTTATTAAATTCTTAGGGTATTTAGAGGATAATAGCATGGAAAAATTAATCACCATAATATTAGGCATTGGTGAAACAATGGATGATGTTAATGAAGTTATAGACTATGTACAAAAGTATAACATAACATCTGTTCAACTCTGTTTTATTAAACCACAGTATGGCACAGTATTTGCAAAAGTTGAGTCACCTGACCCAAAATATATGGCGTGGTGGACAGCGAAACTTCGCATTGCTTGTCCTAAACTTATTATTAAAATTGCGCTTGTGCGCGACCGTATTGAAGACTTTTCACTCATGCTTAACGCAGGTGCAAATTGTTTTAGTAGATACTTAGTTTTTAACGACTTTGGCAATGACTTTGCACGGCAGCTTGTAGCAGAATGTAAACGTGTAAATAGGACGCTTGAAGGTAATTTCTTATCAATTCCAGCTATTAACGAGAGTGAATTATTTAAGGATGTTCCTATTGAAATGCTTCCGGTTGTTAAAGAAAAATTCTTTCAATACATACATAAACTCGAAAAAAACCTACAAAAACAGCATACAGTTCAGAAAGCTTTAAAAACAGACTCTTAATTGACACTTATAATGTGAGGGTAGCGAAGTCTGGTCAAACGCGCAGGACTTAAGTCCCACAGGAACCGCCTTTTCGTAAAAAGGTCAACTTTCATTCGAAGGTAAGATATCCTGTTCCTTAGTGGATCCGCGGGTTCGAATCCCGTCCCTCACACTCTTTTCTTTCGTTTCAATAAAATATTATGGTTTCTTTCATTCTAAAATAAATCAACACTACCTT
>JBLKOW010000114.1:0-2655 GCA_047603135.1 Candidatus Woesearchaeota archaeon | reverse complement strand
ATTGTGGTATATATGACGAAGATAGGTTTAGATTCAAAGAATGGTAATAACTTAACTCAAGAAAAAAATCTTGACAAAGAAGTTATTCTTAAAATAAATCGTATTATTTCTGAAGGGAAGGATAAACTCCACATCATCACTGATTTTGATAGAACATTAACCATTACTGCGCAAGGTAAAAAAGGAGGCTCATCATTTGCAGTGCTTCGCGAAGGAGGAATTATGCCTAAAGAATATATTGTAGAGTCTGGGCAATTATATGAATATTATAGACCAATTGAGACTGCAACAGATCTAACACTAAAAGTTAAACAAGAAAAAATGGCTGAATGGTGGACAAAACATGCACAGCTTATGGCTCGATTTGGAATGACTAAAACATTGCTTGAGAGTATTGCCGATAATCCTGCACTTCAGCTTCGAGAAGGATGTATTGAATTTTTTAAACGTGCAGAAAGTTTAAATATTCCTATCCTTATTTTTTCTGCGGGACTAGGAGATGTTATTAAAGCATTTTTGAAGAAGCATTTAATATATAGTAAAAATGTACATATACTTTCTAACTTTTATACGTTTGATGAAAAAGGAAAAGCTATCGGTTATGAGTATGGACCAATCCACTCACTTAACAAAAATGAGGTTGTTCTTAAAGACACACCATACGCTCATGAGATTAAAAAAAGACCGCATGTATTGTTGATGGGAGATACACTCGAAGATGCACGCATGGCTGCGGGTGTTTCGCATGACACAGTTCTCAAAATATGTTTTCTTAATGAAGAAACAGCTCGAGAAAATCTTAAACCTTACAAAGACAACTTTGACATTATTCTTAACGATAAAAGTTCAATGGAATTGCCAATGAAAATTCTTGAACAACTTTCATAAGCATAAAAAACTATAAAGAATACAACTGATTACATTATTGATTTATTGTTCTCGTGATGCTTGTTCTATTATCTTAATTATTTCATCTTGGTCATCAACCATTTGTACAAGCTTTAAGTTTTCTTCACCATTTGAGAACATGCCTTTAATTAAAGGACCCTTTTTTAGCCAGCCAAATAATCCGCGCCAGTACTTTTTATTTACGCAAATCAGTGGAACTTTATCCGCCATACCCGTTTCAATGAGTGTGATATACTCAAATAATTCATTAAGTGTGCCATATCCACCTGGATAAAATAAAAGCGCATCACTTTTTACGGATAATAAAAATCGCCGTACAAATAAATAATCGTATGAAGCAACATGCGTAAAATAATTATCAGGTACTTTTTCATTTTTAATAAGACCTGCCTTTATTCCTATAGAAGGGGCGCCTGATTTCATAGCTCCACGATTAGCTGCATGCATGATACCTGGACCACCACCACTTGCAATTGCATACCCACGTTTTCCTAGTTCATTGCATAACTTCATGCAATGCTTAAAATCAGCATCACTGTGTTTTGTTACGTGTGAACCAAGCACTGTGACAATATTATGCTCAATTGAATCAAGCATTGTTAAGCCAGACTCAATTTCTTTTTTTACATGCCGTCCAACAACACTTTTTTTGAGAAATTGTTTATTTTTTTGGAATACCATTACTGTTTTTGAGAGGCAGTTATATTTAAATGTTGTGAATTGTAGAACGTAAAAATCAACTTACACGGCGAACTTATGTGTTTCTTTAACAAGAAATACATAAGCATAAACTAAAAAATAAATGGAAAAAATGTAATAGAATTACTTCTTTTCAGATGATTCCTCAGTATCAGCATCAGCACTTTCTGCTGTTTCCTTTACTTCAGAATCTGCTTTAGAATCTGTTTCAGAATCGTTCTCAGAGTCACTTGATGAATCTTCTGTGTCTTCATCAGTGTAATCTTCATCGTCATCATCAGTTACTTCTTCTTCAACAGTACCCTCATCACCAGGCAATAAGAATTTACCTGAGTCAGGAGAAACAATTTTAACAGTGTATAATTCTAATGTTCGAATTGGATACGTCTTTCCTGCAGTTTGCTGGATTTCTTTTTGCATTTTACCTGTAACAACTTGGTCAAGGAAATCACGGAAAGACATTTCAGCAACTTTATTAACAATCTTTCGCACAACATGCCCGCGAATCTTTGCTGCAACTTGATTATTAACTCTAAAACGAGTAATGATAAATGGTTTAATTACGATTGGTTTTTTGTCACCAGTATAACACTTAAAGGAAGCATTTACTTTTGTTTTTCCTCTACGAACCATTTTTTTAAGAATTGGTTGTTGTACTTCATATCCTTGTAATTCGGCAATAACAGCGCTTTCACCTTTTTGCTGTGAAGTTTTAAACAAAATGTGTGTACTTTGTTTTCGTGGATCGCCATTCAAAGACATTAAATTAATTTTTAATGAACGATTTAACGCATCTTTTAACTCATATACAGGTGTTTCCGCGATTACTGAGTCATTAAATTCAGGGCTTACGATTTGTACCCAACGTTTTTTACGAACTTTTACATCACTTGATTTTGCTGATTTTGAAGCCATTATATTCCTCCTTAGGATAATAAACGATAGAATCTGGGTTCATTTATAAAAGTTACTGAGGAGTGTGTATAAAGATAACAATTTAACATCTTTATACAGTATTTAGTGTCACTTTATTAAGAATTTTGGTCA
>JBLKOW010000113.1:0-2677 GCA_047603135.1 Candidatus Woesearchaeota archaeon | reverse complement strand
TGCTTCTAAAAAACTTTGTGTTAAACGGGCAGGTAAGCGGTTCTAATCCGCTACTGCACATACACGCAAAACGTTATGTGCAATTCGAAAACCTGCCCTTGAAAGGAGAAAAACAAATGAATAAGATGTTGTTGCCGTTTCAAAAAAGAAAAAAAACAAATAAGATTTATAAATCTACTATAATCAACAGGTATAAACATGACTAAAGAAATAAAACTTGGAAAGAGATTAATTGGCAAAGGCCATCCTTGCATGATTGTTGCGGAGATTTCCTGTAACCATTTACAAGATAAAAATATAGCTCTTAAATTGATTGAAGAAGCTAAAAAAGCTGGAGCTGATGCCGTCAAATTTCAGGCTTATACACCCGATACCATGACTCTTAATCCAGATAATCTCCTGGAAAAAGAGAAAGAGAATTTTTTAATAAGAGGAAGTATTTGGGAAAATAGAACATTTTATAACCTTTACAAGGAAGCATACACTCCGTGGGAATGGTTTGGTGAACTTAAGCAAAAAGCTGAAGAACTTGGTTTGTTTTTTCTGGTTACTCCATTTGATGAATCTTCTGTGGAATTTTTGGAAAAATTAAATGTTTCAGCATATAAAATTGCCTCATTTGAAATAAACCATATACCTCTGATAAAAAAGATAACTAAAACAAACAAGCCCGTAATATTCTCAACAGGTATTGCTGAGCTTGAAGATATTCAGCTTGCAATAGACACTCTTAAAGAAAATGGAAATGACCAAATTATCATTCTTAAATGCACAAGTGCCTATCCTGCTCCAATAGAAGATGCCAATCTCCTGACTATACAAGACATGAAAAGCAGATTTGACGTACTAGTGGGATTATCTGACCACACGACTAATTCTAAAATCCCTGCTTATGCTGTCGCATTGGGTGCTAGTATAGTGGAAAAGCATTTTACACTTGAGAAAAAGGGTCCAGATGCTGAATTTTCACTTTTGCCAGATGAATTTTCAGAAATGGTTAGAAATATTAGAGAATGTGAATCTGCCATGGGTAAAGTTAATTATGAGCTTTCCAATAAAGTAAAAGAGCATCGGGCTTTTAGACGTTCAATATTTGCATCTGAAAACATTAAAGCAGGAGAACAATTCACTGAAAAAAATATCCGTGTAATCAGACCGGGAATGGGACTACATCCAAAGCATTATGAAGAAATTATTGGAAAAAGAGCAACTCAAGATATTAAAATTGGTGAACCTTTAAAGATTAAAATGGTGGAATTATGAAACAATCAAAAAAAATACTAGTTATTGCTGCACATCCTGATGACGAAGTTTTAGGTTGTGGAGGTCTTATCGCTAAGGAATGCGATAATAAAAACAAAGTTAAAGTTGTGATTATGGCTACAGGTAAATCCTCAAGACATGAAGAAAAAACAGCAAATATTCAGAATGAAATTGAAGGACTATATCAAGAATCAGCTAATGCATTAAAAATCCTTGGCGTGGACTCTAAAGATATTATTTTTGGCGACTTTCCAGATCAGAAGCTAGATACGGTTCCAATATTGGATATTATTCATTTTTTAAAAAAAATAATTCAGGAATACAAACCAGATACTGTATATACTCATCATTCTGGCGATTATAATCATGACCATAAAATTGTATTTAATGCTACTTTATTTACATGTAGACCTTATCAGGGCGAACATTGTCCGACTGAACTATATTCATTTGAAGTATTAAGCAGTACAGAGTGGGCTTACCAAAAAATAAAGCCTTTCACTCCTACCGTATATGTAAATATCGAAGAACAAATAGAGAGAAAAAAACAAGCAATATCTGCATATAAAAGTGAATTAAGAGATTATCCTCACCCGAGAAGTGAGAGGGGAGTTGAAAATCTTGCAATGAAGCGAGGCAATGAAATTAGTATTGAATTTGCTGAAGCTTTTGAATTAATAAGAAATATCAATTAACAGAGAGACAATATGGCTAACAAGAAAAAATATATTTGGTGTACCTACAGAGATTGGTCTTTTCAAATATTGGAAGCAATTCAAGATATTTCAGACTGGGAGACAGGCTTGATTGTGACAACACAGGATTGTATTTATGATTTCCAGAAATTTGAAAACAGAGGAATTCCCATAATAAAAATTGAACCTAAAAAGGCAAAGGTGGAATTTCAAAGAGACGGTGTTGTTTATGACAAAATAATGCAAATTCGCCCCAAAACAATTATCACGCCCGGTTGGTCTTGGTACATTCCAAAGGGAATTCTTGAATACTGCCCTTGTGTAACTTATCATCCCGGTAAATTGCCAAAAGACAGAGGTGGCAGTCCAATCCAGAACCAAATGAGGAATGGAGAAAGGTGGACTTATGTTAATGTTATGAAACAGGAAGAAGGTCTTGATGAAGGAGGGATATACTTAAAAAAGAAAATCTCTTTAGACGGATATGCAGATGATGTCTGGAAAAGGATGACTTCCGCAGGTGTTTTATTAACAAAAGATTATTTACGAGGTATCGGTTCAGGAAGGCTAAAACCAATGCCACAACCTAACGAAGAGCCTACAATATACAAGAGGGTTAAACCGGAAGATGCAGAACTAAAACCTTCTATTCAATCTACTGTCCAAATGTATAATATCATTAGGGCGCATTATGAAACTGACCCAAATAGTTATGTTGT
>JBLKOW010000112.1:0-2797 GCA_047603135.1 Candidatus Woesearchaeota archaeon | reverse complement strand
TCAGAAATGCAACGTGAAGCAGACCAGCGCTTTAAAGAAATGTTCTTCTATACGTTAACAGATCAAGGTTTAACTGAGCGTGTATGCAGCACCAGGTTCCCTCCTATGATAGGGGATAATCAAGTACTGGGGATTGATCCTTCCGGAAGGCTTCAGCAAGGTATAACACTTCAGGCAGAGCGTGCACGTTCATGGATGGTTAATGAGACAAATGAAACGACGGGTGAGCATCACTCCGAAGAGCGTTTTGTCTATAAATTTGCTATTCGTGTATCAAATTTAAATGTTGAAAATGAAAGTATTCGATTTACCGTGACGCTTCATGATGAGCGTGGTCGAGTAGTCAGGCTGTATGATGATCCAATAACACTTGATAGGGGAAGAACATTCCAGCGTGTTGGACGGGGTATGGATGTGGTTGAGACAACAAATAAGTATGACCGTATATGTATTAAATTTTCAACCCCTTATAGATTTGGTTCACAATACGACATTAGTTTTTATGAAAAAGGCGAAATAATGGAATTCTGTAATCGAGTTTCAGTTGTTGAGGGAAGACCTCAGCTCTACATCCCTCCAGATTATTTAACTGAGGGTTTAACTGATTCAGAAGGCCGTCCAGTTGATAGAATAGATGATGGAACAAATCAACGACCAAGCCCTAATGTTTAAGACGCTTTTGTGTTATTCGAAGAAATTTTTCTGTATATGCATCTGATGCGCCAGTAATTTTTTTAAATCGTTTTTTGCCATCCGGAAGAAGTATTAACCGTGCATAAAAGTCATTTGCTTGAATAACCTGCGCATCGATAAATTTATTTAATTCAGACTGCCAGTCATATGCGTTCGTACGTATTAATTCAGCATTCTTTTCAATAAATGCTATTCTATCTTTATTCATGGTTGTATCCTTTTAATCATTATAGCATAGTCTTTTATAGATTGTTCAGATATTTCAGAGTCATATACTTTTCGTAAATGAATGGCATCTTCAACATCTTTATCAGAGCCCATATATTCTTTGTAAGCTATAGCACATTCAATTGGTGCAAAATAAATGTCTGTATTTGTCAATTCAATTTTCCTTCTTTTTGTAATATTATCAATATCTATCTCGTTTTTTGCAAACTTAAGTTCCATATTAGGAATAACAGTCCCGATATATACGTATCGTATATTTGAACCTTCACGCAAGTATTCATATAATTCTTCAATAGGTGTGTTTTCAAGATTAAATAAGGAAAACTTATGTAAAAGGGATTGGTGTAATTTTTTAAATGTTTCAAGTGGTAAACGAGGAATAAGTATATCAATGTCTTCTGTTCCTCTGCTTCTTCCAGAACAGATAGCAAGAAATCCTGATACAATCACATAAGGGCAGTACGTTTCAACAATATGGCAAAAGTCATACGTAAACTTTTGTAAAATGTTACGGTCGTGTATAGTCATAATGTAAAGATAATCAAGAAATTTAAAAATGCTTCTATAACAAGAGTGTGAGAGTTTAACTTTAAAATCTTTCTCTACAAATAACTTCACTTAACTAAAACATCAAGTGCAGGCAGTGAGCCTTTCTCAAGAAGTTCTAGCGATGCACCTCCTCCAGTTGAAACATGGGTAAAAGAATCTTGAACGCCAGCTTGTTCAACTGCAGTGACGCTGTCTCCTCCTCCAACAATGCGTGTATTTTGTAATTCTGAAAGTGCCTTTGCAATTGCAGTCGTTCCTTTATCAAATGGAGCAACTTCAAACATTCCAGCAGGGCCGTTCCAGAATATAGTTTGTGCATCTTTACATTTTTCTTGAATCAGTGCAATTGTTTTTTCTCCTGCATCAAGACCCATAAAGTTATCAGGTATTTCTCCTGCTGGAACAGTACGTATGTTAGTAAATTCTTCACCTGATTTTTCTGCAATAACGGTATCTAAAGGTAATACGATTTTATCGCCAAACTCTGCAAGTGCTTTTTGTGCAACATCTACTCCTATACAAAGGGATGCACCTACGTTTTTCCCTTGCGCCTTTCGAAATGCAAATTCCATTGCACCCATGATAATAATAGCATCAACTTTTGGAGCAAGGGCTGCTATTACATTAATTTTATCCTCTACCTTTGCACCTCCAAGCAGTGCAATATATGGTTTTTTAGGGTTATCGATTAATCCACAGAGTGCTTCGACTTCTTTTTCAACAAGGAATCCTATGCAGGATGGTAACTGTTTTGCAACATCATACACAGACGCTTCTTTTCGATGACATGTTCCAAAGGCATCATTTACAAAAACTTCTCCAAAAGAGGCTAGTCGCTCAGCAAATGCTTTTCGTTTTAAGTCATCTTTTGATTGTTCAGCATCATAGTGAAATCTGACATTTTCAAGTAAAATTACTCCTTCCTCTGGAATATCTTCTGCTAGATAATCTTTCACAAGGGTAACTTTTACATTAAGAAGTTCTGAAAGACGATTTGCAACAATATCAAGTGAAAGAATTTCTTGAAAATCTTCTTCTTTTCTTGCCATTTTCTTTGGTTTTCCAAGATGTGACATTAAGATGAGTCTTCGAGGATTTTGTGCTAAAATATGTTGTATGGTTGGTAGTGCTGCATTAATTCGCTTATCAGAACTAATTGTTCGCGTTTTTTTATCAAATGGAACATTAAAGTCTGCGCGCATGAGCACTGATCTATTAGAAAAATTAACTGATTGCAATCGGGGGATTGTTTCGTACATAGTATCACCATATACTGCGTGAGTCAGGTTATATATAAAATAAACGAGAAGATGCAAGTAAAAAGTCT
>JBLKOW010000111.1:0-2825 GCA_047603135.1 Candidatus Woesearchaeota archaeon | reverse complement strand
CTGAATATTTCATTATGTTTGATTTACTGTAACTAAAAAGATTTATATAATGATTTGATATTGTGTTTGTGTGACCTTGGAAATGATATCTACTAAAAAATTTGATGCTATGCGAAAAGAACTTGATGAGTTTGATCATCAACGTGAAAAGATTATTGAGCAATCTCGTGATATTATAAAAGTTTCAAAGTTAGCAATATATGCAGTTCAGCGTGATGCTTTACATGAAGCATCTAAGCATATAACTCGTTTAAAGAAACTTGTTTCTGTGCTTCCTCTTGAGCATTTTGATACAGGTATAGCAACAACTGCACGGCAGGAGTATGTTGAAGCATTGACTTTTTATTATTTTATGAAAGAAAGCAAGCTAATTTATGCAGATGAACTAGGAGTTACAACATATGAATATCTTCTTGGATTATGTGATTTATCAGGCGAATTAATGCGTAAAGCGATTAATTGTGTTATTAAAAATAAAATTGATGATGCAGTACGTATTCGTGATTTTGTCGATGAATTATATCACTATTTTTTAAAATTTAATTTACGTAATGGCGAATTACGTAAGAAATCAGATCAAATAAAATGGAATCTTGAAAAACTTGAGAATGTTTTGTATGACTTAACTGTTTCACGACGTCTCAATTCTGAAGGGTGATTGTATGCCTAATTTCTGGCGTGTTGTAAATGAAGTTATTAAACGTTCAGATTTGTTACTTCTTATATTAGATGCGCGTATGATTGATGAAACGAGGCATCCTGAAATTGAACATAAAGTTGCGCTTGCAGGAAAATCGATTTTATATGTCATTAATAAATCTGATTTAGTTGATAGTGCGACTCTTGAAGAACATACAAAGAAACTTCGTCCTTGTGTATTCATGTCAGCAAAGATGCATCAAGGAACCACTATCTTGCGAAAAGCAATTATGGAATGTGCTAAAGGGGAAAAAGTAACTGTCGGGGTTCTTGGTTATCCTAATGTTGGAAAGTCTTCAGTAATTAATACGCTCTGTGGTGGCGGTGCGCCTGTTGCTCATAAATCTGGTTTTACTAAGGGACTTCAGCTACTGCGGGCTTCAAGTAAATTGTATGTTTTAGATACGCCAGGGGTTTTTCCCTTTAAGGAACGATCTGAAGTTAAACATCTTTTAATTGGGAGTATAGATCCATCACGTGCTAAAAGTCCAGAGGATGGAGCTGCTGCTTTACTTGAGAAAAACCGTCACCGATTTGCAGAGTGGTATCCTGAGATTTTTACTCAAGAGGCTGATGTATGTGAAGATCTTGATTGTGATGAAATGCTATCTCGTCTTGCCATTCACTGGAACCTTAAGAAGTCAGGTGGTTTGCCAGATATACGGCGAGCAGCAATAAGACTTCTGATGGACTGGCAACGAGGCAGAATTCTTTAAATGAATTATTAGGATTTATTTATATAAGGTTATTCTTGATTTATTTGATATACTTTATATTTTTGTGACTTTTTAGTTTTTCTCTATAGATTTCATATAAATAGTAAGATATATTAATTACTTCTTCATTTGAACATAAATGGCTTTAAAGAAAAATACTAATCCTAAAGGGTACTGGAATATTTATAAACGAGTAATATGGTCGTTTGCAGTAAGTTTTCTTGCGTTTATTCCTATTTTGAATTTAATATTGATTTTACCTTTTGCAGGATATCTCTCCTGGTCAGCAATTTCTTTATCACGCAGTTTACCAAAGAAAGATCCTCGCTGGAAACGAAATCTTGCTTTAATTGTTAGTGGATGGTCATTATTTAATGTAATTTTTATATGGATTTTTGCCTTTGTAATGCTTTGGTTAGTCTCGTTTGGTGTTATTGTTCTTGATTAATATATTATACACTTTTGGTTCTTTCCTTGATGGCTTTTTTCTTAATGATATTTTTCTTTTTTTGCGGTTTCTTGCGAAAACATTATTAATGCTTGGCTGCTTTCTGCAATGATGGGAGATATTATTATGACTGCGGGAATTTATGTTTTTGCAGTATTATTTATATTTCTCTTGTTTGTTTTTTTCTCAGCTGTTATTGGATATTTTGTTCAGCCAAAGTATCGGAAGTATCAACCTGACGTAACTGTATTAATACCTGCGTATAACGAGGAAAAGAATATTGGAAAGTGTTTAGAACATGTTTTTGCGTCACATTACCCTCTTTCAAAAATGGATGTAATTGTTGTTGATGATGGTTCTGCTGATAATACACGCTCTATTGTAAAACAATTTCAAAAGAAGTATCCACGTAAAATTCGTCTTGTAAATGGTACACATCAAGGTAAGTCAGTTAGCTTAAATCATGGGGTGAAGATTGCACGCACTGAAATTATTATGACCATTGATGCAGATACTTTTATTGACCCTGGTTCACTTCGATTGCTTGTTCAACCTTTTCAGGATCCATTGGTGGGTGCAACCAATGGTTCTTGTGTTGTTGCTAATCCTCATTCCTTAGTAGGTGTATTTCAGCGTATTGAGTATCATTACAATAATTTAATTAGGAAGAGTTTTTCATCACTTTTTAAGACAGGGATTTGGTTTTTTGGTGCATTTGCATGTTATCGAAGATCTGTTATTGAGAAGATTGGTTATTTTAAGACAGATACTTTAACTGAGGATATGGATACTGCGATGGAAATTTATCTTTCAGGATATCGTACCATTAATGTTTGGGATGCACTTGGTCATACTGTTGCTCCTGATACATTAAGTGCTTTTTTTAAGCAACGAACGAGGTGGTGGATGGGTGTCTTGCAGTCACTTGCTAAGAATAGGGCACTTTTTCATTATAAATCAAG
>JBLKOW010000008.1:0-21178 GCA_047603135.1 Candidatus Woesearchaeota archaeon | reverse complement strand
TTCTTCTTCTTTTAGTGGTTTGCGTGCATGAAATTCCTCTGGTTTTTCTTCATTTTCCTCTTCGTTAGTATTTTCATCTGGAGCATCATCAAGTGAGGTGTCTTCGTCCGATTTTTCTTTAGTATCTTCAGAATTTTTTTCATCCTCATTCTCTTTATTATTTTTTTCATCGTTTTCAGATGCATCATCTTCAACACTGTCAGTTTTCTCTTCGGAAGAATCAGTATCTTTTTCGTTTTCTTCATCTTTTTCAGGCATATCATCATTCTGATCAATTTCATCCTGTTCGGCTTCTTGACTCTCTGATTCATTATTTTCATCAAAATCGCTTGCTTCATCTTCGCTTAATTGATTATTAATTTCGTTGTCTTCTTGAGTTACATCTTCATCAATGTAATTTTCATTAGAATCAGTCTCTAAATCCTCATCTTGATTGTTCTCCTCGGCATTATTCATTTCATCCTGATTAATTGAATCTTTAAGTGCTTGTATTTCTTCAATGTCTTCATTTTCTTCAGGTTTATCTTCTTTAAATGCATCTTCAGGCCTTTCTTCAGCTAATTCCGCCTCTTTTTTATCTGTATCTTCTTCTTCTTTATCTTCCAATTCTTCAGAAGCATGTGAATCTTCATCATTTTTTTTGCTATCATATACTGCAACTTCATTTTCTTTTTTAGGCACCACTTGAGGCTCACTCTCGTCAACAACTTCAAGGTCACCAAGACGCTCACCAATAATAATTCCCATACCATGAGGGTCTTGTTTAATTACTTCGCGCACATTGTTATCTTTTTTAATGAATATATTATGTTTTTCAAGCTCACGTTCCTCTCGCTTTTGCTCTTCAAGTAATTCTTTTTTCTTTTCTTTAATTTCATGTGCTTGATGTTCTTTTTCACGGATAGCATCTTCCATGGCTTTAACATTAGAAAAAGTTTCTTTAAGTGATTCAGGAGGTAAATCAAAATATTCAAAGAATTTAGGTGTTAATTTAATACGTTTTGTCCTACCCCATCGTTCTCGTGCAATATATCCTAATTCTTCCAATTCTTTTAAGTGATCATATGCTTTATTTGTTCGTATACGAATAACATCGCTCTGGATTGCTGGGTTTTTATACGCGATCACTGCAAGTGTTTCCATAACTGTTTTTGATAATTCAGTTTCAACACCTAGTTCTTTTGCAACGTCAACGTATTCATCTTTGATGGTAAGTTTCCATTCATCACCATCTTGTAAAATCATCAAAGAATTCTGTTCTTCTTCGTATTTCTTCTTTAGTTCAATAAGGCATGCAGTAATCTTACCTTTATCTTTTTCTTTGGTAAGGCGCATAATTTGATCAATGTGCATCTTTTTTCCAACAGAAAAAAGTGCTGCTTCAATTTTTTTTCTAAGGTGCTCATCCATCTCTTGACACCTGTCACTTATTTTGCTTTCTGTGGACGACTATACATTTCACCTTCTTGTGTAATTATTCCGCGGTTTGTTAAGTCTTCGAGAATTTTTGTAAGTCGTTCTTCTTCAATTCCAGTAATGTTATGTAATTCTTTTTTACTTTTTTTACCAGTATTTAGACCGTAAACAATAAAATTAGTAATCAATGTTCTGAAAGCTTCCCCTCCAGCTTTTTTATCTGCATTATGATTTTTAAGAGACATATCTAGGAAATGTAATTTCGCTTGCAAATCATTGAGCATATTTGAAAATGTTGTTGAAGGGAAGTGCATGTTTTCTGGTTCAAGCACTTCAATACTTGAAGGCAAACTATCAAAACAAAATGCGATTAATGCATCAGTATGCTGAAACCATATTTCTAATTCTGCAAATGTAGAGTACATTTTTTTTTCTTCAATTAATTCAGCAGGTTCAATCTTTTTCTTTATAATTTCAAATGCATCTTTTTCCTCAAGTTCTTTAACATATTGTTTCATTGTTCCTTCAATATGTTCTTTAGGTGAGCCAAGCATTTCAATAATTGTTCGTACTAAAACTTGTCCATCTTCAAGACGTTCCGCCGTATTCATTTTTTCTTCTACCATGTATAAGGGCTATCAATACTGGTTTATAAGTCTTTGCGTGAAGTATGTCTACTTGACTAACAAAATCGAAGATATATTTGCAACGACCAAGCGACGACAACCAAACGTTTATATATACCAATATACATAATACTAAATTAAGAGGTGATGTCGATGAAATTTAGTAGTTTTGTAATTGCAGCTATAATGTTCATATGTATTTCTGTAGTAGGTGTTTCAGCACTAGCGCAATATCCAAGTGATTTTATAACTGTATATCATATTGCTCATGCTGATGAACCAAAAAAAGCTGAAATAGATGAACAGATAATCGGTGAACCGAAACTAAAAGTAGATAAAGGATTTCATGTTAACCGATTTGATGCGTTAGTTTCCGTGCGTGAAATTCCTCCAATAGATTATGATGAACTAGAATGCCGTACAGTTCGCATTTATCGAGGGTTTGGTCAAGAACCAGATAGAGGAGTTTCATTTCGCAGAGAATGTGTTCCACGTGTAGATGATACAGGCGAATTGCTCAATCCTTGGTTATATCGTATTGACGCAATCATTGACCACAATTTAGGAATTGTGCGATAACTAAAAGAAATAAAATGGGGAATTAAATATTCCCTTGTTTTAATTTTTCTATATCGACGTTTTCTTCACCATAAGATTCTTTCGCTTCTTGTAAGCTTTCAAATCCTCCGATGTCATACCATTGCTCATCATATCCTATGCCATATACGACATCATTTTTAACGAGCCATGCTGGTAAATTTCCTGGTGCATCTTTATTATTTCCTGCATCAAGATATTCTTTTATACGTGGTAATATGGATTTTGGATAAAAATAGACGCAAATCGCGCACAGCGTTGATTTAGGTTCAGGAGGTTTTTCCTCGAAACTAACAACTTTATTGTCTGCATCAATTTCAATAACGCCATATTTTTTTGCTAGTTCTAAATCTTTAACATCATACGCTACAATAGTGCTTTTTTGTTTTTCGGTAAATAATTCGTATGCTTTATGGAGAGTAAATTTAAACAAATTATCTCCTCCTACTACAACGATATCATCATCAATATTTCCTTGTTCAATGGTATATTGTATATCTCCTATTGCGCCCAGCCGGTCATCATTAGAAGTAGTATTATCATTAACTACAGTGATGTCTGCTTTTCCAGAATACTGTTCAGCCCATTTCACAAAATGCTCATAAAATCTGCTATTAGTAACAACATGTACTTGCGTAACACCAAGATCTTCAATCTTTTGAATAATATAATCAATCATTGGTTTACCATTAATAGGAATTAATGGTTTTGGAAAATTTTCCGTTAATGGAAATAATCGTGTTGCATATCCTGCTGCTAAAATAATTCCTTTCATTGTGTTCCACCTTTTTGTTTTTTCTCTATTTTTATTATATAGCTATTATATCATTACTACGTTATTTTTATTGAAAATAATACTATTCTATCATACTACTGGTCTTCGTCCAATTGAATAATACGTAATACCTGCTTTTTTCATAGTTTCAGGGTCATAAATATTTCTTCCATCAATAATAAGTGGTTGTTTAAGGAGTGCTTTAACTTTTGCTACATCAATACTTCTAAATTCATCCCACTCCGTACAAATAATAAGTGCTGAGCAATCTTTTAGTGCATCATATGGTTTCTCTGCAAACGTAATTTCTGGGAAAATCTTTTGCGCATTTTCTTCAGCGACAGGGTCAAATGCAACAACCTCTGCTCCCTCTTTGAGAAGATGTTTAATAATATCGATAGATGGTGCTTCACGCATATCATCAGTGCGTGGCTTAAATGCAAGCCCCCATACTGCAATTTTTGAGCCTTTAAGTGATACTGTTGATGAAATCTTGGTTATAAATGATTGCCGTTGCTCATTATTTAGTGTATCAACAGCTTTCAAAATACTGCCACTACATGAACTTTCATCTAATGTATTAATTAATGCACGTACATCTTTGGGAAAACAGCTCCCTCCATATCCAATGCCTGCATGTAAAAATCGAGGACCAATACGTCCATCAAGTCCAATCCCTTTTGCCACATCATTAACATTACCGCCTTGTGCTTCACATAATTGTGAAATCATATTAATAAAACTGATTCGCGTTGCAAGCATTGCATTCGCAGCATACTTAATTATTTCTGCACTCTTTATGTCTGTATATATGATAGGTTTTCCAGTTCGTTCAATTCCTGCATAAATTTCTTGCATAATTTTTTTAGCATTTTCATGTACATATCCAACAACAATCCTGTCGGGATTCATGAAATCTTTAATTGCAGCTCCTTCACGCAGAAATTCTGGGTTTGAAACCATATGAAATGTGTGAGGTGATTTCATTTCTTTAATTGCTTGAGCAACTTTCGCTGATGTTCCAACCGGTACAGTGCTTTTTATGACAATATATTTATCTGTTTGCGCAAATTCAGCGATGCTTTTTCCAGCACTAATTACATATTGTAAATCTGCACTTCCATCCACATCTTGCGGTGTTCCTACAGCAATAAAAATAATATCAGCAAATTGAATTCCTTCTTTGAGTGAATCGGTAAACAGCAATCGTTCTTCTTTTACATTTCTTGCCACAAGTTCTTGCAAACCTTGTTCATAAATAGGTAATTTTCCTTGCTTTATTTGTTCAATTTTTTTAGAATCAATATCAACACACATAACTTCATGACCAAGGTCACTAAAACATGTTCCAGTAACAAGTCCAACGTACCCCGTCCCAATCATTGTTATTTTCATTGATGTTCAAATGGTCTTAAAAACAGTTCCTTTAAATATTATTTGGTGCTTTGATATAATGATGCATAGTGTATTGTGTTTGTATGAGATTTATATCAGCATACAATAATAAATATAAATCAAATTTCGTTCTCGTTTATTATGGCAAATCCAAAATTGAATTCACTACCTGAACTTGAACAAGTTTTAGCAAGTAATTCATGTGAGGTTTTACTTGACGGAAACGAAGGTTTTTTTCTTTATAGGTCAGATAGATTTTCACCAGTAATTTGGCAAACAGAAGCATTTCTAAATGAGTTTAACCGTCGAAATCCTTTTGCAACCTCAGAAAAGTCTCATTGGGTAGGTCATGCTCAACTTTTTCCACACGCAAAAAAAGGATACATTTTTGTCAATCAGGCTTCACCAGAAGTAACACCTCTTGAAGATAATGTGCATACGTATAAAGAAGTCTCATTTAATGATTTCTTGGGTGAATTGATTGAAGGAGGGTATATTTTTTATCAAGCAACAAGCTTACATACTGCGGTTCAAGACATTCGAGACCATATAGAAACTGTGCAGGGAAGAACCTCTCAAAACTCAAGAAATGGAAAGAGGCTTGCTACGATGATTAATGAATTAGGAGAAGCAACTCATGCTTTTAAAAAGTATTTTGAAGCACAAACTGGTTTTAAGAGCGAATATACATTTCTTCCTGGAAGAGATCTGCGCAGAAGTGATATTTTAACAGCGAATTATGACCAACACCAAAACTTTCCTTATAAGAATTTATCAGTTTTGCAAGAAATGTGCCGTGTGTTGTGGCCATCACGACAGAATGTTGATGAATGACTTTTCATAATGTAATTGGCTAGACTTAGTTTATACCATAATAATAACTACTTCTCAATAATAAACCGTAATATTTAAAAAGGGATGAACATTTCCTCATAATGGACGGTCATAGCGGATTGGCTCTACCTGGTCTCATTTCGAACCCAGAAGTAAAACGATCCTGCGTTCCTGTGCGTACTGTTCTTAAGAACGGGAGATTAGGTTCGCTGTCCACCTTTTCTTTATGTGTGTGTTTAATCAGTTGTACTTATATAAAGAAAATTATATACCATGGGAATATTAGAAAAAATAGTAAAACATGAAGAAACACGTGAAGCGTGGGAAACATTAACACGCAAACCGATCACGTTGCAAAAATTAGCGTATGCTTCTGAAGAACTACAATCAGGATTTGATGCACTTAATGCTGAAATAACTACAAATAATGAGGTAAAAGCTCTTCGTGATTGTATCTCAGTCATGCATCATTATGCTGCTGCATTTGCACGGTTAAAAAAAGCGTATTCTGTTAATCCTGAGTGGCAACCTGATGAAAAGTTTATTGAACATTATTCTAACATTTTTCAGCATGGAGCTGATATAGCTGACAAATTAAGTTCTCATATTTCTAGAGAATTTACAAGGCTGCAAAGAAGTGCTGAAATACCAGAAGATAGTATTCTTTCAGGCGACATTACTTTAACTGATGCGACCTATACTATAGCACGCACTGAATCTTTAGAAGAAACTGATGCAGTTTCTGCACAAAATCCAGAAGACCTTCATATTACTTTAGTTGAGAAGCTTAAAGAATTAAAAGATGCATATACAAAGCATTTTTCTGAACCTAAGAGTCGTGGTCGTGCATTACCTCAAGATTTAGCCCCTAGTTCTTCTAATAATGGATTACCATCTGAGAAAAATCACCGGACATGGGCAGATCATTTTGGAGTTACCGGTATGAAAGAATTACTTCCTATTCTTTCTGACATAAAAGAGTTTTATGGCACGCATATGCAAGGAACAAATATGCAAACTGATAATCCAGTATATCCTCATATTGCAACATTACTTGAGAATGCTCAAATTTGTTTTGAGGCATCTCGACGGTTTGTTCATATTCGCGACAAGTATTTTGTTACTGATCGTCTTTCTGCAAATCAACTTGATAATTTAGTAACTAAGAAAGAATTACGTGCTGTTCTTCGTGATGTAGTTAATTTAGGACATACTTTTGTACAAGATGCACTAACAATTGCATATCTAGCAGGATACGATGGAGACAAGCAACCTAAGTTTGATTCATTGCCAGACTTTTCATCCTTTAATACAAAACAATATGACCAAAAAGTTCTTGCAGTATTTGATACTAATGGGAATGGTTCACCTAATGAAATAACAGGTCATCTTTCAACAGCAATTAATCTTAGAAAGGCAATCCAAGGTAAAGGATTTAATACAAAACATTGTAAAGACCGCTACGCTATTGTTGTTAAAGGTCCTGTATATGATGTTATGAAAAAAGGAGCAATTCCTGTGTATAAAGGTTCACTTCCTGAAAAAGTTGAAAAATAATTGTGCAAATTTCTATTAAAATATTCGTTACCCTTCTTTTAATTCATGATTTACATCTTGCAAGACTTTTTTTGCATCTCCGTAAAGCATTAATGTGTTATCTTTTTCAAAAAGTTCATTTTTAACGCCTGCAAAACCTGCACTTAAACTACGTTTAATGACGATAACTGTTTGAGCGTCATGTACATTAAGAATAGGCATACCATAAATCGGACTACTTTTATCATGTGCTGCAACTGGATTAACAACATCATTTGCACCAACAACAATGGCAACATCTGCTGTTTTAAGAAGTGCATTTCCTTGATCTAAGTCACATAGTTTATCATAAGGAATGTCTGCTTCTGCAAGAAGAACATTCATATGTCCTGGCATTCTTCCTGCTACTGGATGGATTGCGAAATGCATATCTACATTCTTCTGTGATAGTGTATTCATAACATCATGAACTGCATTTTGTGCTTGTGCAACTGCCATACCATATCCTGGAACAACAACAACACTCTGCGCAGACTCTAAAATACTTGCTGCTTCTTCAGCACTACATTCTTTAACGTTTTGATATTCTCCTGATGTAGACTGTGTTTGTTCTTGTCCAAATCCTCCAAATAATACATTAGTAAGTGATCTATTCATTGCTTTACACATGATGCGCGTCAAAATAAGTCCTGATGCACCAACAAGTGATCCACCAATAATAAGAAGCATGTTTTGAATAACAAATCCCGCCATTGCAGCTGCAATTCCTGAATACGAGTTTAAGAGTGCAATAACTACTGGCATATCAGCGCCACCAATAGGCGTAACCAGTAAAATTCCAAGGAGAAGTGCAATTCCTATCATAATTACCATGAGAGTAAAACTATCGTTATTTCCATAATGAGCAAATCCAAGCATGATTGCTGTTCCAATAATTGCTACAGCAAGAAACACATTAAGGAGTGAGCTTCCTTTAAACAAAAATGGTTTACTTGATACGATTCCTTGCAATTTCCCAAATGCAATTATGCTTCCTGTTAGCGTTACTGCGCCAATGATACAGCTCAAAACTACTGTAATAAAATCAAAAACAAGAAGATGCGCTGTTTGCGCGCTAAAATAAACACTTGCGACAAGAAGTGATGCTCCTCCTCCCAGCCCATTAAAAATTGCAACGAGTTGTGGCATTGCAGTCATTTGTATCCGTTGAGAAAGTAGCATACCAACAACGCTTCCCAAAAAGAGCGCGCTCACGATAATAATCCAGCCAACTGCTGTTGTTTGTCTAATATAAATATCAATCAATACTGTGCTAAGGGCAATAATCATTCCAATAACTGCAAGTGCATTTCCACGCCGTGCAGTTGCCACTTTTCCTAAATTCTTAATACCTAAGATAAAAAAAACTGCTGAAAGTAAGTATGCAAGGTTAATAATGATTTCATAACTCATGATTTCATTCCTCGCTGTACTGGTGAAGGTTTTTTCTTTAAGGTAAACATGTTAAGCATTCGCTGGGTAACCATGAACCCTCCAGCTACATTAACTGTAGCAAGAAATACGGCAATCCCTGCTAAAAGTTGTATCGGAAGTGCATCATTTGTTCCAATAATACTAATCGCGCCAATAATAATAATACCTGAAATAGCGTTTGTTCCTGACATTAAAGGAGTATGCAATGTTGGCGGGACTTTCGTAATTAATTCATATCCTACAAATAGTGCTAATACAAATGCAGTAATTAAAAAAACTACTTCAATCATTTCCGTGCACCTACTTTTTTAGTACTTTTTGTCTTTGTTTTAACTGAAGGTTCATCCTTTTTTGCCGGCATTAATTTTTGTGTAATAAGTGTATCTTTGCAAAGAGGATCGTCAGGGTCAAGATTAAGTTCGCCTTCTTTAGTAATATGTTGTAAAAATGCACTTACATTATTACTATACATAGAACTTGCATCGATTGCACTTGTTGAAGTAATATGTGTATGTCCAACAATAGTAACTCCATGTTTTGTGATAATTCTTCCTGGAATAGTACATGCACAGTTCCCTCCCTGCACTGCAGCCATGTCCACAATAACTGCACCATGCTTCATTTCTTTAACCATGTCTTCACTAATTAAAATGGGTGCTTTTTTCCCACCAACAAGTGCAGTAGTAATAACTACATCTGCATATGCAAGGCGCTTTCGAACTTCTGCAGCCTGTTTTTTTAAATAATCTTGTGAAACTTCTTTTGCATATCCTTGTGAATCGCTTGCATTTTCAGTGCTTTCAACTTCAATAAATTTTCCACCTAAACTTTCAATTTGTTCTTTAACTTCAGGGCGAACATCTGATGCTTCTACGATTGCCCCAAGGCGTTTTGCTGTTGCAATTGCCTGTAATCCTGCAACTCCTGCACCTAGGATAATAACACGCGCAGGTGAAATTGTTCCTGCTGCTGTCATCATTAAAGGAAATAATTTATGCGAGTGATGTGCAGCCATAATCACTGCTTTATATCCTGCAATATTACTTTGAGAACTTAATACATCCATTCTCTGGGCGCGTGAAATACGTGGGAGTTTAACGAGTGAAAATACTTTAATTTCTGCTTTTTCACATGCATTGATAATTTCTTCATCTGGTATTCCTGCACAAATCCACACTGAACCTTTTTTCAAAAAATACATATGGTTTCTGGGAGAACCTTTTATTTTTCCAGGTGGGTTAAGTGCAAGTACAATCTCAGCTTTCTTGTATAATTCTTCAGCATTCGCAATAATCTCTGCGCCACTTTCTTTATATGCAGTATCTTCAAAAAGCGCCTTAGCTCCAGCATTTTTTTGCACGCAAACTTGAAATCCTAATTGTGTAAGTTGTGAAACTGTTTTTGGAGTAATTGCTACACGATATTCCGTTTCTGTTGTTTCATTAGGTACACAAATTATCTGTTTCATTCTTTAGAAACCTTTGTTGTTTTAAGTTGCAATTCCTTATATTGTTGTTCAGTAATCGCACTTGGGCTATCATCCATAGGGCACTGTGCAGCTTTATTTTTTGGGAATGCCATTACATCTCTAATATCATTAAATCCACAAATCATTGCAACGAGTCTATCAAATCCAAGTCCAAAACCTCCATGAGGTGGTGCTCCATATTCAAATGCATTAAGTAAAAATCCGAATTGTTCCTGAGCTTTTTCTTTAGGAAATCCAACAACGTTCATAATCTTTTCCTGGATGTCTGGCCTATGTACACGAATACTTCCTGATGCAAGTTCAACGCCATTTAATACTAAATCATAACACGTAGCGTATACTTTCTCAGGATTCGTTTCAATAAACTCTAAACATTCTTTTTTAGGCATAGTAAACATATGATGTGCTGGTATCCATGAACCTGTTTCTTCATCTTTTTCAAATAACGGGAAATCAACAATCCATGCAAAATTGTATGTATCTTCTTTAATCAATCCTAAATCTTGTGCAAGTTTATTACGCAGTTTACTAAGCACTGCATTACATGTTACCGGTTTATCTGCAATAAACATAAGAATGCTTCCAGGCTGAGCTTTTACTGCAGTAAGTAATTCTTTTTGCACTTCAGGTGAAAAATATTTTGCAATGTTACTTTCTAGTCCATTTTCAGTAACACGCATCCATGCCATTCCTTTTGCTCCTTGTTCCTGACAGAATGCGATATACCCATCAATTTCTTTTCGTCCTAATTCTTTTTCAGGATTAATACATTTAATGATGCCACCTTTCTGTGCAACATCTCTAAAAACACTAAAATCTGCTTTTTTTACAATATCAGTAACTTCACAAAGTTGCAAGTTAAAACGTAAATCAGGTTTATCAGATCCGTACTTTTCCATAACATCTTTGTATGCATAGCGAGGAAATGGTGTTTTAATCTCCTTATTTTTTGTTTTCTTAAATATATGTTGAATCATCTGTTCGCATGCAGTAAATACATCTTCTTGTTCAACAAAACTCATTTCCGCATCAATTTGAGTAAATTCAGGTTGTCTATCGGCACGTAAATCCTCGTCCCGTAAACATCGTGCAATTTGAAAGTACCGGTCACATCCTCCCACCATTAAAATTTGTTTATAGAGTTGCGGTGATTGAGGAAGTGCATAAAATTTGCCAGGGTTAACTCTGCTTGGAACAACATAATCGCGTGCTCCTTCAGGTGTTGACTTAACAAGAAGTGGCGTTTCAACTTCCATAAATCCTTGCTGCGTAAGTGATTCACGCGCTGCCTGTGCTGCTTGGTGCCTGACAAACAAATGTTTTTGCATAATAGGTCTTCGTAAATCAAGATACCTGTACGTAAGACGCAAATCTTCGTTTGCAGGTTTACCATCTTCAATTTCAATAGGTGGCGTTTGTGATTTGTTTAAGATTTCTAAATGTGAAATAAATACTTCAATGTCTCCTGTAGGTAATTTTGGGTTGGTCATTCCTTCTGCTCGTTTTTTAACAGTGCCTTTTACATTGATGACATATTCTCTTCGCAGTGTATCTGCAAGTGCGTGTGTATCTTTATTAAATTCTGGATTAAAAACTATCTGTGTAATACCATATCGGTCACGCAAATCAATAAAAATAACCCCTCCATGATCGCGTCGTGATTGCACCCATCCGCTTAAGGTTGCTTGCGTATCAACTGCTTCTTTTCGCAGTGCCCCGCATGTATGACTTCGTAATGCTGTTTTCATAACTGACATGAAATGCACATACTTTAAAAATATTATGGGGTGAAAGTATTAATTGCTATATTTGCTGTTGTTTAATCTTTGACGCAAACTTTCATCATTCATTTTTTAAATCCTTTAGATTTCATTACTCTATGGCAAAGGCATATGCAAAAAAATGTTTCACGATAACTCATACTGATGGAGATGCACGGTGCGGTATTCTTAAAACTAAATCTGGCACTATTAAAACACCGTTTTTTATGCCTGTTGCAACGAAAGGCTCAGTTAAATTTCTTTCAAGTGATGATTTAAAATCAATGAATAATACTGCAGTTATTTCTAATGCATTTGTGCTTTATTTACGTCCTGGCGATTCATTCTTTAAAACTGCCGGTGGTATTAAGAAATTCATGAATTATAGAGGGATTAATGCAACAGATTCTGGCGGATTTCAGATGTATAAAGATACTTTTCTTATAAAAACAACAAAAGAAGGTGTATGGTTTCGAAGTCCTTTTGATGGAACTAAACATTTTGTAACTCCTGAAAAAAATATGGAAATTCAAGGTAATATTGATAGTGATATTGCAATGTGTCTTGATACAATGCCGTTAATTGGCACTTCCCGTGAGCATATAACTGATGCAATTCATAAAACTGCTGACTGGGCAAAGCGCTGTCAAAAACATCATGCTAAACTTCACCAAAATAAATCAAAACGCCAGCTTTTGTTTGCCATAACACAAGGTGGTATTCATGATGATCTGCGTGAAAAGAGCTGTATGCTTTTGAAAGACTGTGATGTTGATGGCTTTTCAATTGGTGGTCTTGCACTTGGTGAGCCTCAAGAAGACCAATATCGCATGGTAAAAATCCATAAAAGAATAATGCCTTCGGATAAACCCTGCTACCTGATGGGAGTTGGTTCTCCTCAAGAACTCGTTCATAATATTGGGCAAGGTGTTGATATGTTTGATTCTCGTTTTCCCACGCAAAATGCGCGCAGAGGAACAATATTTACTTCTCAAGGTAAATTACGTTTAATGCGTAAGGAATATGAGCATGATAAAAAACCACTTGATCCTAATTGTAATTGTTTTGTCTGTAAAAAATATACGCGTGCTTTTATTCGGTATCAATTATCACAAAAAGAAGGCACAGGTTATCGTCTTGCAACCTATCATCAAATATATTATCTTATGCGGCTTATGGAACTTGCACGGCTCGCTATAGAAGAAAAACGTTACACTGCATTCAAAAAAACAATTCTTAAAATCTATGAAAAAGAAGACAAACGTATTACAAAAGAAACGGAAAAGCATGCAAACATCATAAAAAAACGTCAGCAAAAAAGACAAGAAAAATATCTAAAACGAAAGAAAGTTTCTAAGTAATGTTTACTAAATAAAACAAAAGATTTATATACATAATATTAAGTACTTAAGTACATAATGAAAACTGAACAAAAAATACTTGTATCTTTTTTGCATGATAGAGCAGGTAAAACTATTCGCGAATTATCAAAAAAGATTAAATCGGATTACAAAATAACTCATGTGGCAGTTCAGCGTCTTTTAGAAAAAGAGATATTGATTGGAAAAATAGTTGGGAAGAGTACATTGTGCCAACTTAACAATACATATTTTGGAGATGATATATATATTGCTGAGAATACAAGAAAACAAGAACTTTTTAAGAATCGTTCCATAAAACAGCTTTATTTAGAAATCATGAGAAAATTAGATTCTGTTTTTACGATTTGCATTGTTTTTGGTTCATATGTAAAAAATACTAATACTAAATCATCTGATATAGACTTATTATGTATCTCAAACGACGTTCATTTTGAAAAAAAGATGCATGATGTTTTGTCGTTATTGCCTCTAAAAGTACACTTGATGGTATTAACTGAAAAAGACTTTTTACGGCTTAAAGATTCACGAAAACCAAATGTTGTTAAAGAAATTTTAAATAATTATGTGGTCCTTTACAATATTGAAAGTTTTTATCAATTAAAAAATGCTTAGTGAAAAAAGAATCCGGGAAGCAGAGACTAATGTTAAAAGATACTTAGAAGAAGGGCTTTTAAAAAAAGAAATTAATGAAACTGCCAAAGAGATGTATTTAAAAAATTGTGATGTTTCTCTGCAAACAGCTCAAAAAGTATTTTCATTAGAATCTGAAACATATAAACCCTATTTATGGGTAATTGTTTCAGCATACTATTCAATGTTTTATATTGCAAATGCAGTACTTTTAGCAAAAGGTTACAAAGTAGGATCAAAAATAAGTCATAAAGTGACTGCTGATGCATTAATAGTTTTTGTAAGAGATATACTCAGAAAAGAACTTTTTGAAGAATATGAAACAGTTAAAGAGGATGCACTTGCATTTATGGCATCAAAAACAGATTCATTATTAGAATCACTGGATTTTGAGCGAGAAAAACGTTCTCGATTTCAATATCAAACTGACGAAGTTCTTGAAAAGTCAAAAGCAATAACCTCATTAACTCGTGCTAAGCAATTTGTTTTTGAATTGAGAAAATTACTATAATCATAAAAGATTATCTTGAATCATTTTTTTGTAAAATGGTTGCCAGAATTCAATGTCATCAAGTTCATCCTTACTAAACCATCTAAAATCATTATGTTCTTCTGAAATTGTGACAGTATAAGGTTCTTTAACTTTAGCGATAAAATCTGCTTTTTTCACGAGTGTGTTTTTACATGCCTGACTATGTCTGTGCATGTTTACTGGTGATATAGTGGAAAAAGCAGGGTCTGAGAAAACCGATCGAGCCGTAGGCAAGCATGCAATAGGTATCTGACTGGTGGTGTCAGTTTTCGATTGACAACACACCATATTTTCGCTCGCTCGTAAAAATTTTAGTAAATACTGGTTGTACATCATAAATTTCTAAATTTGTCTCTTCTTTAACTTCGCGTATTAATCCCTCACATGCTTCTTCTCCCTCATCTAACCTTCCACCAGGAAAATGCCATGAAGTGAGTGGTTTATTAAATTGAAGCATTAAGAATTCTCCTTTAGAATTCACTATAATTGCATATTCTCCTATTTTGGTAGTAAGGTGAGTCATAATAACTTACCGTTTTTCATAATACATCTATCATCTGCATAAATGGTTGGCTTTTGTATAACACCATCAAGGTGAATCGGCACATTTACTTTTCCACCAAATGAGTAATTATTGCCTAGTGCAATATGGCATGTTCCATAAACCTTTTCATCTTCAAGAACGCATCCAGTTATTTTCGCGCGCGGGTTAGTTCCAATACCAAGCTCCGCAATGTTAAATGCATGTTTATGGTTCACTGATGAAAGAAGTTTATGCAATTGTTTTGCTTCTTTTCCTCCTTCAATTGAAACAGCGTATCCTTTTGCAACGGTAATACGAATTGGCTTTTTAACAAGTCCAACCCCAGCATGACTGCCATCAACAACATATACTCCTTCTGCAGTTCCTTCTTTAGGTGGTGCATATGCTTCGCCAATAGGGAGATTATGAAATCCTCCTTTTTTGTGTGGTTCAATCTTATATGCAATATGCTCAGTATAGAGCTTAAATCGAATGTCAGTTCCTGATGGTGAGGTAACACGTACCCATGTTGCTTTTTGCAGAGCCTCTGCAATTTTTTTGTTTCGCTGTGCAATTAAATTATAATCAACAGGAACGCATCGTTTCAAAATTTCAGGTGTAACACTTGGCATGGTTAAAATACGTGCACCGTTCCTTGTTGCTTTTTTCCGTGCATTTGTATGGCTTAGTGACTTTTGCGTAATAAGTAATAATACATCATGATTCAGGAAAAGCTCAGCAATTTCAGCAGGTGGTTCTTCCCCATGATGTTTTCCAACAGGAATCTCAACACACAGCATGCTTTTTCCAAATCCATAGCCATATTCAAGAAATGATTCAGCAATCGGTTTCGTTGTTCTGTCACAAATGATTAAAATACGATCCTTTGTTCGTATTTTTAATACATCGGTAAAAACAGTATCTACAATTGTTTGCATACTAATTGGCATATGTAATATTCTTAAAAGCTGGTATAAATACTTTGCTATTTATTTTGTGTGTGTGCTATCTATATTGAGTTTACTAAAAAGATTAAGCAGAATTATACCATCACCGTTCGGCAGATCGTTAAAGACCTAATGTGCCTCACAACTCGATGCATTTATTTATGATTGAATTTTATGTTTACTGTGCAATCTTCTTTATACGCAAAATATTTATAAATAATCTCTTTACTGCAGTAGCAGGGGGGGTAGTGTTATGAGTAAACATTCACATACAAAGCATACTAAAGAACATCACAATCATTCAGAGGATTCTCACAAAGAAGCTAAAAAGCATCATGAAGAAGATGCTATTGAATTCAATCCAAAGCAAATAATTCAAAAAACTGGTGCATTTCTTAAAAGTGATACCACTAAAAAAATAGTAGTTCCTGCAATTCTCATCTTTATTGCAGTATTTTTCGCATTTTTCTTTCGTATGTATCCTTTCCACATTCCTGCTGCAGATGACTGGGCAGAGCGTTCAATTATGTCAAATGTTGAGCAACAAATCGCTCAGCAAGTTCGTCAGCAAAACCCAAATCTTCCTGAAGCAAATCAACAGCGTTTAATTCAGCAGCAATTAAATCAATTCATGCGTGAAAATCAAGCAATGATTGATGAGCAGAAGGAAGAACTCGCAGAATATTTCCGCTCGCACATTCAAGACGATACAGGCCAAACGTATTTGCTCGCAATAGATCCATACCTCTGGCTTGGCTATGCTGAAAATTATTTAGAGTGTGGGCATGCTGGTTGTTATGAAATGATTGATGAAGATGGCAATACAGTCTATTCAACACTGCGTAATGGTCGTGAGGTTCATGTTCGTGGTTTTAGTGGTGAAGCTTATTTTGGTGTTATGATTTACCGATTCTTTAACATCTTTGGTGACTATTCTTTATTAACGTCATTTTTCTTTATATCAATATTCTTTGTTGCTGGCGCAGTTATTCCTGCATTTTTCTTAGCACAAAAGTTAGGTGGTAATGTGGGCGGTTTTGTTGCTGGCATGATTGTTGCAGTTAATGGCGCGCTTCTAGGAAGAACTCCTGGTGGTTTTGCAGATAACGATGGTGCAATTATTCTTTTTCCATTGCTATTAATGTGGTGTATTGTAGGATATGGTGAAGCACAGTCACTGCGTAATAGAATTTTATTTGGTCTTGGTGGTGCGCTTTCATTAGTCACTATGTCATTTATCTGGCCAACACAGCACGTTGTTTTAGCTATGAGTGGTGGAGCTGGATTATACATTGGAATTCTTGCATTAATCACCTTCATCAAGAATTATGGTAAAGCGGATTCAATCATTTTTAATATTAAAGATTCAATCCTATCAGTCAAAAATCACATTATTCTTTTAGGAGTATATATTGCTGGGTTATTTGCAGCGATGACTGTGTTTGTAAATCCTCGATATGTAATAACCTTCTTGAATCCTATCTTAGACTTCGTTTTTTCTCAAGAAGTTGCTGTAAGAACGGTTTGGCCAAATGTACTTGTGACTGTTGCAGAGCTTCGTGTTGATCCATACTCTGTATTAGTTGCTCAGCTTGGTGGTTCATTACTCGTTTTAATTGCATTAATCGGTCTTATCCTATTATTTATTGGCAAAGATGAACAGAAAAAGCGTCATCTGTTACTTGCTTCAGTTATTTTAATCTGGGGCATTGCGACAGTATTTAGTTTTAGTCGTGGAATTAGATTTGCAATTTTAGTCATTCCAAGCTTTGCAGTATGTGCAGGTGTTGCTGTTGGTATGGCATATCGCTATGCATCTGCATGGTTTGTACGCGAAATGAATGCTGATGTAATTTTAACAAAATCAATCTTAAGTATTTTTGTGGTATTACTCTTTATCATTCCAATTGTTCCAGCAGGATCAAGTAATGCAAGTATGCTCGGTCATGCTCATAACATTGCAACAGGTCAAATTCCAAGTTACAATGATGCATGGGATGATACTTTATCACGGATTAAAAATGATGCTGAAGATGGCTATGGCTATGTTACGACGTGGTGGGACTTTGGTCACTGGATTGTTCAAAATGGCATTCGTGTAACGTTTGATGGTGGTGACCAAGGCAGGCGTATTCACTGGGTTGGAAAAACGCTCATCACAGATGATGAAGATAAAGCAGTAGGTTTACTTCGCATGCTTAATTGTTACCAAGAACGTGCAGGCAATCGTCTTGAAGAATATCTTGAGAATGATACGCTTTCTGCAGTTAATTTAGTCTATGAAACAGTTTCAACTGATAGGGAAGGAGCACGTGCTATCTTAGAAGCGCGCGGAATTTCACCTGAATTTATTGAAGAGTATCTTGAATACACGCACTGTAGTGAAGATATACTCTATCCACATTACTTCATAACTTCTGAAGATATGGTTGGAAAAGCAGGTGTATGGGGTCATTTTGGTTCATGGAATTTCACTCGTGCAACAATGTACCAAACAGTACGCGGTCAAAATTTATCACAAGGAACACAAATTTTAATGGAAAATTTCAGTCTTGATCAGCAAACAGCACAGCAGTATTACTACGAAATTCAAGAAGCGCGTGCAGATCAGTGGGTTGCAGGCTGGCCTGGGTATTATTCTAACCGTGCAGGATGTCAAACAGCTGGCGGAACGACGCAGTGTGGTAATGGCATTGTTGTTGATAGAACTGATATGACAGGATTCCTTGCAACACAGCAAGGAAATGTTCCTCTTGCTTCAGTTTCATATATTAATGATGACGGTGAGTTTGTTGTTATTCCTGGAGAAAGTGATGCACAATTTTCTGCATTACTCTTGCCTGATGGAAGTTCCATTATTGCTGATCCGCTCCATGCAGGAAGTATGTTTACTCGGTTATTCTTTTATGGCGGGCATGGACTGCGTCATTTCGAACAATTTTATGATACGACACAAATTTTAGGTGGCGGACGCATTCTAACATGGCGTGTCCACTGGGATCCATTTGAGGAACCTTTAGAATTTGAGGATGATATTCCGCAGATAATTATTGGTGAAGATGACTTTGTTCAAGAAATAGAAATCGATGGTATGCAATCCATCGAGCAATAGGTGAGCGCGTGAAACATGTATGGGTAATCATTCCTGCATACAATGAAGGTTCACGTATAAAACCAGTTATTACAGAGACAAAAAAGTACTGTAAAAACATTGTTGTTGTGGATGATGGCAGTAGAGATGATACGGTAAAAGTTGCAGAATCTACTGGCGTAACCGTGCTTAAACATGCACTTAATTTAGGTAAAGGCGGCGCCCTTAAAACAGGATGTGATTATGCAGTCACAAACGGCGCAGAAGTTTTAATAGCAATGGATGCAGATGGTCAGCATGAACCTTCTGAAATTCCTGCACTACTTGAGAAATTAAAGGGTAAGGATATTGTATTTGGGTATCGTTCATTAAGTGGTCAAATGCCTTTTGTCTTTCGTTTTGGAAACGCAGTCATAAATACTGTCATTCACATTCTCTATGGAATTAAACTGCGTGATACGCAGTGTGGCTATCGTGTTTTTACTGCATCAGCCTATCATAAAATTCGCTGGCAAGCACTTGACTATACTTTAGAGAGTGAAATGATCGCAAATGTAGGTAAACATCGTTTAAAGTATAGAGAGCATCGTATTCGCACAATCTATGCTGATCGGTATAAAGGCACAACGGTGCTTGATGGTGTTAAAATAGTTCTCAATATGATTATTTGGAGGCTTCGAAAATGATACTTGGCGTACAAATTGTTGGAATAATCTTTGCACTTGCTATGATGTATGCTGCTTTTGTTCACTATAAACGAAAAGTGCTTACACAGCTAGAGCATCTCTTTTGGCAAATAACGTGGGTCATTTTTTTACTTGTGTCGGTATTCCCGCAAACAGGCTCATTCCTTGCCAGGAGTCTTGATATTACCCGTACGATGGATGTTTTTGTGGTGCTTGGGCTCGTGTTTGTACTTGGCATAGTTTTTGCAAACTACATTTCTATTCGCAAAACTACGCATAAAGTTGAAGAAGCAATTCGTGTACTTGCAATGCAAAAAACAGAGAAAAAGAAATGAAATTAATTATTTTTCCAGGAAATTATATCCCTCATATGGGTGGCCTTGAAACGCATGTAGATGAATTCTGTAAGTTTGCATCTAAAAAATATGAAATTACTATTTTTACTCCCCATATCCCTGGAAGTTCTATAATTGAAAAACGGCATACTAATGTGCACATAATTAGATATCCATCCATTAAATTAATTGATAATTATTTTATTCCTCGTTTTTGGTCGCCTTCATTTTGGCGTATATGGAATAATCTAAAGAAAACAAAATATGATTTAGTTATGACTCGTACACGTTTTTTTTGGAATTCTTTTTTAGGTGCAAGATTTGCTCGTAGTGTGCCGTTAATTCATGTAGAACACGGAAGTGGTTTTATTAAAACAAGTAATCCATTTGTTAATTATTTCGCATGGCTTTATGATATGACCATTGGTAGATATGTACTGCGTAAAGCAATAGTAACTGTGTCAATTTCACGTGCTGTTCAAAGATTCTTAAAGAAGGAATTTGGATTAAATAATACTCCAATCATTACTCGAGGTATTGATTTTACTAAATATGATGCAGTTAAAGTTAGCCGGAAAAAAGAGCATATTTTTGGTGTTGCGTGCCGTCTTACAAAGTGGAAAGGAGTTTCCCATGCAATAGATGCTATGAAAGATTTGCCAGTTACTTTTTGGATAATGGGCGATGGCGAAGACTTAGATCAACTTAAAAAGAAAGCAAAAAATAATCCTTGCATACAATTTCTTGGCCGTCTTTCTGAAGAAGAGGTGATCTTGCGCATGAAACAAATGCAGTATTATGTCCATAGCTCTGGGCAAGGTGGTGGATTATCTAATTCACTTCTTCAAGCAATGTATTGTGGGTGTACTGTAATAGCAAGTCCGGGTGAAGGTGCTGATGAAGTAATTTCTGCTAAAACAGGAATATTGCTTAAAGATAATTCTGCAGTTCAGCTGCGCAAAGGCATACAAAAAGCATTGAAAACAAAAGGTCTGGGTAAAAATGCAAAAGCATTTGTTTCAAAAGAATTTGACTGGAATGTTAAAATCAAAGAGTACGACCAATTGTTTGAAAGAGTTATTAAGAAACGTTTATAAATAAATTTTAAAGCTACATCTAGTTTATTAAAAGCAAAAAAGTAGTTTTTTTAC
>JBLKOW010000110.1:0-2853 GCA_047603135.1 Candidatus Woesearchaeota archaeon | reverse complement strand
CTGTGCCCTGCGGTTATTTTATCGTAAAGTATTGCATGGTGTTTATCATACTCCTCATATTCTTCAAGAATAGGTAGTCCCTGCAACAACCTTTTCCTTATAACTTCATTTGTGTTTTGTATCATTCCCGCCACCTCCTCATCTATACTGTCATCTACAGAAGTGTAAATCTTTTTATGTCTTTAATTCTTTCTGGCATAGTATATGACTATGTGGATATATTATGTATTCAGAAGTTTTCTGTTTGGTTATTGCTCTTTACTTTTTACTTCGTTGTTGTTTTGTTTGTATTTTTACGTTTAGATTGAGTTCTTTTTTTGTTCGCACTTTTTTTTGCTTTTCGCTGTATCTTTGCTTTCTTTAGTTCTTTTTTCTTTGTTTGTTTCTTTTCTTCTATTTTTTTTGAAGATTTTATTTCATTAAGACTATGTATCTCTTTTTTATTTTTTCCAAGCATGTTTGTTATTATAATGCTTGCAAATCCAAGTGCTGTTGCTATTCCAAAAATAATGGCGCATCTAACACATACTGGGCAGTTTGCCATAGTTATTCCACAAATATATGTTTCTTCATCTGCTTGCATTTGAATATAATTATCGCAGTAGTATAATGCAGTCCCTGTAATCATAGCTAATGCAAGAATAAGAAGCATATTTTTAGGTTTACGGAAGTCTTTCCATGTATTAATGATGAAAAATGAACGCAAAAGTATTGCAAATACAAGAACAAGGAATATTGCATCCATGATAATATCTTTTCTTCCAAATGATGTTAAGGTGGTTACTAAATATACTCCTGATAAGATAAGTATGATGCTCATAACACGATGAACTTTTCCAAGAAGGTATGTCTTTTTTTGGATACTATTTAATACTGCTTGCCCAAATAGTGCAAAAATAATTGCAGGAACAAGCAAGCCAATACCAAAAAGAGTCATATGAAGCATCATTTCTGCTGGACTTGCAAGCGATGTTATTACGCCAATATAAGGCAAGGTGCAAGGATTTGCTGCGACAATAAATGCAAATATACCTCCAAAAATAAATGCATTTTTAATAAAAGGAAGTTGCAGCGGATTTATTTTATTCATGAATGAAAGTATACCTAGTACGATAAAGAGCAGACCTAATCCTAATCGAAACCCGTTTTGCATTGAAGAGCTAAACAGACTTCCCAGAGTGAGTCCAATAATAAGGTATGTAATCATAAATCCGATAATGAAATTAATGAATGATGCTTTATCGCCGTGTTTTTTATCAAAGAAACGGTATAATGCTAATGGAATTAGTACGATGATGCATGGTGTAAATGCCGCAACAATTCCACTAAGAAATGAAATAAGCACATTCATACGATAAAAACCCTTTTGCCTTTTTTATAGTTTATTAAAGATGGCTCTTAATGTGGGTTCATTTAAGTGTTTTAATAAGTAATTTACTGTGTTTGAGCATGTTGATCTAATGGCTCTTTTTATTCTCTAAGAAAATCATGAATTACTTTTGTAATTCTATGTTCTGAAAAACCAACTTCTTTTAGTTTTTTTCGTGTTTCTTCAATGGTATGTCCTTCAGAAATATAATCTTTAATGTGTTTTACTAGTGGGTCTGATTTGTGAATCTTTTGTCTATGTTGATGACTTGTAATAATATGAAAGGAAACTAATGCAATAATTATAGCAAGTTGTATAAGGATGATGGCTAAAAGGATTTCGATGATTTCCATAGTGCTTTTTTGGCTGTGTAGTTTTTAAATCTTGTGTGTTATGTTTGAATAGTAATTATTGCTGAATAGTTATGAGGGTGTATGCAGTTTGCAAGATTGCAGTTTTTTCGCTTAAAAACAATGTTGTTGGATGCATAACACGATTTAAAGGAATTGTTTCATTGTTTGTATTCCAGGATTGTGTTTCTGCATTATGGAGTATGATTTGTCCTGAATGGTTCGAATCGATGTATAATCCAACAGATTGTTCTTCATTAATGATTTGAGGGGCAGAGGGTATGTCGTTTATCGCTTCTTTTTCTAAAATACTCTCCCAGAAGTTGCTTCGTTTGTTATTTTCTGCACTGTTCCACATTTCTTGCGCCTGCACAATCCACGCGTTTTGAGCATTTTGACAATTTAATACTGCTTTGAATTCGTAGCGAAGTGCATGCTCAGCATATGTTATTGGTTGATGTAAGTACATTTCTCTACATGAACGTTGGTAGTAATATTGTTTAATGTCTTTGTCCTCGCTGAGTCTTGCAAGTATAAGGTTGTAATGTGCTCGTTTTTCATGATTTATTGTATGTTGTAATTCACTTAAGAATACTGATTTTATATCTGAAAAACTAAGTTCTGGATGCTGTGTATGTGTAATAATTTCTGATTGTACGTTGGCAGGTAGCCATGGATCATATTGTATGCGCATTTCACCTACATATTCTCGTTGTTCTACTGAATGATATGCTTGAACTAGTAGCCATGTGAGAACTATAACTATAATTGTGCTTACTAAGAGCTGTAGCATGCGGAAAGTAAATTTAACTGGATCAATAACACGAATCGTCATAGTGGTATTTGAGGTGAATGGCTTTATAACAATTACGGCTTTTGATTTAGAATTTGTTAATGTGGATGTCTTAAATTAAATAATGGATTAAAAATAAGCCCTTGGCGAGAGTTGCACTCGCGACCTTTACCTTACCAAGGTAACGCAATAGCTACTATGCTACAAGGGCGTAAAGAAAGGGCATTGCATTCAGTATATAAAGGTTATGCTCTAAAGGCTGATTCTATCTTACAAAAAGAAACCATGCAATTGCTACGATTATGGCAATTATAATTAATGCCCAGAGCATTGTGTGGTGT
>JBLKOW010000007.1:0-21356 GCA_047603135.1 Candidatus Woesearchaeota archaeon | reverse complement strand
ATATGTTTTGAAAACTTTGGCTTCTTCCATGTTGTTGTGTCTCGTGTCTCCCACATTTTTTAAAAGGAGTGATTACTCCGTGGCTGTGGTTACTTCATAAACACTAAGCCACAATTCCTTTAAGTCACATTGTGGGACAAAAAACACAAGAAGAAGCTTATTTATTACCTGCGCTTAAATTTGCGGAGATATTTAAAAAATTCGGAGAACCTGTATCTCAAAGATACATATGCACCGGACAGGATGCTGTCTGGGAGAGGTACAGGAGCGCCCTAAATCTATTCTTCAGCTAATTTCCACAAACTCTCAAATTGAAATATAAATCCTTTTGCAACATCTTCGCTTTCTATTGCAATTGTGATTAAAGGATTGTAAGAAACAACTAAAATAACCAAATCCTTCATTAAATTTATAGTAATAGTCGAATTCATCTCCAAATACCTTATCTCACCATATCTTTGAATATTATTTTTTGCATGCTTAAAACTAGCATCATTAATTTTTTTAGTAGTAACGTTCAATTCCTTTCGTTTTGAATCAACTGTAGATGAAAAAAAACGAAGGAGTCTTTTATTATAATTTGTACTTGCTTTCACACCCAAAACATACACTTGTTTATCAGACACATACCTATCTATCTCTTTTTGAAATGCATTTTTTAGACCTTCTATCCCAGTAAATATTTCAATGTTAGGGAGCTGCTTTGTTTCATTTTGAATTTGTTCAAACTGTTTGATTGTTGACTCGATTAGTTTTTCTTGTTTGTCTAATTCTGTTTTTTTTGATCCTATATAACTAATTATTTTTTTCGGACTTGAAGCAGTAAAATATTTCACACCATCTTTTTTGACTTCACTCACTAAACCTTTTTCTTTGAGTGATTCTAGTAATTCATATATTCTCCCTATATGTATCTTAAGATGTTTTAAAACACCACTTGCAGTTGATTCACCAATTTGCAATAGTGCGAGATATATTTGCGATTCATATTTACTAAGACCTATTTGTTCTAATGTTTGTTCAAGCATAAGTTATTATTAATCCCATCATTTATAAATTTATTCCCACCGAAAAAAAGGGATTGAATTTAAATATCATTAATAACTACTTAATAGTAGTATCTTAGATGCGAAAAGGAGGAATAAAATATGAAAAAAACAATAAAAAACATCGTTACACCGTTATTGATAGGAAGTACGCTTGCAGCACAACCTCAATTAACAACAGGATTTAATGCAATTGAAGCTTTAACTCAAAATGAACAACGGCTTTATACGAATGTCGGAGTTAGTCATAAAGAAAATGACCTTATGTATCATGGAACGCATGTTTGTGACAATGGTTCATATTTTTCAAACCATAGAGTGAGCGCACAAGTAGGATCATCTAAAATAAGACCAATGGCTCATGCAAAAACAAACTATAGTGGTTGGAACGATATTCAAGTAGGGGTCAGAATTAACTCATTTCCTGGTGCAGATTTTGGGTATTTAGAACTATCAGCAAACGAAAATGTTGCTGAATTAACAGGACTTGCAGGGAAAATTATTGATATGCCAGTTTTAGGAAATGTACAGCTCGAAGCATTCAACCAATTTTCATATGACGGAAAAGAAATTTCACATTTTGGAGAAATTTATGCACTCAAAGCAGGAAATAAAATACAACCTTTTGTCCTTGTTGGTGCACGAGATGTAAAGAATCCGTACATTAAATTAGGCGTCCGAGGAAATTTTTAAGGAGGATAAAAAAATGAAACTAATAAACAAATCATCAGAAAACATGAATGAAGTTGCAGACAATTCTGCAAACTTATTTTTTTTAGCACCACCATATCACATTGGAACAACGTATGGAAAAAATGAAGACAAGAGATCGCAACAAGAATGGTTTTCATTAATGCAATCAGTAATTAATGAATCTAATCGATTCCTTAAAAATAATGGAGTTGTCCTTATAGAAGCTTCCGACACATTATTATGGGGCGATAGAACAATACAATTAGCTGATTATTTACAAGCGGAATATGTGAAAAGAGGATTTCATGTCAATGAACGTCACATATTTTTTGCTAATTCAAAAAACGGAGTTATTTTACCCGAACATGGCTGGGATGATAACTACACTACTTTGGGTAATACTCACTCAAATATTGGTCAATATATTGTTTTATCCAGAACGAATCCTGATTTTAAAGGAGGAAGAGTTTTTTATGAAAACTATGAAGCTCGTGATGGTCATCCATGTCCATCCCCTCAAAATACATTAGACGAAATTGCCTCACCACATATTAGTAAAGATAGTTTAGTTGTTGACTCATTTATGGGCATTGGAACAATGGGTGAAATAGTTCAAAAAAATCAAGGTTCCTTTGTAGGATATGAACTTGATACAACTATTTTTAATACCGCTAAAAGAAATCTAGGGGAAAAGTAATTTTTTTCTTTTTTACAAATGTTTACTAATAAAAAATGTAAGGATAACAATAGAGATAAAAAGAATATGAATAAAATATACTTAATACAATCAGAGACGTTGATGGGTATTCGAACTTGCAACTTAACACAAAGAATTTATAAGCAGGATTAAATTAGAGGATGTCGTTGCATATGATAACATTCAAATCTTGACTAGTTCTGATTATGTATCGATAAAAACAGGTCTACTATTACGTAGTATATTATGAGTAAGGGAAGTGTTTATACATTGTGCAGATATTAATTTGAGAACTGTTAATAAGTTAAATGTCAGTTATGTTATCGAACGTGTTGTGTTCTCATTAAAGATGATAATAGAACGTTAATTCACACTGCGCAAAAATGTATTCATACATCCCGCATAGGAGAATTTGAAACGAAAGAATCTTCCTTTTTAATTCCTATAGATAAAAATTAAATTGAGAAATATACGAATAAAATTTTAGGGGATAAGGCTTTGTTCGAATTCGACTAAGCTAATCTAAAACATCCAAAAAAGAAATTGCTCGAGCTAAGTGATAATCTAAATCTTCTGCAGTAAATTCTGAAAGCATTCCTCTGTCCGCTTTTTGTTTTAGGTCAAGTATATCTTTGTAGTAGTATGCAAATTTCGATGACTCTTCATATTTACCTAATTCTTCATAGACCGAATGGGGTTCAAATATCACTTTTTGTTTTCTAAATAGAAATAATTCAGCTACTTCTTTATATAACTCTGCGACCCTATGTAAACTTTCTAATAAAACATATCGATTTTTAGTACTATATACTTGAGACTGTACTATTAATTGTTCTTGTCGTATTTTTTTCTCATAGGTGGCTTCAGTTTGAACTAAATCGGCTATCTCTGATAAAATTTCTAATCTATCGATAATGGTCTGCGTGCTTTTTATAGAAGTTAGAATCCAAGGTTCACCGTCCATAACGGATTTCCACCAGGAACTTAATGTTAAAGGAGGTTGTATGTGAATGTCAGGTTCTTTTTTTTCAATTACACTGATTGTTTTTAAGATTAATTCTTTTTCTGCTTCTTCTACGTAATCATCAACGATAATAAGTACATCAACATCCGCAGACTTTTGTTTTTTATTTTTTTTATTGCACACTGAACCAAATACATATGCTAATTGAATACTTGGAATTGTCTGCAATACTTTCAATTGTGAGAGATATGTGTTTTTCATAGTCATCTTCTCATAATACCTTGTGTTCGCTTTTGTAAAATATGGAGCTTCATTTGAAGCTCATCTAAATAAGTCCCTTGAATTTTTTGAGTTGAATTCGACTCGATGTGTTTATAGTATGATATGATTTCTTTACAAAATGCGATATTTTTGGCATCTAAAGTATGTTGCTTTTTTTCTTTTTGTAACACAATCGGGATATTTTTAGGGGATGAGATAGGGATATTTTTTGCTAAAAATAATGCTTGAATATTAGTTACAACGGAGAAATAGATGTTATGTAACACTTCTTTTTTTGTATGTTCTATTGTTTGAAATAATTCTTTGACTTTATCTAATCTTCTGATAATACCTTCAGGGGTTCCCATAATCTTTCCTTCTTGTAGGTTTTTTTTCAAGCAAGATATGAGTTTTAAAGAGTCTACTTTTATCTCTCCATTTTTAATACTTTCAAAGAACAGAGGATGAAATTCATCCACTTTTTTGAAAAATGTTTTCAAAGACATAGTTTGTTTTGAAACATCATTACCATTCGTAACAGTATATGTTTTTCTATTATAGGTCCACTTTGCTATTACTTTTGGTTTCTTCATTTGGTTTTTTTCTTGTAGCCTTTGGATTGTTTTCTTATATAGTCTGCATGTTTTTTATTGAGATTTTTATTATGTTCACACCGAGATACAACATATTTTTTCATATTTTCAAAATCATCTTCACTAATTTTTTCTCCTCTATCTTGTGCAACTTCTAGTGATTTAACCGCTAATTTAGCAATTAGTCGAGGATTCGATTTATATGCTTCGCTATTTGGATTCGAATTTGAAGCCCCCCAATCCCAAGGAGTATTAGCACCCATATGTGAAATACCTGCCGGACTCATCATCATACTTTCTTTAATTATTGTTTTGTAATCCCCCGCTTCAGAAAGAGCCATCAGTCTTCCTAAATACATTGCGCTTGCAAGACGATCATTGAATGCCTTATCAGCTCCTACAATACTTGTTCTGGAATCAACTTCTTTATCAACAGTTCCTTTTTTAAAAACCACATAACCGTGCTGATCTTCCCAAGCTAAACCTGCTTCCTTTAAAATTTGGTGAGGGTTAAAGTAATTTTTTTTAGCGTCTTCGTACATTTTAGACCTTTCTTCAGGTTTTAAATCAGGAGCTATAGTACTATAATCAAAAACCTTTTTTCCTTTTTTAGTTTCGTCTTTCGCTATTTCATAAACTCTTTTTCTTTCCGCATTGTGTTGTCTTTTCAAACCTCGACCAAACTCATTAGCTCCAGAACCAAATTCTTCAGTATCTCTTAAAGCATTCTTCTCAGCCTTTTTCTTAAGACTGTCTATTTTTTTCATATAATCTACCATAATTATCACCTAGTGAAATTTTCAACTTTTAACTTTATAAATATTTGTAAAAATTAACGGAAATCTGCTGGTTTTTCAGACAAATTTTGGTTCCTACAGCCTACCTTTGAAATAGGATGCTTTCTGAGAAGGTAAAAGTGTGACCATAGTACTATGTAATAATCTGCTTTCCAAACAGTACAATATACTAATCACATAAATTGCAACTTAAAGTATTCTTGAAATTGTTTTATTTCTAATAATGTAAACCCTGAACCCAAATTTCTCAGCTCAGTCAAAATCTCTTCGAGCCTGGCCTCACTCTCAACTTCAACATTTAATTCAAAATCATATTCTGAAATCGTTTCATCCACATAAACAGTGTTTATACAGTTTCGAGCAAATTCGAGGAGCGTATTTTTTGAAACTTTTTGAGAAAAACAAATGTTTAACTTATAATAAAAATATCCTATTTTAGAAATATTTAGATTAATACCATATCCCAATATAACTCCTTTTTTTTTCAAATGTCTCATTCGCAAGATTATAGTCTGAGAATCTTTGCCCAGCTTTTGTGAAATGGTTAAGGCAGAAAGTCTTCCATCTTCTGACAACAATGTAAGAATTTGTAGATCCAAATTATCGACTTTAACAATTGGTACATTCTGCCTTGCAATATATTCAACCCCTTTAGAATTTTGAAGATATCTTCTTGAAAAATAATGGCCTGCAACATACGAATGGATAATTAATTTTTGAATATAGTTGCCATATTTATACTTAAATTCTTCAATAAACGAATAAAAATCATAAATTTTCTCACACCAGGACATAAGTAAATACTTACTTGCTTGCTTTTCTTTTGCGAGAACAAGAGTTAAAGAATATTCAGACAACCAAATTATAATCTCTTGTTCAAGGTTATCAGTGACATGCTGCAAACTCAAATAAATCCGAAAACCGTTCTTTCCTAAAGCATAAGGATTAATAATGACGTGCGTATTAAGAAGAATTTTGTGTTTTACCAGACGATCTAGACGATAAACTACTGAACTTTCACTGAGTCTCGACTTTTTTGAAAGATTTTTAACACTCTGACGAGCATCCAAAGAGAGTTCCGAGAGAATTATTCTATCTTTAATATCCATAAACTAATATTAGTTAATTATTTTATAAAATTTTCGGAATAATTTTAGATTAACACAAGTAAATTAAAATATCTAAAAAGTCATTACTATCTTGTGATAACATGAATAAAAAACAATATGCAACATTCAATAAAAATACTACAGCCTGGTTCAATGAAAAACTTCAAGAATACTGTGTGCAGAATCCTGAACACAGAAGAGGAATTCAATCATACATATCCAAAATTCAATCTCTAAATAGACCGCAATTTGTTGCAGGCTTTCAAGCAAAAGATTCAACTAAAGATTTTACCCCTTACTGGAAAGTTCCAGTTTTACTCGAAAGCGTAATGTTAAAAGCATATTATGCAAATAATATACTTGATAGTAAAAATAATATTTGGAATTCAACTTATAATATTGAGACACGTGCTTTTCACACACCTAAAGAAAAAGTTAATGAGAATATAGCTAATGAATGGTATGTGGATTCATATCTTAACAAATTATCTTTGGACATTCTTCAAGATTTAAACCCTGAAGAAGCTTTATTTGTCCAAAAAGCGTACTTTACAATCGGTGAAAAAATTTCACAAGGCCTAAAAATAGAAAGAGAAGCTCTAAGTATTAATCATTCCGACTTAGAAACAATCAGCAATAATTTTGAGCAAAATTATACTAATAGATGTATCTTTTACGATAAAGTCTACGATTATGTTCCACTAGTAGCTTTCGGGCTTGCGAATAAAGATTACGGAGTTGTAGAAAGATATGATAAAAATGTTTTAGATCAAGATAAATTTTCAGGTAATTTACAAATTATTAATGATTTAGGAGATTTTTGTACAGGCAAGAATTCATTTTCAGATATACGATCAGGAGTCGTTACATTACCAACATACGCATTACAGAAATCTTCTGTAATTTTAGAAGGACTATTCTCACCCCAATTTACACAATTTCCAAGATGGCAAAAAGAAGTGAGAGACTTGCTAAAAAAAGAAAAAATTGTACATCAAATCGAAGAAAAAACATTACAAGCTCATAGAGTTAATGTTAATTTTTGGAAAGAATTAGGAGCTAACACCTCAGTTATTGAATGCGCATACGGCATGCTTCAAAATAATAAATACTTTGAAGAATTGAGGTAATTTCACAATTTCTTTAAGTGATGTTGTGGGACAAAAAGCACAAGAAGAAGCTCATTCATTACCTACGCTTAAATTTGCGGAGAGTTCTGAATATTTTTCCCAAAAAAGAGCGAAATATTTTTAAAGCCAAAGATACTCTTAAATATCTATGGCTACTTCCCAACTAAATATGAAATTTCAGGACACATTTATGGAGAAAATAAAACACTATGCAAACGAGCACGGGTATATGAGCATTCAAGAACTCGTTAGAGAAGCAGTTCGGGATAAAATTAATACTCAATATGAAGTACGAGAAGAATATCTCGAGTTTCTAAGAACAAATAAAGATGCAAATACTTTTCTATCCGAAGAAGAATCGCAAGAATTTGAAAAATTAATGCGTGAAAGAGCCAAATTAGAATGAGAGAACGAAAATATTCTCAAATTTTTAAGAAAAAAATCTCCAAATTAAAAGGGACAAATATGCTAAATGTTCAAAATAAAATTTTAGAAATACGTCAATCTGATGATTTGAACCACTACAAAAATCTCAAACACGATTTAAAAAAATATAAGCGAGTTCATGTGAATGATTCTTTTATCATTTTATTCTTTGATGAGAATAATATTGTTCATTTTGTTGATTATACACATCACGATGTCGCATATAAACGAGATAAAAAGCGATTAGAACGATATAAAAATCTGAAATTTGATTAAGTTTCCCTTCGTCGAGAAAATAGGTGAACCTGTATCTCAAAGATACATATGCACCAAACCAACTTCAAACGAAGTTGACACGGTAGGCTACACTCGAAATCTCGGTAGCCGATTTAAAAATGTTCAGAGAACCGTACATTAAAAGTACTATGCACCAAACCAACTTCAAACGAAGTTGACACGGTAGGCTACACTCGAAAAATCGGTAGCCGATTTAAAAATGTTCAGAGAACCGTACATTAAAAGTACTATGCACCGGACAAGATGCTGTACGGGAAAGGTACAGGAGCACTAATTTTTACAATACTCTTACAACAGCTTTCTTAATGCAAATGTAAACTCTTTTGCACGATCAAAAGATGTCCGTGCTTTTGCTCTTTTTAGAGTGAGCGTCATATTATACTGGAAGTCTCCTCTTTTTTTCTTTTCCAGAAAATATGCTTTAAGAATTTCTTCAGCTTTCATGGTTGATTGTGCTTCACTCATAGCTTGCGTGAATTCTTCGATTAAAGATTCCTTAAGACTTTTTCTGACATACACAATTAACGCATTAGCAGTTACTGCATGTGCAGAAGTATCGCCTACCTTTAGTCCCTTTTTGTACAAAACTGTATTAGCCATGTAAAACATAGCATAATAGCTTGTCACAATAACCCATAAGTCTGATTTATTGTTTATAAGTATATCTTGAGCTAGTAATAAACTTTCTTCTGCATTTTTGATAAGTACGTCTAATATTTTCTGTTCTGGCTTTACTTTTGTTAATAGACCATCCTCTAAATATTTCCTTACTTGCGATTCAGCGTGTGTTATTAATTCCCTATCGAGCATTTTCTACAAACCTGTAATAATCTTCAATACCAAATAATATGACATTATTCTTAACTGCTTCTGAAACGACAGTAAACTCCTTGCTTAAGAGCATGTCTTTAAATTCTTGTAAGGAGAATGTATTTACATGAATATTCAAAGGATACAATGATAATTTTTGTTCGACTATTTTTGGGTTATCAGATATTAGCAATAAATCGTAATCAGAGTCTTTCCGATTAGTTTTCTTTGCTCTGGAACCAAATAACAGTAATATGAATTGTGAATTAACTTTTGATAAATCGTTGCAGAGTATGTTTAAATTTTTGTCTTTTAAGATTTCGTGTCGTCTTTGTATCTCTACTTGAAATAGGAGTTCTGAAAATGCGAATGCAAACGAAACCTGATTTGCGCCTGCTGACTTTCTGATGTTTATGGAAGGGAGGTTTTTGATCGCTTCATATGTGTTTTTATAATCTTTCTTTATTAGTTTTGCAATCTCACTGACCGAATACGATTCTTGATTATGCTCTACGAGCAGTCGTAATATTGTTTTTTGTATTGATTCTTTCATATGGCAAATCTACCCTACATATATGGTTATATTACCATACTTATAAGTGTTGTGGTTAAATGTACGCGATTTTTTAGAAGAATCTAGTAAATGGATGGAATGCGCAGGAATGCATTAAGATTATTTTATTTTTTAGCAAGCTTCCATAGACTCTCAAATTGCTCTCTAAAACCTTGTGCAACGTCTTCTCTTGCAACAAGCTGTATTCTCGTTTCTAAAAAAAGAAGAAAATCTCTAAAATCATCTGAATTTCGTTTTGTTTTTAAGAGAATTTCATTTTCATGTTTTCTAAATTCTGCAAACACAAATTCCGGAGTAAATAAAATCAAATCATTACGAGTTAAAAGTGCAGCAGTTGTACTATTTTTAATTAATGAGGCAAATAATATATTTGCATCAACTATTAATTCCACTTTTTAGCCACCGCTTTATTTACTTTGCGACCTAAACGTATTGCATCAGATTCTGACAATGTGCTTTGTTCCTTCATTTTCTGGAGCATTTGCAAATCAGATAGTTTTTGTGCAAAGGATTGCCGAGCTACTTCAGACCAGTTTATTTCTTTAAACTTGTCCATTTTTTGCTTTAATTCGTTAGGTACTGCTAATGTCATAGTAGTCATTCGATATCACCAATTATGTGTAGTATGTGCAAATATATAAATATATTGTTTTTGAAAATTGACAGGATGATGTACGGGAGAGGTACAGGAGCACTCAAAATCCTACATGAAAAAAGTAATTATTTAAAGGATTATTACCGAAAACGCGGTATATGCAATCAAAAAAAGAAATTATCGCCTATCTTCGTAAAGCTATTACATTTCTTGAAGCCCTGAGACTTCGATTACAAGATGACCAGATTGAATTACATAAAAAAGTCAGAAGTTTAGCAAATTTAGAGTTGCAAGTAAAAAAACAAATCGTTCAAATTGAGCAAAACAGAGGTACAGAATCATCTACATTTGGAGGTATTTATCGATTTTTACAAAGATTTGAACAACAATGTCAAATTCTCAACAATACTCCTGAAATTACAACAGAGCAGATTGAGCAGTTTGATGCTTCAATTGATGAATTCATTCGAGATATTCGCGTTGAAATCGATCAGCTTAATGTAACAATTGATCCAAGTGTTCGCGAGAAGCGAATTGCGCAATTAAAAGAATGGAGTTTTCCTGTTGAGAAATATCCAAAAGAAACTGAATTTTTAGTAAATCATTTCGAAGATTGTGAGATGATGGAAAAAGTCGCAGGAGAAAGTGCAAGGGTTCTTTTCCGATATGGTCTTCCTGCGGTTGCAGAAGTAGGTCTTGTGAATGAACGCTATTGGCCAGGATTAGTTGAGATGGCAAAAGCAGCTGGAGAAAGTTCAGGTGATCTTTTCTATCTTGGTTTTCCTGCAGTTGCAAAGCTAGGTCTTATAAACGAACACTATTGGCCAGAATTAGTTGAGATGGCAAAAGCTGCAGGAGAAGGTGCATGTACTCTTTTCATAAACGGTTTACCTACCGTTGCAAAGCTAGGGCTAGTGAACGAACGCTATTGGCTAGGATTAGTTGAGATGGCAAAAGCTGCAGGAATAAGTACAGGGAATCTTTTCTGTCACGGTCTTTTTGCAGTTTCAGAAGCGGGTCTTATGAACGAACACTATTGGCCAGTTCTCGTAAAAACACTTCCTGAGATGGCAAAAGCAGCTGGAGAAAGTTCAGGTGATCTTTTCGAGTACGGTTTAGCTACATTTGCACGAGCAGGTTTATTGAACGAACGCTATTGGCCAGTTATTGTAAAAACACTTCCAGAGATGGCAAAAGCAGCAGGAAAAAATGCAGAATTTCTTTTCGAATATGGTCTTCCTGCAGTTGCACAAGCAGGGCTTGTGAACGAACGATCATGGGACTTTGTAAGAAAAAAACTAGTTGAATATCATAAAAATTTCAAAGGAGCAGAAAGAGATAATTGGAATCTTTTTCCAAAAAGACTTTGCAAACTATATGGCATAGATGTCTTCCCACTTATTTTAGACCCAGTAATTAAATCTCAAACTGTGGCATCGTTTCTGTGCTTTGAACAAATAGAAGAAATGGCGGAGTTAGGAGCATTACAAACACCGGAAGATGCAAAAGTTCTTACGAAAATAATAACACAAAATGGACGAAGAGCAGCTGATATTCTAAAAAATTTATTAGTTCCAATAGTTCAAAAAAAACTCTTACAAAAACCATTAGCCACTGAGAAAGATTGCCTTTTAGCTTTCTTAAAAGAATCACCAGTAATGCTTCCAGAATTATTTAAACAATTCAAAGACTTATATTACAACAATCCCAATCGAGAAGCACATGCTGAGCAATTATTTAAGCATGCAAAAGTACTAATTAAAGATATTCGAAATGGTTCATTATCGCAAAATTACGATCAACATTTAGTCACAGGAGTATTATATTCTGTTTTTTCACCCGAACTATCTATAGATAGACAAATGCTAGAGACTGCTCTGAATAACAGAGAAGATAGAGATTCAGATATCCCTAGAGAAGTTGGCAAATTAAAAGAAATTAACGTCAAAATCTCAAAAGGAAGTTATGTGCAAACTGATGAAATCAACACTGACGCATGGAACATTATTGTTAACGCAGTCAACTTTGTCAACCAACAAAAACCAACATATGATTATGCGAAAGTTTGATTAGAATTGTTAACAAGAAAATTTGATATCAAAGAAAAACATCAACAATTGTATTCATTTTTTACTAAAACAGGTGAATCATTACCTACATTTTCAAATGAACGAGAGACACTTCTAAAGTACAAAGAATATACTGGAGATAGACTCAAAAATGATGTGATTTTGCAAGTACTAGAATTAGCACAAAAACAATATCCTAATGAATTCGCGCAACTTAACCAATCACAAACAGATTATACGAGATTAATCAAAACTATTATGCAACCCTGGAATAAAAATGCGCAAAACAAAGAACAGATTGTACTTTCAATCTTCCAACGAAATCATATCCTTGTTGATCAATTAAACTGGCCAACCCCCGTTACGCCAGAAATAGTACTGCAAACTATTCAACAAGCAACTGCGGGCGGAATAAAAAAAGAACTTATTGCAGAAATATTTGGAATGCTTTGCGGAAAAGAATATTCAGCAATGCAGACTGAAATGAACAAATTCAAATTTAAATCCGAAGGATTTGGATTTGGTGGAGATTCGTTTACATTTGTCCTATCAAAAAAGAAACTTCATTCAGTAGCAATGTTTAACATGGGTATTTGTGTAGCGCCTGATGACAAGTTGTGGAATCAACCTGATATGTGGCAACTTATTATTTTTGATAAAGATGGTTATGCACATGGTGGTTGTATCATCCGAACTATTATTGACAATAATAAACCATATCTTGTATTATCAATTCAGCCAGCAACATCATTAACTGGGAGTTATTCATCAAAACACATCTACAATAAAATTATTCAATATGCTCGAACTTTGAAAAAACAACTGAAATATGAAGGTGTGTTAATTCCAAAATCTGCACAAATTCATTCAAATAGATCAAGCATACAAGAACGTATTTCACAAGCTAGATATCCTGAGTTTACTAGTTTGAAAAAGCATCTATTCTCAGATTACCATAGTTTAAGTGAACCATATTCATATCAGAATTTTTACCTTGTGTAGACTCTACTCCAAAAATATCTAAAACCCTTCACTTCCTTTCATACACCCTCTGGACAAAGTCAGGAAAACTATGTTCTTCTATTACTTTCCACTGAGAGTAGTCTACTTTAGGAAAATAAGTGTCTCCTTCATGTGTTCCTTTTACGTGAGAGAGATATAAACGGTCTGCGCTAGTAAGAAATGCTTTGTATATTCCAGCACCGCCAATAATAAAAATAGTTTTACCACATTCTTTTGCTTTGTGAAGTGCATCTTCAGGAGAGTGAGCGAGAATTGTTCCCTGTGGAGCCTCAGTAAGTGAAGTACTTACTACAATATTAATTCGCTTAGGAAGAGGTCTTCCGATTGATTCATACGTTGTTTTTCCCATAATAACAACACTATCAGAAGTAGTTTTTCTAAAGAGCTGTAAATCTTCAGGTAAATCCCAAGGCAGTTTTCCCTTGTTTCCAATTACATTATTTTCATCAAGCGCTGCTATAAGTGCAATCATTCTAAAAACCTCTACACCGCAATTGGTGCTTTAATTGGTGGATGTGGATCATAGTCTTCAAGGGTGAAATCTTCATACACGAAATCAAATAAGTCTTTCTTTTCAGGGTTTAGCTTCATTACAGGCAGTTTTCGTGGCTCGCGAGAAAGCTGTTCATGTACTTGATCAAGATGATTTAAGTAAATATGTGCATCACCAAACGTGTGAATAAATTCACCTGGTTTTAATCCGGTAACCTGCGCAATCATCATGGTCAGAAGAGCGTATGATGCGATATTAAAAGGAACACCTAAGAATACATCGGCACTGCGCTGATATAATTGACAAGATAGTTTACCATCAGAAACATAAAACTGAAACAAAGAATGGCATAAAGGTGGAGCAGTTCGCTTTCCCTTAATCAGTCCTTGTAGTTCACCAACATTCCAGCCACTCACTAAAATACGGCGGGAGTTAGGATTATTCTTTAGTTCATGTAACACATAACTAATTTGGTCAATAGTTTGGCTTTCTTTTGTTTCCCATCGTCGCCACTGTTTGCCATATACAGGACCAAGGTCACCCCACTTTTGTGCAAATTCTTCATCGTCTGCTACTTTTTGAGCAAACTCTTTCATGGTTTCACCTTTAAACTCAGAGCTTGCCTTGTATGTTTCATATGGCCAATCATCCCAAATATGAACCTTGTTTTGCACAAGATACCGAATGTTCGTATCTCCACTTAAAAACCATAATAATTCATGAATTATGCCACGAATAAATACCTTTTTCGTGGTAAGAAGAGGAAATCCTTTTTCTAAATCAAAGCGAATTTGATGACCAAATACACCAATAGTGCCAATGCCAGTACGATCTTCTCGCTTCGTTCCGTTAGTAAGAATGTGATTGAGTAAGTCAAGATATGGTTGTTCGCCTGCTGTCATACATATATGAAATTACATGAAATATAAAAAGGTTATGGACTGGAGTTTTACAGAGGAAATAGAAGCTTTTTACGTTTTTAATTCCTGTGCTATCCAATATTGAATTTACTAAGAAAAATAACCATAATTATAGCATCGCCGTTCGGCAAATTGCTAAAATCTTGATGTGCCTCACAACTCGCTTCCTTTATTAACAAAATACATTTCTGCACTCGGTTTTATTTTCTTTCTTAATTTTTATGATTTAAAACTAAACTGAACTCAAGATAGTATATACGTTTTTAATTCCATCATACTTAAATATATTTACTGATTTTACCATAGTATGAGCCATAATGGATTTATTATTAGCCCATCCTCCATTACCATTGGGGAAGGAGAAGAAGAAAAGACAGTTATACAACTTTATGGTAGACTTGAGACGGGCGATTCGTTTGTTGCATTATTTGATTACAAACCATATTTCTACATAAAAGAAACTGATCTTAAAAAAGCTGAAAAGATAGTAAAGTGCGACATTACAAATACAACCTTTCATAATTTTGATAATGAAAAAGTCGTTAAACTTGCATATACTACACCAAAAGCACTAAATGAAGCACGCAAAGCGCTTTACGATGCAGAAATTGCATGCTATGAATCAGATGTACAAGCACCTATGCAATTCTTAATCGAACATGAACTAAAAGGAAGTATTAGACTTGAGGGCAAATCTTACGGGACAAAAGAATATAATTCAATGTATAAAACAGCATACCGCGTAGACCATGTATTTCACAGCCCTCGTGTTACAGGACATGAGCATTATCCTGAACTAAAAATTCTTTCGATTGATATTGAAACAGATATGAAACATAGTCAACTATATTCGATTGCATTATACATGACGCATGGTACAAAGATTCAGGAAAAAGTTCTTATTGCTAAGAAAGGAGGATTTGTAAAAGGAGAAGGATTTAGCACTGAGAAAGAACTGCTGGAGCGGTTTGTACAGCTTGTCAGAGAGTGGGATCCTGATGTTATAACTGGATGGCATGTTATTGATTTTGATTTACAAGTCATTAAAGACAAATGTAAAGAACACAGCGTCGATTTTACTATTGGTAGAGACAACACTGCAGTGTACATTAAATTATCTGATTCATTTTATCAAGATAGTATTGCAAAAATATCAGGAAGAGTAGTACTTGATGGCATTAGTTTATTAAAAAACTCATTTGTCCGGCTTCCTGATTTTAAATTAGAAACTGCAGCACAGCATTATTTGAGCGAAGGAAAACTCTTTACAGGAGATGCACGGCATGAAGATATAGAGCGTTCATTTCATGACAATCCACAAAAACTTATTGATTATAATTTAATAGATGCAAAGCTTGTTATTGATATCTTGCGAGAGAGTAAAGTTCTTGATTTAACTATCGTACGCTCAAAGTTAACACGGATGCCACTTGATCGGGTAAAAGCATCGATCGCATCATTTGACTCACTCTACCTTCAGCGATTGCATGCACAAGGTGTTGTTGCACCAACTGCATTTAGTGGGAACAGAGAAGAGCGCATTCAAGGAGGATACGTTCGTGAATCACAACCAGGGATTTATGATAATATGCTTGTTTTTGATTTCAAAAGTCTGTACCCAAGTATCATTCGAACATTTAACATAGATCCGTATAGCTTCATACCAAGTGAGAAAATACAGAAATATAGCGAGAAAGAGCAAAGTGAATTTATTAAAGCACCAAATGGCGCGCACTTTAAACATGAGGAAGGATTTCTCCCTGCAATCATTCAAGATTTGTGGAAAGCACGTGATAATGCAAAAAAAGAAAATAATCCACTAAAAAGCCAAGCTATTAAGATTTTAATGAATTCATTTTTTGGTGTAATGGCAAATCCAACTTTTCGCTTTTATAGCATTGAAATGGCAAATGCAATAACACATTTTGGGCAGCACCTGATTAAAAAAGCAGCTGAATTTGTTGAGAAAAAGGGACTTGAAGTTACATATGGCGACAGCGTTAGTGCCGATACAAAAATAATAGTCATGGATACAAAACATACTATTAAAGAGGTTCCAATCCACACACTATATACACAAACTGATAGAAAAAATAATGCAGAGAAGGAATATTGCTTACGAACTCCATACAAAGTCCTTACCATCGATAAAGAAGGAAAGTCAGTTTTTAAAAATATTACATATATTATGCGGCACAAAGCACAGAAAAAAGTATTTCGAGTGCATATAACTAATGCGTGGTATATTGATGTTACAGATGACCACTCATTGATTGGGTATGTAAATAAACAAAAGAAACCTTATTTAGAAGATATGGAAAGATTAGTTGAATCAACCCCTTCAGATTTTGCTAAGAAGAATATACACAGTCTTGTTACACTTTCAAAAATACCACAAAAGAAAACCATCTCAAAAAAGTACCCTGTTTGTGTGTATGAATTCATGGGACTCTTTATCGGAGATGGATCTTTTGATAGGCAATTAAAGCCAAACTATTACTTACATTTATCAACTGGAATCGATACAAGCGAAATAGTACATAAAGTCTTAAAACCTCTTCAAAAAGAAAATTATATTAAAAATTATTGGTTAAAGTCAAAAGGAGATATTTGTTTAAATGGAAATATCGTTAGACTGTTTAATGAGAAACTTAGAAATAATGGAAAGAAGAAAATCCCTGTTTTTTTATTACAAGAAACAGAAGATGCTATTTGTGCTTTCCTAAGAGGAGTATTTAGTGCAGATGGAACAATAATGATTAGAAATGATTCTGCAATTATACGTTTTACCAACACGAATTACACTTTTATTGAAACAATTCTATATTTATTACATACAGTAGGGATTTCTTCTTCATTTTTTAAAGAAAATAGCTATAATAAATACAAGAAAAAGCAAAGTAAAACTTTTTCATATCACATAAACATCAAGGATAAAGCTACATTCTCAAAAAAAGTAGGTTTTCTGTTAGATAGAAAAAATGAGCGATTAAAAAAGATATCAAAGGCAGGAACTCATCGAAGAACAATCGATAAATATGAGTTTGATATATCATCTATTCAAAAAGTTGAAAAAATAGATTATCAAGGGTATGTATATGATATTGAAGTTGATGATACTCATCGATTCTTTGCTAATAATATATTAGTTCATAACACAGATAGTGTGTTTATTAATCCAAAAGAAAGTGATTATGAAAAAGCTGTCCAAACAGGAAATAAACTTTGCGAAGAAATTAATGAGTTTATGAAATCATATATTTCGAAGAATTATCGCAGAGAATCAATGATGGAACTTGAATTTGAGAAAACCTATAAACGCTTTTTTATGCCACGAGTTAGAGGATCTGAAGCAGGTGCTAAAAAACGATACGCAGGATTGCTTGATAAAAATGGAAAAGAAGTTCTTGATTTTGTTGGACTTGAATTTGTGCGAAGCGACTGGACACAGCTTGCAAAAGATTTCCAAGAAGAATTACTTCATACAGTCTTTGCGCGAAAAAAGGTTGAGCCGTTCATAAGGCAATTTGTAAAAGATATGCAGGCTGGAAAATATGACCATAAATTAGTCTATCGAAAACAAATCCGAAAGCGTGTAAGTGAATACACAAAAACTACGCCACCACATATCCAAGCAGCACGTAAGATTGGACGTGATGATGTAGGTATAATTGATTACGTGATGACAACTGATGGTCCTGAAGAAAAAGAACATGTCAGCCATGATATTGATTATACACATTACCTTGATAAGCAAATTAAACCAATTGCAGATTCAGTACTTGACTTTTTTGATACTACATTTGATGATATTTTAAAACCAGATAAGCAACATAGCTTACTTGGATACTGAAGTCACAATACTTATAACTCCAACAGTCAAATCATATACAAATTATAAAAATTGCAACAGTTTTCTTGTTTCTTTAGATTTCTTATTTTGGGTTATTCCAAAAAATTTTGTCAATTATAAGGTGATAAATGAAAATGTTTATATATTATTACGTAATATTACGTAATAATGATAAGTAAAATAAGCAAGGGAACAAAAATGGACCAGATATACATACCTAAAAACAGAATAGGATTTGAAATAGGTAGTTATGTATTCATCAAGCCAGCTGAAGAAAAGACACAGACAATAAACACATTTTTTTATGGTGTAAATAATTTAGAGCCAATAAAAATGGAAGTTATACAAAATGTATTTACCATACTTACCAAGCACTGCGATACAGTAATAATTACTGGCTCATTCCTTGATAAAGGATTTAATTTTAACGATATAGATATTATTGTTGTAGTTGAAGAGAAGATACACTCACAATTATTGGTTAAGAAAATAGAGGAAAATACTGGAATTAAAGTGCACTTGATTACACTAAACTACAAAACACTAAAAGAAGGTCTTGAAACAGATCCTTTATACAAAATGATGATTAGTAAATGCGTAAGCAGTAAAAGAATTGTACTTAATGTGAATAAAAAGATCAATTTCAAGCTACTTGATATACATCTCCTAAAGAGTAAGCAAATGGTGGATAACTACGATATTCTTAACGGAAACCAGAAATACCACCTTACAAGAAATATGATTGCAATACTACTTTTTTTAGGTGACAAGAGAATACACAAAGAAGCAGTGGATAAATCAATCGAGAGCGAGTTAGGAGTAACAATACATGAATTAAAGGACAATATGCTCGATAAACAACTCTTCCTGAGGAGATATAAGTCACTTTACAATATCATATTCAATACAATTATGAAAGGAATTAATCATGACAAAAAGCAGAAACAAACTAATTGAACTATTCATTTCAAATATAACAAATTCCGTTATCCATAAAGTGCTTGAAAAAGCAATAGATAATAGCGAAATAGCTCAGCGATATGAGAAAGAAATGTTAAACAGTTTTACCATAGCTATGAAATACAGAGAACAGATTAATCCAATAAATAAGCAATTAGCTGATAAAGATATTGAGATTATACAGAACAAAATTATCAGGAAAACTAAGAGTGAATTGCTACATAGAATTAACAAAGGATACACAGGAATAAATTTAACGCTTGTTGAAAAGATAACAGAAGAAGAACTAAAAAAAGCAAAAGTGATAAAAGAGTAAGTAATATAGTATGTAAAAAGTCAAGCTTGCACGGCGAATATATATGTTTCTTTCTCAAGAAACATATCGCCTCAGAGGACAAAGCAGACTTTTTACTTACAGTAATATATCATAATTATAATGAGGAGAATATGATGAAACGATACACAAAATTACACATAGGGACTGCAGGAATACCACTTTCAACACCTAAAGGAGGAAAAACACCTGATGGAGTTAAACGCGTTGCTGAACTTGGACTTAATGCCATGGAAATGGAATTTGTTCATAGCGTTAATGTAAGCGAAGAACAGGCACCTAACGTAAAGAAAATTGCAGATGATAATGGTATTGCAATGACATGTCACGGACAGTATTATATTAATCTAAGTTCACTTGAAGAAGAAAAGATTGATGCATCAGTTAATCGCGTATTACATGCAGCACGAAGAGCACATTTATGTGGAGCACAAAGTGTTACCTTTCATGCAGGATTTTATCAAAAACGAAGTCCAGAAGAAGTATATCCCATTATTAAAGAACAGATGAAAAAGATTACTGGTGTACTTGAAGATGAAGGCAACCCAATTTTTGTCTGCCCCGAAACAACTGGCAAGGAAACACAATTTGGAACATTGAAAGAAGTAATTAAACTTTCTCAAGAGTTGCCACAGGTTTTGCCATGTATTGATTTTAGTCATATTCACGCAAGAAGTAATGGAAAGTGGAATTCTACAGAAGAATTTAGACAAATTTTTGAGGAACTAGAAAAAGGATGCGGGAAGGATGCACTGCACCAGATGCACTGCCACATTTCAGGAATTGCATACGGTGAGAAAGGTGAAAAACATCACTTAATTCTTGAAGAGTCCGATATGAAATACAAAGAACTGATGGGAATGTTTAAAGAATTTAATGCGAAAGGAGTTGTTATTTGCGAAAGTCCAAACATAGAAGAAGATGCACTTCTTTTGAAGAAAGTGTATGAGGGGAAGTGATGCAGATAATGAAGCAGTTCAGTCCTTTAAGAAGTTCTTTGATAGTATGTGGGACATTGCAGAGAAGTAGTTATTTCGTGTATACTTCATCATGATGTTTTAGTTTGACAAAGAGTATATGATTAATTTCTTTATTTACTGAAAAGAGTAGCACAAAGCTTTTATCAATATGAACACGCTTGTAATTACTTAAATTATGACGTAGATTTTTATAATGATCAATAGTTGTACTATTTGATGATATAATTTCTTTAATTTTTTTATTGATAATAAGTAAGCGATTCTTATCTTTCTTTTGTAACTTAATCATAACTTCCTTTAATTCATCACTAATATCAAAATCAAACATGCTTATAACCCTGATAACTTATCAAGTTCTTTTAAAGACATTTTACGATGCCCATACTTTTTAATATGAATTTCAGAAGCATGGATTACTTCATTAACGACATCATCACGCACATCACGCTCAACAAACTCCTCACCATACATTTCAGCAAATTTATCGAGAGCTTGCGCTTTATCTTTTAAGCCAAACTTTTCTTTTATTACTCCTAAAACTCTGGAAGTGTATTCATTTACTTTGATGCTCATTGAAGTCATTTAAAGTCACCTTGTATCATTTTATATAATCTAGAATGACTTAGTATTTAAAAGTATTTTGATTAGCATATTCAATGTTCTAAATCGTAATTATGTTACGGTAACAAATCAAAATGCATATATGGTCTTTGTGTTCGGAGGACACAATGG
>JBLKOW010000006.1:0-21370 GCA_047603135.1 Candidatus Woesearchaeota archaeon | reverse complement strand
TCATTATCCAAAGACGAGTCTCGCTATAAAGATCTATCAAAACGTCTCAAGGAAGCATCTGCTCGTGAGGACAGTGCGCAAAAATTAATTGATGAACATATGAAAAAGGCTGATGCTCTTGCAAAACGAGAGTCAGAATTAATGACACGTGAATCTGAATTAACTCAAAAAGAAAAGAAAGTAAAAGAATTAAAGAACTTAATTGAAAAAGAAAATGGTGTTCGTGTTAAAGAAATTGAAACAAAAGAGAAACAGCTTTCATCATTACAGAAAAAACTTGATGAGGACAAAACAGCACTTCATAAAAAAGCCCTTATTCTCAAAAATGATAAAGAAAAACTTGTGGATGATCATCAAAAAGTTGTTCAGCAATTAAATCATCTAAAAAAGCAAATAACTACTATTGCACAAGCTGACAAGCGTGTTCTTGGTGAGCATCTCAAAGCAAATTCATTAATGAAAGAAATTGAACAGAAGCAAAAGTCATTAACAAAACAAGAGCATGATATTCAGAAAAAATCAGAGGAACTTGATAAACAACAAGAATTACTCTCTAAACAAAGGACTGAAATCGAGGAACTAAAAGCAGACTGTTTACATAAAATGGTTGAAGCTGATCACATCATTAAACGTGATAATGAAGTAGATGAAAAAGAAAAAGTAATGTCTGCTAAAGAAAAGAAATTATTGACTCTTGATACATCTCTTAATAAAAAAGAAACTATGCTTGCAGATAAAGAATTACGTTTAAAAGAAAGACAAGAAAAATTCCAAAAAACACGTGATGAACAGCTAGAAGATTTAAAGTCACAAGAAGAACATCTTGCAAGTGTGAAAAAAGAACTTTTAGAAAAAGAATCAGAATTAGAGCGTGTTCACAAAGATTTAGAATCACAGCGTTCTGAATTATTCAGTGCTGAAGAAGAAGTTGCAGTTCTTCGCAAAGAAGCAAATGAGCGTCATAAACAAGCATCAGCTATCATTAAAACTGAAAAAGATGTTGCACGTAAGGCAGATTTACTTTCTTCGAAAGAAAAAGAATTAATTAAATTAGCGGAATCATTAGCGCAGAAAGAAAGTCGTCTTTTTACTCTGAATGAGGATGTACAAAATCGTCAATCGGAAATTCGTGAGCTTCAAAAGAATCTTCTTGAACAAAAAGATGAATTACTCAGTCTAGAGTCTTCACTTTCTGCTAAACGAAAAGAACTTACTGAACTTGAAGAACGCTTAGAGGCAGAACGTGTGCATGTTGATGTTGTTCTTGAGAATGAAAAAGACGTTGAGCGTATGCGCATTTTGTTAAATGAAAAGGAAAAGAGTCTTGAAAAACTACAAATGTCCTTATCTGATAAAGTTGTAGTACTTGGTGAGCGAGAAAATCAACTTGTTGCTAAAGAAACACTTGTTCAAAAGAATCTTGAAAAAACAGATGCTATTTACCAAACTGAAGAGTTCATTAATGAAAAACAGCGTCTGCTTGCAAATCAGCATTATCAATTATCAAAAAAAGAATCATTACTAAATCAAAAAGAACACGCACTTAATGAGGGCATTGTTTCACTGCAAGAGGATAAAGTGTCCTGGACACGTCGTCTTGATGAAATAAAGAGTTCTATGGTAGATTTAGAGCGTGAAAAAACAGAAATTGCAAATGCTGTGCAAAACTGGAAGCGTGAGTTAACTCATATAACTGCTGAATGGGATCAACGTGAAACTGAGCTTGAAGCATCTAAAAAAGCAATTGAAAATAGTAAAACAGAACTTAAGATTAAGATGCAACATGCAAATGAAGCACTTGAGAATTTGCAGAACCAGCACACTGCTGTTGAAGAAGGTGTTGAGCGTTTTATGACTTTGCGTAAAGAGCTTAAAAAATATCAAACGTCACTTACTAAAAAAGCATCAATGTTATCACGTAAGGAAGATACATTATCGACGAAAGAATCATCACTTCAAGAGATTGAAGATGAAGCAAAAGCTCGTGTTGCAGCAATGGAAAAAGAAATGAAATCACGCATTAAGGCCCTTGAGAAGAAAGAAAAAGCCATTGCAAAGAATGTCTTTACTGCTGCAGAAACCAGAAAAATTAATGCAGAAAATGTACAAGCACGTAAAAAGAGTCTTACATTAAAAACAGAAGTGCATGATCTTGAGAAGAAGTATAAGCAAATGATTTTCGAACTCACTATGAAGCAAGAAAAACTCAACGAGTATGAAAAAATGCTTGTTGATCGTGGTGTAAAAGCTGCTGAGCTTGTTAAGAAACTGGATCATAAAGAAGCAGTGCTTAACAAAAAAGAAGCACTTTTGAAACGTGAATCACAACTTATTGAACAGCGAAAATGGGATGCGTATGTAGAGTCTGAATTAAAGCATGAGACAAAACAAGCAAAAGTAACTGAGGAAAAGAAAGATTATGTTGAGGTTGAACAAGAAGAAACCCAATCACAATCTCCTGAGAAAACAGTAAAAGATGTTGAGTCTTTAATTCGCGAAGCACAAAAACGTGTTGCAACAGGTGATATTAATGGTGCAAAACAACTTGTTGCTAATGTTGAGAAAATGCTTGTTGCAGTAAACGATGTCACACTACGCAAACAATTAAGTTATGCATTGCTTGAATTAAGAACTGATATTAAAATTGCATCATTATAATTTTCAATAATGTATGTTGTTTTAAGAAATGCTTCACAGACAGCAATATTTGCACGTGTGTGTTCCGTAATAGGGCCAGAGAGCATCCGTCCACCAAAAAGTCCAAGGAATGGTATAAGGTTGTCTTGAAGTACATCATCAACAACATATGGTGCATGAATGACTGTTCTTAGTTTCTCAACTGCATTTCGTGCTACTTCTTCTGCTTTTATTTTCTTTTGTCCAAGGAAATCTGCACCAATACGGTATTGGTGATGATGATTTCCTGAGCTATTATAAAGAGCATAAAGAACAATTCCTGATCCTATTGAAGAAGTGTGTGCGTATGTTCGCTGTAAATCAACAGGGCATTCTTTGCGAAGCATAAGTTCAGCAGTATCTGCCTGCCGTTCACTAACTTCATTTCCTTGAAGCGATTGTGATGCATGACTTACACCTTTAATGCATATTAATTCTCCTTTTTTATGAAGTTCAAGTGGTGGATTCCCAAAAATAAATTGATAAAAATCCTGAAATGTATCAAAATCTGGTCGTCTAAAACGTGGTTTAGTTCGAATAATAACTTTCCCTTCACCTGCTGGATAATAACCACGTTTCTCACATAAAACAGTAACATTGCAGTAAGGCATTAATGCAGGAAGTAATACATGTCTAAAATAATCAATTGGCATACTCCACTGTACATCTGTTCCTCCTGTGATCGTAATATCGCTTTCAGTGAATAATAATGCTGGAAGAAGGCCCTGCAATAAAAGGGGAATGCTTCCTGCTGTTCCAATATTTATAATAAATTGTCTATTCTTTATAACTTTTGGAATAAATTCAATCTCAGTTGAACCAACATTATTTCCAGAGACAAATGCATTAGTCATTTGTGCACATGCTTTAATGCACATGACGTGTTGCTGACTTAATCCTGGGTTTGATCTATTTTTGCGAATGTTTGTGATACGAAAGGGTTTAAGGGTTATAGAGCTCAGTCCAAGTGCAGTTCGCACTATCTGTCCTCCTCCTTCTGCCATACTACCGTCAATTTCTATCATGCCAAAAAGTATTTTAACATGTTATATAAAACTTATTAAGATATAAAGGAAGTAAAAGAGTAAAAAGTCTCATTATAAGGGAGAAAACATGATTTATTTTGTAGGTATTGATCCAGGAACAACAGCAGCATATGCCCTGCTAAACATCCAAACGATGGAAGTGACATTATTTTCAGAGCGTGGCATATCTCCAGACTCATTAATCCGAAAAATAACGCGTGTTACATATCAAGGAAAAGTCGTTTTACTTGCTTCAGATAAACAAAAAAGTCCTCAAACAGTCAAGTCGATAGCAACGAGTCTTGGTGCAAAGTTATTTGCTCCTAAAGAAGACATTTCTGTTGCTGAGAAAAATGCATTAACAAAACATCTTGCAACAAATAATTCACATGAGCGTGATGCAGCTGCAGCAATATTAATTGCATTTGAGCATTATCGTTTACGTATTCAAGATATTGAAAAGTACATTCGAAAGAATCCTGAAAAATTCAAGAATATTCCACACACTTTATTTATTGAATCAGCTATTCGAAATGAAGAGCAAAACTATACTGTGCTAGTGGATTTGCTCGAAACTTCCTTAGCAGAACATAACACTTCTCAAGAATCTTCTTCATCTCCAAATAAATCAAATAAGAATACTACTCAATCTATAACTTCATTAACTTCTCAGTCAAATTCTCAAACAATCACTAGCAGTGCTAAGAAAGAAGCAAAGGGAAAATCAGCTCAGTCAGTTTTACTTAAAAATCTTCAGCGCTCTCACACAAATTTAGCACGCCAAAACACTCATCTTACAACTCAATTAAAAATATTGCAGAAAAAGATAGCAGAAAGTAATAATCCTAAAACTACCCGAACAAAAGATGTAAAAGAGTTAATGAATCTACTTGTACAAAAAGAGAAACGTATAAACGTACTTGCAAATAAAATTGAAAACATAACGCGGATACTTCAATCCCGTGAAAAAGCAATCAGTAATCTTTCACATGCAGTTCAAACAGGAAAGTACATTTTCATTCCAGTATATAACACATTATCAGATTTTATTAAATCACTTAGCAAAGATTCTTTTAAGGAAGAGCGTCTTATTCTTGTAAATAATACTCGCGTATATGATATTACAAATGTTTCTCGTATTCCTGCAAAATATATCATACTATCAGCAACTAAAGTTCCAGAGGATGTAATCGTTCAAAGTGCTTGCAAGTATGTCTTTTATCCTAAAAAAATAGCAATCTATGAAAATATTGCACTGCTGCCAGTAAGTAATATCTCCTCAATTCAAAAGTCTTCTATGTCACCTGACATTCGCAGTAAGAAAGAGTCTCAGGTACTTAAAAAAGTCGAAGATGTTGTACAGAGTTATCGAAATCAGCGTGCAAAAGAATTACGTAAATAAAGAATTACAACATAAAAAATATATCAAAATTAATCTCATAAATCACGAAGTGTTCGCGCGTCAATAAAAATACGCTTACCTGTCTTTAGAATTTTTCCAGAGGGTTTAGTTCCAAGTGACATAATCTTAATCTCATCCCCATTAAGAGTAACAATATCTCCTACTTTATGGGTCATGAAAAAAACAAGAATAGTAACTCGGTATAAATCTTTTCCAAGGCGAGTATCGCGTGTATGTAATGTCCGTGAGCTTGAAACTTGACAATTATATCTATTCTTTACCCATTTACCAAATTGTTGTGCAAACTTTTGTGATGCGATATATAAATCAATGCCCTCTGGCTGAACAATATGCTTAGTGATTCTACACTCGCTTTTTTCAAGAAAATCAAATATTTCATTAAATTGTTCTTCAGTATGGTAACGTAGCTGGAGAACTGCTTCAAAATATTTATCGTTTTGATCACGTGCTTCTTGCTTTTTTTGTTGAATTGATTTTCGTTCTGCCATATTCCTGCCCATGAATGCAATTTACATAAGAAAAATAATAAGTGGTGCAATGTATTTAAAGATTACGAAGTTCCACACTGTATTAATAAAGGCAAATCCTAGTGTTTTATCTATTTTAGCATTAAATATGATAATAACAAGTATACTTGATATAATAGTGTACCCTAGAGCACAAATCATACCAATGGTAAAAATCTCATATCCTGTTAAGAGTGGTGCAATAATTCCTACTACTGCATACAATGGTGCAAAAATGATAATGAAGTATGAAAAGCGATGTGCCCCGTAGTAATAAAGAATTGCTGAAAGAAGTCCAAATACAGCCCCAATTCGAGAACCGTATGAAACGCCCATTAAGACAGTTCCAAAAAGTGTAAGTTCAAGACTTGTGGTAAATCGCGGAATAGTCTTTGCTAAATATGAGACAAATATATTTAGGATAATAAATGTAACAAAAAAGAAAGCTATTCTAATAAATCCAAAAAAAAGAAATATTAGAATAATTGCTATTAGTATGATTGCAACGCTATATCTTCTTCTGTAAAGGTATTTTTGTAATCCGCGTATAAATCGGGCGGCATTATCTGGCAAGTCATTTGGTGTGTGCTTTCTGCGTTTCATTCCTGAGCCACTGCATATAAGGTTCTGATGCTTTTCCAGAAAATTGGAGTATACATGGGGTATCGTACTCATGTATTTTTATAATTCTTTCTTTCACTGTATCCCACAAATCATGCCTTGTTTTAAGAAGTGTAATACATTCAGAATCATGAGTGATGTCACCTTTCCAGATGTATGAACTTTCAGCTGAGAGATATACTGCACATGCAATCAATCGCTCTTTGAGAAGTGCATCAACAATTTTTTGTGCATGTTTCTTATCAGGATGTGTAACGTATCCAACACAAATGTCATCATTTGAATCATTCAATTCACTCGTCATTTCTTATACCTTTTATAATTCTTGTGTTAGTCTTTGTAAATAGGATATTCTTTACATAGTTCAGTTACACGCTTTCGTGATTTGGTAAGAATATCATCATCTTTTGGATTATGCAAGACATTGCTAATAATTTCAGCAATCTCTTGTGAAGCATCTTCTTTAAATCCTCTCGTTGTCATTGCTGGAGTTCCAATTCGAATACCAGATGGATCAAATGGACTTCGTGAGTCATGAGGAATCATGTTTTTGTTACAATAAATACCAGCTGTTTCAAGTGCTTTTTCAGCAGTCTTTCCTCCAATACCTAATGCGCTAACATCAAGCAAAAGTAAATGATTATCTGTTCCTCCTGAAACAAGTGTAATGCCTTTGTCAAGCAGTGTTTTTGCCATAGCTTGTGCATTTACAATAACTTGTTTTTGATACACAGGAAATGCTGGTTTTAATGCTTCTCCGAAGGCAACTGCTTTTGCTGCAATAACATGGTCAAGTGGTCCGCCTTGCATTCCAGGGAAAACAGCACTATCAATTTTCTGCGCAAGATTCTTCTTTCCATCCGGTTTTAAGCGATCTTCTTTCTTTGACATAATTATTGCTCCTCGTGGCCCGCGTAGTGTTTTATGTGTCGTTGTAGTAATCACATCACATACTGAAACTGGATCAGGATGAAGTTTTGCTGCAATGAGTCCAGAGATATGTGCAATATCTGCCATGTGGTAACATCCAACTTCCTCTGCAATCTTTTGAAAGCGTTTAAAATCAATAGTCCGTGGATATGCTGATGCTCCGCTTAACAATAACTTTGGTTGTTCTTTTTGTGCAATTTCTGCAACTTCATCATAATTTATTCTGCCTGTTTCTTTATCAACACCATATGATGAAAAAGTATAGAATTTTCCTGAGAAATTAACAGGACTTCCATGAGTAAGATGTCCTCCATGGTCTAGTTTCATTCCTAAGATTTTATCTTTTAAGTTTAGTAATGCAAAATATGCTTCCATGTTTGCCTGACTTCCAGCATGAGGTTGTACATTGACATGCTCAGCACCAAATAACAGTTTTGCGCGCGCGATAGCAAGCTCTTCACTTTTATCAATAAATTCATTTCCAGCGTAATATCTTTTTCCAGCATACCCTTCAGAATATTTATTGGTTAAATGGCTTCCTGTTGCTTCTAATACGGAATTACTTACAAGATTTTCAGAAGCAATAAGTTCCACTCCTTCATTCTGTCGCTCAATTTCATCAACAATAATATGATACACTTCTGGATCTTGTTGTTTTAAATGATCAAAGTTCATTAGCACCCACCTCGACTAGCTTCTATATCCTCTTCCTTATCAATGCATCTTTATATGAATTATGGTAGTTAATTAGGTATCTTACTAGGTATCTCTCGAAATCCATAATGAGAATACGACATAAGTGTTACTATAAATAAAAGAAAATCATATCAAAGAAACTCAATTCACTATCTACGCAGCATCTCGCCAAACGTGTTTACATTTCTCACAGCGAAAGAATCGTGTTTCAGCTTCATCTGCTGAGCGTGTTTGCATCATCCAGAACCGCGCTTTATCATGACCACATTTAGGGCATTCAACTTCAGTTACGGGGAGCGTATCAATTTTATCCTGCATATTCATTACTTCAATTTCTTTCTGCTCATCAATTTTTTCAGAAACACTCAAGCTAACAGACTCTTTGTGAACATAGCCACAACTACAGGTAACATTATTCTTATTTTTTTTAGGAATCAAAAGCGCTCCACATTTTGGACAAAATTGCATTGTTATACCTCTATCGGTTTCCTGCTACGAGATTAACAAGGTCAGTAAACCATATTTTAACCCATCCTAAATAAGGGATTCTGAATACACCTTTACCAAGCACAGCAGATTCTTGGATGTTTATATCCATAGGGCCTAGTGCTTGATTGTGGTCTCCTTTCGTGGTGAATACAAACTCTCCATTTACTTCATCAATTTGGATAATACGATGAATGATTGGTTCAGCACGAACATTACTTCTAAATACAATCACGTCACCTATTTTTAAATATTTTGTATCTTGACCATAGATTATGATAATATCGCCTTTATTGAAACCGCGTGGGAATAAGAATGATGAAAACTTATCTTGTGTGATGTTATATTCTTCATAAAAAGAACCGCAGTGCTCCCAATAGAGGTTGGGGCTAATGCTGCGCTGAGCATTTTCAAAAGTAATTCCGCAGAGTGTCGGCATGTGATATGAGTCCTGAGCAGTAATACGGTGTTCCATACTACCTGATATAACAGCAACCATGGGAAATGAAGTTCCAAAGAGCATTCCTAATCCTGGATAGAATAAAAATCGTATAATAACATATGCCAGAACAATATTGACAATCCAGCTTAAAATGCTGTCACTGTGCCAAATAAAATGCCAAGTCTTTTTGGCATATTCCTTACCCTTTTGATATGTATTGCTTTGATGATTATTCTGACTATGGTGTGGACTCTGATTTTTTATTTTTCGCTTTTGACGAGCCATCTGTAAAAAGTTTTATTAACCATTTATATAATTTTACTAGGTATGTTCTATCATACCATCGATCCAGTCCTTGTAAGTCTTGGTCCTATATCTATACGATATTATGGGCTAGTCTACATTTTAGGGTTTGTGCTTGGATATTTTTTACTGCAAAAACTAGGGGAGAAGAGCAAACTCTTAACAAAAGATCAGGCAAGTGATATAATTCTTTACATTGCTATTGGAGCAATTATTGGTGCGCGTTTAATCTATGCTATTATTTACAACTTTGGATATTATAGTGTTAACCTTATTGAGATTTTCTATGTATGGCAAGGTGGACTTTCATTTCATGGTGGGTTCATTGGTGCAACAATTGCATTATATTTATACACTAAAAAAAAGAATCTTGATATACTGAAAATAGGGGATATTCTTGTTATTCCTTTAGCAATAGGTCTTGCGCTTGGTCGTATTGCAAACTTTATTAATGCTGAATTGGTCGGCAGAGTAACTTCAGTATCATGGTGTGTTTATTTTCCAGGAGAAGAAGAATGCAGACATCCTTCTCAAATCTATGCCTCGATAAAAAACATGATTATTTTTACTGTTTTATTAACAACTTATTCACTAAAAAAGCTTCCACGTGGAATGCTTGTAAGTATATTTCTTATAATGTATGGTTCATTTCGGTTTATTATTGAATTCTTTCGTGCTCCTGATCCTCAATTAGGTTTTATTATCTTAGGCTTGTCAATGGGACAAATCTTAAGTATCATAGTTATCGGTGTAGGTATTTGGCTCTATTTCTTTACAGTTCGACGAAAGTAAAAAGTCTACTTTGCCCTCTGAGGCGATATGTTTCTTGATAAAGAAAACATAAATTCGTCATGCAAGCTTAACTTTTTACGTACTCAAAAACGTATAAGTAAATAATATAAAATCAATATTTAAAAACTGACAGATAGGTCTAATCACAAAAATAATTTTAAGTGAAATCTAATTTCATAATGCTCGCATTACATAAATATTTAAAAATAAATAGGACTGAGTATTTGTATGAAAGGAAAGTTAATTGTTATCGAGGGAACAGATGGTTCTGGTAAAGGGACGCAGTCAACTCTTCTTGTTGAAAGATTAGTTAAAGAGAACATTCCTGCAGTGTATATTGAGTTTCCTCAGTACGGTAAACCTTCTGCTAAAATGGTTGAAGAGTATTTGAATGGTCGCCTTGGCTCAGCTGAAGAGGTAGGTCCTTATAGGGCTTCAATTTTCTATGCAGTAGATAGGTATAGCGCCCGAAAAGACATTCTAAAATGGCTTGATGAAGGTAAAGTTGTGGTATGTAATCGTTATGTTTCAGCAAATTTAGGCCATCAGGCATGTAAAATTTCTGCAGAAAAACTTCCTGAATTTATTACATGGGTTGAGGACTTAGAGTATGGTACTTTTGAGCTACCTCGGCCTGATGCAGTATTATTGCTTCATATGCCTGTTGAAATTGGACAACGTTTAGTTGATAAAAAAGGCCATCGCGATTATGTAGGTGGCGCTAAAAAAGACCTTCATGAAGGTGACTTAGAGCATTTACGCTCAGCAGAGCAAGCTTTCCTGCGTGTAGCAGAATTACAAAAGTGGCATATTTTGAAATGTAATGATGGAGATGAACCTTTACCTATTGAAATAATTCATGAAATACTTTATGCACACACACACAAAATTCTTAGTAAATGACAAAAATAAGGATTCAAAGTTTGTTTAAATCAAAATCAAAGAATACAAAACTAGTTACAATATATTCTGAACAACAGTTATATGGTTATTAGGAAACTTCTCTTTTAATGCTTGATGAATGTCGTCCATGAATTCTCCACTTGGTTGTTTAATTCCTATAGATTGATCAGAATGACCTACATATGACACCAATTCAATAGTACAGTGTGGTATGTCTTTAACAGTATGGATTATTGCAGCAATATCTTGAACTTTATAGAGGAATCCTGGAACTACCATTATACGTACATATACTTTTACTCGCTGTTTACTCATCAAAGCAATTGACTTTTTTATGTTAGTAATAGTCTCTTTATGGCTTTGTAATAATGTGCCTTTACGCAGTTTGCTAAACCATGATTCTCGAAGTGGTATATATAGTTTTAATGTAACAATATCAACTAGATTTCGTTTGAATAATCCCTCAAGTGCAACAGGCTTAGTTCCATAGGTTTCAAGATTTGTAAACATGCCGCATTCTTTTGCTGTTTGTGTAAGAAGTGCTAGTCCTTGATTTTGGACGAGAGGCTCTCCTCCTCTAAAAATAATAGTTTTAACTGTTTTTTTAAGAAGGTGAATTTCTTTCTTAATTTCTTTTATAGGTACAGCGTGCATACTGCTTAGTCCACTATTTTCTTGAGGTGGAGTAAACGGAAAATGCAGCGTAGTCCCTGTGAAGTGTATTTCTGCGCAGTTTTTACCGACAATTTTTCGTGGCGAAACAGTGACAATTGAATGAATAAATACTTCCATATTAACGGAAATGCGTAATAACTTAAAAATTATTTCGCTTTAAAAATGAATAATAGAATAAAAGATGTAAAATAAGTAAGTAAAAAGTCCACTTTGCCCATAGAGGCAATGTGTTTTTTGTTAAAGAAACACATAAGTTCGCCGTGCAAGTGACTTTTTACGTTAAAGATAATTAAATTACGGGCTTATTTCTTCTTCTTCTTCATCACTTACAAAGAATTTCCCTAATGTTTGATTTCGTTTTATTGATTCATAACTAACTGCCATGTTCATCACCTTTTATTTCTTATTTTCAACTCCTGTGTGGCCAAAACCACCACTTCCACGTTCAGTTTCATCAAGTGATTCACACTCTTCAAAAACTGCTTGTTCAACTTGCTTAATTACCATTTGAGCAATTCTCATTCCTTGCTCAACAACAAACTCTGAATTGCCATGGTTAATGATAATAATTCCTATATCTCCTCGATATCCTGCATCAATTGTACCGGGGGAATTAACTATGCTAATTCCATGTTTGAGTGCAAGACCTGATCGAGGTCGTATTTGTGCTTCATATCCATCGGGAAGGGCAATACGAAGACCAGTTGCAATTAATGTTCGCTCACCTGGCTTTAGAACATATTTTTCGACTGCGGTAAGATCAACACCTGCGTCACCCTTTTTTGCGTATGTAGGGATAATTGCATTTTCGTGTGATTTTGTTATCTTTACCGTAACCATGTATTAGATTTTGAAATCACTTATTTATAAAAACCTTGTGCGTGAAATCTATATGCTGAAATAACCTACTTTTCGTTTAGAAAATAACGTGTTTAAATCTCTTTTTTAGAATATTTTACATCTATTGAGCTTTGAAAAGAAAAAATAACTCACTCAAAAATGTACCCTTTGAAATGACTTTCTCCTCGATGTGCTGGTAATCATCGGTTAATGGTTACATCCAGAAATAAGAGTGGTAATGTTACTCACTAAAAGAGGCAAATTATTTAAACAAGCTATTTATTCGCTGTAATATGATATCCTTACATGATGCGCTCGAAGCTCTTAAGTCTGACTCTGTATTCACCAATTGGCAAAAGGAAAACCCTGATAGTTACTTATGTCATTGTATGCAAATGTTTGGTGATGAAGATGCGTGGCACATTGGCTATTATAACAAAGATGATTCTATAACTTCATTTGCAGTATCAAGTGCAGAGGTCTTAAAAGAAAACCATGAAGAAGTATTTAAAGAGCCTGACAAAAAAGTTTTAGCTCTTGACATGAATGCTGTTGAACTTACTGCAACAAAGGCACTCGATGTTGCTAAGGAGTTTTCTCAAAAAGAATATCCTAAGGATGTTATTTCTAAGAACATAATCATTCTTCAAAATATTTCTGAGGGTCAGGTCTATAATGTTACTTTTGTAACTCTCTCGATGAGTACTGTTAATGTAAAAGTAAATGCAGAAACAGGTGATGTTGTCGCTCATAAAAAGACAAGCCTCATGGACTTTAAGGAAGATGTAATATAAGTACTTTAATATACTTATCTAATAATTTAGAATCTCTTTAACTAAGATATTACTTTACTTAAACCTACAGTGTAATAATTTTTCCATAAGGTCCAGGATTTACATATCTTGTATGAGTGTCTTTGTGCTCTTTTCCAGAATTTTCATGGAGGTGTCCTGCAAATACGACATGCACTTTATGTTTCTCGACAAATTCTTTAGTTGTCATATTACCAGCATGTTCACCATAAATTAAATCAATTCCTGACTTATGTGGTGGTTGATGAAGTAATAATACTTGAATCGCATCAGGATGTTGAAATAATTCTTTTTGAAATACTTTTGCAACTTTCTTAAATGCAGGGTCCTTGAGCGAGAATCCATCTCCTCCATATCCCATAACAATAACGTCTTTATGCCTAATTGCTTTGTTATGTAGAAACGTAATATTGTGATACTTTTTTGCTATTATCTCAATATCTTCTTCATCTTCATGATTCCCGTGAATTAAAAATAATGGTATTCCAATTTCATTCATCCGCTTGAGAAATCGATCAGGCTCATGCATAAAAATAGTAAAGTCTCCACAACAAAGCATCAGGTCTGGTTTATTTCGTTTTGCTTTTTTGATAATTCTATCTTCTGCTTTAATCGATCCATGTGTATCAGTAAATACAAGTAATCTCATTTGAGTAACTCCGTGCATCATCGCACTTCTTCTATCAGTGTACTTGGCTATAAAAAAGTTTGCACAAATGGAACTAAAAAGTTTACTTTGCTCATCCCAGCGATGTGTTTTGTTAAGATAAAAATATAAGTTTGCCGTCTAAGCCAGACTTTTTGCGTTCCTATCAAAGCAAATGCCTCCTCGCTTCATGTGCTGGGTCATGACATATGTCACTAGTTAAAATAATCTAGCAAAATCAAAGTAAATCTCAGCAGGAGATCTCTTTTTTAGACTGCTATGCGGTCTAAAATGGTTATATCTCAACCTAAATCTCTCTAGATCATTATTACAAAACCTTAATTCTTCATCCATGGTTTTGAATAGTCTTTCTACTTTCCCATTTGTGGTTGGACTATGTACTTTAGTTCTGATGTGTTCTATTCTTCTTCTTTTACACCATCTATCAAATCTACTATGCTTGCTTTTGAGACCATAAGCACTACCATTGTCAGTTAAGATTTGTCTAGGCTTTCCATGCTTCTTGATAAGACCGTCTAAAATACTCGTGACTACATCTGTAGTCACTTGATTTAGTTTGACTAAGGCCAAACTAAATCTAGAACAATCATCGACGACAGATAAAGTGTAACAATTAAAGAGTTCTTGTTCATCTGTATGATCAATTTGCCATAAACTATTAGGGTGATTTCTTTGCCATCTTATCCACTTTATACGTTTCCCTTTTGTTTTAGTCTCTCGACAAAAACCATATTTCTTTATTATCCTCTTGATGGACATTTCAGAAATACCCAAATGTCTTAAATGAGGATAAATCTTTTCTTGTCCCCATCCTGTATTTTCTCTTAATTTTATAACTTCTTTTTCAATTTTTGAGGTTATTTTGTAATGAATGATATTAGGTTTTGTAGATGAGTCCTCCAAATCCCAATCTGTTGAATCAAAACGCTTAATCCACCGTTTTAGTGTCCTAATGTAACTTTGTAATTGAATTTTGATTTTAGAATATGTTTACATTTTAAGTAGGAAAATCCTTTATTTTTAAGCTTTAAGAATTCTTTTCTTATTTCTCGTTTGTCCATTGACACCACCAAAATTCAGAAATTATACTGAATTTTAAAGGTGGTGACATATGTCACGACCCTATACAATGCCTCCTCGCTTCATAACATTTATAAAAGAATTATTACATTCATCTTGGTCATGAAAAACTTAATACCTCAAGAAAAACTTCTGGTGGGTGATCCATTCCCATCAATAATTGGTCAGCAAGCTGAGAAAGCACAAATTAAATCTGCACTCCTTACAGGGCGTCATATTATTTTAGTCGGTCCTCCAGGTGTTGGGAAGACTACGTTTGCAAAAGGAATTTCACAGCTTCTTACTGAAGATTTTATTGTTAATCCTTTTACAAATGAAAAATCAGAAAAGAAAATTCCAGGAGAAAAACGTTTTATTCGTGTACAAGGGAGTCCCGATTTAACTGCAGAAGATCTTATTGGTGATATTGATCCTATTAAAGCATTAAAATTTGGTCCACTTTCTATTGAAGCATTTACTCCAGGTAAAATATTCAAGGCACATAATGGGATTCTCTTTTTTGATGAAATTAATCGCTGTAGTGAAAAACTACAAAATTCTCTTTTACAGGTTTTAGAAGAAGGTGTAGTAACTATCGGAGGATATACTGTCGATGTACCCACTGACTTTATTTTTATTGGAACAATGAATCCTGAAGATACGTCAACTGAACCTTTGAGTGAAGTATTCCTTGATCGTTTTGATTTAATTTATGCAAAATATCCTGAAACACTTGAAAATGAAGTTACTATTGTTCGTCAAAGTGGTAAGGATTTAGGAGTAAAATGCTCTGAAGAGCTTCTTACGTTCATGGTACGTTTTGTTAGAACACTTCGAAATCATGAACTCATACAGAAACATCCTTCAGTTCGTGCGTCTATTGGATTATATGAACGAGCTCAAGGAAATGCACTTATTGAAAATCGCTCAGAAGTAGTCTTTGATGATGTAAGCAATGCTGTTCATTCAGTTCTTGCACATCGTATTGGTCTAAAGCCTTCAGTTAAATTTTTGCAAAAGCCGGAAGATATAATTGCTGCTGAATTTGAAAAATTCGCAGAAAAACATGGCATGCAAAAGGAAGAAGGTGATGCTCCCTAGTACAGAGGAGCTAGAATTAAAAGATAAAAACGCTATTGAAGAAGAGAAAGGAAAACTTGCCTCTGACGATGAAGAAGATAAGCTCCTCCATTCAGTTCTAGAGAATGACTCTGAAACAATTGATGACGGTAAACTTGTTAATGAGTCTTTTAATCAAGGTGTCTCAACCTTTACGCCGGATATTGTATTTGAGAATATTGTGCAAAGTTATTCAAATGCTGAAAAAATCTATGGTCCTAAATTAATTAAACTATTAACTGGATATAATCCTGATTACATAAAAAAGAATGTACATATTCCTGAGTTCACTAAAGAACTGCGTGCTGCATTAGCAAAACGCTCAAAAGAGCTTAAAAAGAGAAATATTACTGATAATGAGGGTGAAATAACTTCTCACGGAATCCATCTTGCTTCGTTAATTCTCTATACTGAAGAGCTAGACGCTTTACTTCCAAAAGGATTTCTTGGTAATCGAGATAATAAAAAAGATCAAATGTATGGTGAACATGATTCTGTTCGCAATTATAAAAATCATGATCGCTTTCGTGACATTGCACTTAAGCGTACCATTAAGCGTGCAATTTCTCGAGGAAGAACCACTTTATCAAAAGAAGATTTGAAGATATCTGAAAAAAAGTCTAAAGGCGTTGTAGAAATTATATATGCGCTTGATGCATCAGGTAGTATGCGCGGAATTAAAATTGATACTGCAAAAAAAGCAGGTATCGCACTTGCATTTCGCGCTATTGAAAATCGTGATAAGGTAGGTCTTGTAGTATTTGGTGCTGACATTAAAGAATCTGTTTCACCTACGACTGATTTCACAAAACTATTATCATGTATCACAGAGGTGCGCGCAACTCAAGAAACAAATTTCACTGCAACTATTGAAAAAGCAATTCAACTTTTTTCTAATAAAAATTGCTCAAAGCATTTAATTATCATTACTGACGCAGTTCCAACAGTTGGTGAAGATCCTGAGCGTGAGGCATACAAAACAATCTCTCAGGCAGCGTCTTTAGGTATCACTACATCAATAGTAGGTATTGGCCTCGATGATGAAAGTGCTGAATTTGCAAGACGAGCAACAGCGCTTGCAAATGGGCGAATGTACGCCGTAAAGCCTAATGATCGTATTGATGCTATTATTCTTCAGGATTATGACGCTGTTAGAAATTAATAGTTACATATAGTATTTAGAACTGATTATAAATTAAACTCTTTAATAAATCCTTTAATGTATTTATACTTTTCAATATACTCAAATCCATTGTCTGTTAAGGTTATGTACTTTTTCTTTTTTTTATCGATTATTTCTTTTATAAGTTCTTTTGTAGTTAATTCCTCAATATACTCATTAAAGTTTTTACTTGAAAGATTAGAATACCTAAGTAAGGGTGTTGGTTTTATAGAGTTATGATTCTCCTGAATTATTTTTAATATATCATATATTATTTCTAATCTTTCACGTTTTCGTTCTACTTTGTCCATTTTGTAACCCTATAAATGAAATAAATTAAAAGAAATACTGAAGCAATTTGAAGGCTTAATTTAATGTCAAAGTCAAGTAAGCGTCGTGAGTAAAAAATAATCACATTTAATATCCAAAACAGTGATATTAATGGGTAAACAAATTGCATTGACTTTTTCACATTAACAGCAAATAGAATAAAAACAAGAACTCCTTGAAGTATTAAGAAATAAATTAAAGGATACCTAAAGTAATATATTGAAATTGTTAGTAATGCAAAAAGATGAGCAATTAATAAAAACCAGCTATGATGTAATTTCTTCCAAATTGTACTGTATATTAAGTAACCTATCGCAATTGTGCTAAAATAAGTTACTGCTATAAGTGATATGAACATAAGATATCGTGGTGGGACATGTAACTCACTCATCCTTATAACAAAAAGCATTATATAAAAAATAAGCCTAGATATAAATGCAAAAGTAAAAAACAAAAATGCAATTCTAAAATAAAGTATTCCTTTATACTTTGTAATCTCTGATAATTTTTTTGTTTTAAAGAAGATAGTTAAAAATAATATAATAATTATTAGTGCATAAATCACTTCTGTCCAAAATAAAGTTGGGTCAAAGAATTGGTACATACGCATTGGGGGAACGAAGTGGTTTTGCATGGTATTAATCTACATTATTTATGTTCTGTTCAAGTTATTCTGATGAATAGTAATGATATGGTGCTAAGGCATACTAACTAGGGCATAATAATATATAATGCTCTATTAATTTATAAATAAAATGGACTTAAAGTGTATCTTTTGTGTTCTTTCTGTTTATATACTATTACTCATTAATGGAAGATGTGATTGTAATAAACAATCATGGAGGTAATACAATGAAAGAAAAAGTAACAAGTTTGTTTATTGCATTTTTATTAGTTGCAATAGCATCCATTGGTATGGCTAGTGCTTATAGAGGTGACGCTGACATTAAAGAACCAGAGTATTCTGAAGAAAGATGTAGTGTGATGAAAGAAGTCTTTGCAACACAAGATTATGCAACATGGAAAAGTGTAATGGAAAGTAGTGAGCGAAGCCCCCGCGTTCTTCAAGTAGTAAATGAAGAAAACTTTGCAGTATTTGCACAAGCACATGAAGCAAAAGTTGCTGGAAATCATGACCTTGCTCAACAATTACGTGCTGAATTAGGTCTAAATAACGGAAATGGGCCTAAAGATAGAAATGGCTTTGGAAAAATGTCTGGCAATGGAAATAATGGTCAGCATAACAAACAAGCAAACATGCAACAAAAGCAACTTCAGAAGAAAATAGGCATGAATAGATAAACCTAAATTATTTTTTTTATTTTTTTATGCATTCATTACTACTTTTTAGTTTAATTTACTAATAGCTAGACGTTATTTCTTTAATTCCAGAATATTTTCATAAAAACAAGGCAAATATTTTTATACCATTCCTTGTTCATTCGTAAAATGCATGAATTAATTATAGCAGAAAAACCTGATGCAGCGAAAAATATAGCAAATGCTCTTGCTGACGCTAAACCGGTAAAAAAGAACCTTAATGGTGTACCTTATTATGATGTAACGCATAAGAACAAAGATCTTTTTGTTGCAAGTGCTGTTGGTCACTTATATACTGTATCTGCCCCTAAAAAGTCCTATAAGTATCCTCAGTTTGATACATTGTGGGAAGAAACCTCTAAAGTTGATAAAAAAGCAGCATATACTAAAAAATATGTTAAAACACTAAAAGAACTTTCAAAGCAATGTAATGAATTTACTGTTGCAACAGACTTTGATATTGAAGGGGAAGTTATTGGATATAATGTTGTTGCTCATATTTGCAAGCAAAAAGATGCAAACCGAATGAAGTTCTCAACATTAACAAAACCAGATATTCTTGAGGCATATGAAAATAAGCAAAAAACACTTGATTGGGGTCAAGCAAATGCTGGTCTAACCCGTCATGAATTAGATTGGTATTATGGTATTAATCTTTCTTCTGCATTGATGTCTGCTATTAAGAAAGCAGGAATGTTCAAAGTACTTTCTTCAGGTCGTGTGCAAGGTCCTGCATTAAAATTATTATGTGAGCGTGAGCGAGAAATAAAAGCATTCAAACCTGAACCTTACTGGCAAATAGAACTGCAAGGCGATATTAAAAAAGAACCTATTCAAGCCTGGCATAAAGAAGATAAAATATTTGACGAATCGCGTGCAACTGAAATTATGAAAATAACAAAAGGCAAGCCTGCTAGTGTTGCACGAAGAGATGTTTCGCAGTTTAATCAAGCTCCGCCTCATCCTTTTGATTTAACTTCTTTTCAAATTGAATGTTTCCGTGTACATAAAATTCCTCCTAAAGAAACGCTTTCAATTGCGCAAGAATTATATGTTGGTGGATTAATTTCATATCCGCGTACTTCATCTCAAAAATTACCTGCTAAACTGGGTTTTCCTAAAATACTCAAGGCGCTTGCAAAGCAATCAAATTATAAAACTCTTGCAGAGAAACTTTTAACTTTTAAAACACTTAAACCAAATGAAGGTAAAAAAACTGATGATGCTCACCCAGCGATTTATCCAACTGGAATTAAACCTGAAGGCCTTAACCCACGTGTACAAAAAGTATATGATTTAGTTGTTCGCAGATTCTTAGCAACGTTTGCAGAACCTGCTGTGCGAGAAACTATTAAAGCAACTATTGACATCAATAAAGAACTCTTTATTTGTAAAGGTACAACAACTAAGTCAAAAGGCTGGCATGAATTTTACGGTCCTTACGCTACATTTGATGAACTAACTCTTCCTCCATTTGAGAAGGGTGATTCTGTTGGTGTGAAAGAAATTATTAAACATGCTAAAGAAACAAAACCACCAAAACGTTTTACACAAGCATCAATAATAAATGAATTAGATAAGCGAAATCTTGGAACAAAGGCAACACGTGCGCAAATTATTGATAACTTATACAATCGTGGCTATGTTAATAATAAATCAATGGAAGTTACTGATTTGGGTTTAAAGACGTGTGATGTTCTTGAAAAATATTCTCCTGAAATTCTTGATGAACAGCTTACACGAAAATTCGAGGAGGAACTTGAGCATATTCGAAAAAAGAAATTAAAACCTGACGAAGTTCTTAAAGAGGCTCGTGAAGTCTTAACACAGCTTCTCACCAAATTTAAAAAGCAAGAATTAGTTATTGGAAGTGCATTAAAAGATGCTCAAATTGAAACGCGTGACGTTGCATCTACTATTGGTAAATGCCCAAACTGTAAGGAAGGAACATTAAAACTCCGAAAAGGCAAGTATGGTCAGTTCATCGGTTGTGATGCATATCCAGACTGTAAAACAATATACAGTATCCCTCGAAATGCAGTAGTAAAACCTTCTAAGAAGATTCATGAGAGTGGTCTTCCGATGATAACTATTCAGACAGGAAAGCGTACTCGTGAAGTCTGTATAGATCCAAAGTACAACGCACCAGAAGAAGAACAACAAGCTGATGATGGGGAAAAAGTATATCCTGAAGAAGGAATGACCTGTCCTAATTGTAACAAAGGTAAAATGGTTCTTCGTAAGAGTTTGTACGGTTCATTTCTTGGATGTAATAATTATCCTAAATGTAAGACTATGATGAAAATTGTTGACGGCAAAGTCGATACAAATGCTGTTTCTCAAGGCAGTAAGAAATAGCATTTGATTTTTTATACCTATTAAATAATCTTCTTTTCCTCGGACAACTTTATGTTGTCCTTATGCTCGCTGGTCTGCTGGCGAAAGAGTAGTGATGCAGATTGTTGATGGCAAAGTCGATACAAATGCTGTTTCTCAAGGCATTAAAAAATAGCATTTGATTTTTTATACCTATTAAATAATCTTCTTTTCCTCGGACAACTTTATGTTGTCCTTATGCTCGCT
>JBLKOW010000005.1:0-21526 GCA_047603135.1 Candidatus Woesearchaeota archaeon | reverse complement strand
TGCATCCACCCATATCGTCATCAGTCACAGGTACTATGCATGAATCCGATTTTATTTATAAATGTGATGGTGTTTTTTACTCTTAATTGAAGCTATTTATGGCTTTGGTTTGTGTTTTTTTAGGAAAATCTATCGTTTGAAGGGTAAACTAGGCTTTCTCCTTGCATTTTTAAGAAATCTTTATATGTTGGGTTTCTTTTATGTATGTATGCTTATTGAATTACTCATCTTTGCGGGGCTTTGTCTTTGTCTTTATTTGCTTGTTATGTCTTCTGATATATTTGTGGATAATGCTACTGCTTTAGGAAGCGCTTTTCGTGTATCTCCTTTTCTTGTTGGTTTTTTTCTTGTTGCTCTTGGAACTTCTCTTGCTGAATTATTCTCTTCTGTTGTTGCAGTTATACGAGGAAGCTCTGAATTTGTTCTTGGAAATGTAGTGGGCTCAAACATTGCAAATATTGGTTTTATTTTAGGAATCTCTGTCATTAGCGCTCATGTATATCGATTTCGTTTTACTGTGGATAGAAAGTCAATTAAGCAAGATGCGTTTTTTGCTGGGCTTTCACTTCTCTTACTAGTGATTATCGTTGCTCTTGGAAATATTGGATATGTGCATGGTTTGATATTGCTTGGATTTTTGGCAATTGTTTCTTATTTGATTCTTACTAATCCTTCACATATGCCTGAGATGTCGGCAACTCATTTTTCATGGAAATATGTTGCTTTGCTTATTTTTAGTGGCATTGGATTATATCTTTTTGCTGAAGGAACTATTTATACTATTACATTACTTGTCGATAGATTTTCTTTTTTGACCGATTCTGCTTTTATTGCGTTAACTGTTGTTGCATTTGGAACGTCGCTGCCTGAACTTTCAGTTTCTTTTTCAGCTCTTAAGAAAAAACAGTTTACTTTGATTTTAGGAAATGTTCTTGGATCAAATATGTTTAATATTTTACTTGTTGTTGGTGCTTCTGCATTGTTTGGAAGTCTTGTGATTTCTCACTCTATATTGTTTTTTGCCCTGCCTGTTCTTATCGTGATGACTCTTTTGATGTTTTTGTTTATGTATACTGATAAGAAGCTTGAATTATGGGAAGGGGTTGTGTTACTGGCACTTTACTGTGCATTTATTGCTGGTTTATTTTTTGTGTAAGAGTTCTGTGAGAATGTTTTGAGCGATTATTTTTGTTCACCCAAGCAGTGTTAGAATAATTGAACTGAATTGTATATACCAAATCATAACTAAAATATGCTCTACGCCGTGCTCAGTAAGTAATTCTCCAAATGGTGTTCCTAGGATGGTTCCGATGATTAAACTGAGCGTTGTTTGTATTACTAATAATATCATCCCTAGCGTGATAAAAGGCGCCATGCTAAATATGCTTGCAAGTATTGCTATTAGGCCATAAATTAATCCTGAAACAATCATTTCTGTGTCGATGTGACCTGCAAATATTTCAGGAAGAACGTGCGCAATAATAATGATAGCGATTCCATATTCCCATCCGAGTTGATAACTGAAGAGTACATTGAGAAATGTAACATGGCCTAAGTGTAAATGTATTCCTGTTGCATGGATGACGTAATTTACAAATCCAGCAATGACTGCAATTCCTATAAACACTACAAAGTGTCTGAAGTACAGTGCAATTATCATGAGAAGTATGGGTAAAATGATAAATTTGAATATATTTGCATATTGTATATTTGTATTCTTATATTTGATAGAGTATGTTTTTTGTCTTGTATGATACGCATTTGTGTGAATACATTCTGTAATTCTATCTTCAATGTTTATATTCATCGTTCATAACCAAGGGCCTTTTGTAATTGCTCATTATTAATATCAAAAGTTCCATATTTAATTGAGCATCTTCCAGTAACTGCTGAAGCAGTTGTAAGAATGATGGTTGGTCTTCCTCTGTCGTTTTGTAATGCTTGTTTAAATTGTTCTTCAGGTGTTCCTTCATAATGAGGAAATTCTTGATATTGTCCATTCACGATAAATGATGTATCAGCGGGAATTAGGTGAGAATTTTCATCAGTCTGTGCAGCGCCCCAATATGCAACAAAAATTGTGCGCTCGTTCTCTGGATTGACTGAATGTAGCCCAGTACCATTTTCATTTTTTAGTATTGCTTCATTTCGCAGGCGTCTTACTAATGGTGCTAATCCATATTTTCCTTCTGTTTGAGCTATTTCTCTAACTGCTTCTTGTATTTTTCTGTCTGGTGTTTCATCAAGAAGGTATCCTGAAAGAATATATCCGCATAATTTACAACTGCATCCCATATTTGTTCACAGTATATATAGAGTGTAGTTAGACATATATAAATATATCTTGAAAACTCTTCATTTATTATATACTACTTAAAAGTTTTAGAAAGATTTATAATAATCTAAATAATCTTAATAGTATGTTAAGTAAAATTCAAGAGGATTACATTCAGGCGATTGCTGAAATTGTCGGTGAGAAGAACTATGCGCGTGTAAGTGATGTTTCAGTGAAACTAGCTGTAAAACCTGCATCAGTAACAAGTATGCTTCAAAAGCTTAAGAAAGAAGGACTTGTGCAGTATGATAAACATGCTCCTGTATTCTTAACAGATAAAGGAAAAGAAACAGCTTCACGGCTTCAATTAAGTCATGCACTTTTTGAACAATTCTTAATAACTATAGGTGTTCCAAAGCATCTTGCGGTAAAAGATGCACTTAAAATTCAGCATAATGTTCATCCTCAAACGCTTGAACGTATGAAAGCATTTATTGATCACTGTAGTTATCATAAAATGACGTGTTCTTTTCATTGTCAAAGTGCGAAGAAGTGTTAGGTTTTGATTATTTTAGTTTTTATTATGTGTTTATTGAGAGTTACTTTATTAGCAATGTTTGGTTATGGTATTATCTAATCAACAATATACCCTTCTTTTTGTAATTGCCATAGTTTTTTGTACGGGCCTTTTTTCTTAATAAGTTCTTTGTGTTTTCCTTCTTGAATTATTTTACCGTTATCAAGGACAATGATTCGGTCAGCATTCATAATAGTTGAAAGTCTGTGGGCAATAATAATTGAGGTTTTTTCTTGCAGGAGCTCATGTAATGCTTTTTGTATTCTAATTTCTGTTTGTGAATCAAGAGCGGAGGTTGCTTCATCAAGGATTAATATTTTTGTGTGTGCTAGAATTCCCCTCGCTATTGCAACACGTTGTCTTTCTCCACCTGATAATTTAATACCGCGCTCTCCAACAATGGTGTTTTCTTTATTTGGTAATCGTTCAATGACATCGGTGAGCTGGGCTGCTTCTATTGCATACATAACTTCACTTTTTTTTGCATTTGGTTTTACAAATAAAATATTATTATAGAGTGTGTCATCAAATAAAATGCCTTCCTGGGGGACAATGCTCAGCGATTGTCTTAATGACTCTTGTGTTACTGATGCAATATCGGTATTGTCAATGGTAATTTTTCCTTCAAGAGGATCGTATAAGCGATAGAGTAATTTAACTAATGTTGATTTTCCTGAGCCTGAATGCCCAACGAGTGCAACTTTCTCACCTGGTTTAATAAGCAGTGAGAACTTTTTCATGAATGGTTCATCTTGATAATTAAAGCGAATGTTTTCAAATACAATCTTTCCTCTTTTAACGTTTAGTTTTTGTGCGTGCGGTTTATCTTTTATATCGAATTTTACACGTCTATATTTCATTAGTGATTCAAAATCACTAAATGCCTGCATTAAATTTCTAATGTACCAGGTAAATCGATATAATGGTCCTACAAATCCTAAGAATACTGATTGTGCAAATACAATATCTCCTAGTGAAATACTATTTTCTAGATATAACCACGCTGATGCACCAATGAGTGCGAGAACACCTATTGATACAATGAATGTTTGTCCTGCTTGAAACCAATTAAAATAATCCCATTTTCTGACAAACCAGAGGTATGTATCACGGATTTTTGTTTTAAACCGTGCATTCATCATTGATTCTTTTCCAAAATATTTTATGGTTTCAACATTTGTGAATGAGTCTGCGATAAATGTTCGCTCAGTGTCCTCAACTTCATTAAGTTTAAGGCGTGCTGGAATTTGTATTTTTTCTAAATAGAGGCTGTAAAGTGCATACAAGATGACTACTACTATTACAATGCTCATAAGAATCCAGTGAACATATAATAAGGATATAATAACTAAAAGAAATTGGATGATTAAAGGGAAAATACTCCATGCTAGGCTATCTGTTATTGTTTCACTTGCTGATGCTCCTCTTGTTAATCTAGATATTAGTTTTCCTGGGTTATGTGTTGTATGGAAGTCGTATGCTAGGTGCATGGTATGGTCATAAAAATCTCGTTTAACATCAGTCATAACTCTTCCTTGAACACGGTTACTAATGTAGAGCGAGAACCATATTGTTACTGTATGGATTATAATAACTGCAAAGAATGCGAGTAATAGTAGCCATGTGTACGAAATAAATTCTTCACGTGTTATTGAGTTGTTGATTAATAATTCTATTCTGTCAATAAAGAACTTGAATATGTATTTGTCAAGAATACTACTAACTTCAATAATGATGGTGAGTCCAGCAATTAATGCAATCATTGGCCAGTATGGCACAACATATCTTATGTATTGCTTAAGGTTTTCTTTTAGGTGTAACTCACTCATATGTTTCTGAAGTTGATGGGTAATAAAAATGTTCGCATTTTTCGTATGTGTGTGCTATACTATATTGAGTTTATTAAAAAGATTAAGCATAATTATAACACCACCGTTCGGCAGATTGCTAAATTCTGATATGCCTCACAACTCGCTTCTTTAATTGACAAACATCATTTTTGCGCCTGATTTTTGTTATTTTCTTTCTTAATTCTTGGAATCCTTAAAATAAACTGAGAATAGGATAGTATAGTTTACTTTTTTCCAGTAATTATATAAATTAGTTATCTTTTTTTTTGTCTATGTTTGATGCTCAGTCTTTTATGCAGTTATATGGTATGCAGTTTATATTATTAGGTTCGTTTGAGTTTATTGCACTAGGACTTGCCTTTCTTGTGCTCATAATTGCTTCTATTCATGATATTAAGAAGAGAGAAGTTCCTGATATGCTTAATTATGGTTTCTTCTTTGTTGCTATCGCACTCAGGTTATTACATTATGGTGTAACGTTTGATTATGTTATTCTTATTGAGGGGCTTGCAGGATTTGCACTTGGTTTTGCTCTTGGTATGTTTATGTTTTACACAGGTCAGTGGGGAGGGGGAGATAGTAAAATGCTCATTGGTCTTGGTACTCTTTTTGGGCTTCCAGTCCTTAGTGGGGGTATTTCAATACTTCATGGAGTTTTCATAGCATTTATTCTTAATATGTTTCTTGCAGGTTCATTATTTGGGCTTGTGTGGAGTGTTGTCATTGCATTTCGTAATTATAAATCATTTAAGCTTGCATGGAAACGGCAAATGGAACTTTCAAAAGGAATACGCTGGGTGACTTATATTCTTGCATTAATGGTTTTAGGACTTGGTTTTATTTTTATTGAGACGTTATTCTTGTTTTTACTTCTTGGGTTACTTATTGCAAGTATTAATTATTTGTATGTTTTTGCAAAAGCAATTGAGCGAAGTTCTATGGTTTTTATGCTTCCTCCTTCTGAAGTTACTGAAGGAGATTGGATTGATAAAGAAGTGTACCATAAAGGAAAATATGTATGTGGTCCTAAGGATTTAGGTATCACCAAAAAGCAGATTACATTGTTAAAAAGGTATAATATTCGTTCTGTTCCGGTTAAAATAGGGATTCCATTCATTCCAAGTTTTTTACTTGGTTTGATCGTTACGTTCTTTTTTGGCAACGTAGTTGTTCGAATAGTTCTTGAAAGTATGATATAAGTTTAGTCTTTTTTACCTCAGATGTGTTATCTTATATTGAGTTTAGTAAAAAGATAAAGCAGACTTTTTACTTTCCTTTTTTACTTCAAATTAACTTGCAGTGAAAGAAAGGTATATAAGGGCAGACATATTTAGATGGGTATGGCAACAAATAAACTCCTTGTGGTTGATTTGCATGAAGAGCAAGCCTCAGTAGTTGCACAAGTCTTGGCAAATAAAACGTGTCGAGCAGTTTTAGATTATTTAGCAGAACATACTGCAACTGAATCAGAACTTGCTGAAAAATTAGGAGTGCCTCTTTCAACAATGCATTATAATTTACAGCAGTTACTAAAAAGTAAACTGGTTGTTTCAGAGGAGTTTCATTATTCTAAGCGTGGTAAAACAGTTCCTCATTATACTCTTGCTAATAAATATATAATTATTGCTCCTAAAAAGGAAAGTAGTGTTTCTCTTCGACAGAAACTTAAGGGATTACTTCCTGTTGGAATTTTATCTGCAGGGATTGCAGGATTACTTCAATGGTATCATACTTTTGAGCGTCCGGTTATGGCTGCTACTGAGGTTGCTATGATGCGTGCAGATATTAGTGAATATCAGATAGAAGATGTTGCAGAGGTAGCTACTCCAGTTATGCAGTATGCTGAACCTGCACTGCAAACCTTACCTCCTGCGATTTGGTTTTTTGCAGGAGTTTTGTGTGCGCTTTTTTTAGTCGTTCTTTTTGAAATACTTCGCTCACATCGAAAAAATATTTCTAAACTTAAAAAACTAGAATAATTTCTGTGTGATTTTAAGATTATTTCTTATTTTATAAAAGGTAATTTAATGTGATGCTACACTTGGTCCTGTTCCTATCTTTCGATATATGACGACTTCTTTGTTTTGATTTCCCCACCGTAGTGCTCGGTGGTATGCATTTCCTTGTGCTTGTTCGTAAATTTTCTTATAATATGCTATTTTTTCTGGATTACCTTCACTGAGGGCTGCTCTATAATCTCTAAATTCACGTTCATATGTGCCCATTCTAATATCAAAATGATAAATTCCTCGTGCTCCATTTTGTCGCATTCTTCCTCCTGTGTCGTCAGCAATCTTGAATCCAACTCCAGGTATATATACTTTAGAACCATAAGGTACGAGTGAAGGGTCGATTGCAACACCGTCCTCAATGAATGCATTTTTATTTCGAGATGTTAATCCGTCTTCGTAATGTCCATGAGGTCCTGCCATTAATCCAGGTCCTGTTGGGTTATATGCTGTTACGATTCCTTGAACAGTTTTCCAATATTCATAACCTGGCGGGGCAGGAGGATGCTGTGTAATTTCTTTTTGATGCTCTGTAATTTCTGAGATTGATTTTCTTATCCCGTCAAGTCTTTTTGTATCTACACTCAACTCTTCATATCGCTTTATTTTTCCATCGTCTTTAATGTCTAGCAAATACCCGTATAGCTCTTGCGCGGTTGGTACAGGGTCATGTACTTCAATACGTTGTGATTGGTATTCTTCAATATCTGGAAATGGAAGGCTGTGTAAATATTTTACAAAAAGAAGTGATGCGAATGACACTGCAAGACCTACTCCTACAATTCCTTTCATTGTTGTTGCTGATGTAAATCCTTGTTTATTGTGGATGGTTCGTTTTGCATGTGCTTTACTTTTTTTGGTAAGTAATTCAAATTGTGGGAGTTTTATCGCATTTTGCATAATTAAGTCAGTTTTTGTAGCAATAAGCTTGATGTTTTCTCTTATGGTCCGCATGACTTCTCGCTCTTCTGCAATGTATTTGTTTAATAGTTGTTCATTTTGTGCCTGGATTTGGTACTCGAGTATATGAATAAGTTTTTTTATTTCAGGTTTAGTGTCAATGACTAATTGGTTAAGGTATCGTAAATCATCAATTGTTTTTTGTATATTTATTTGTCTAAGTAAAATTAATATAGAATGCGCTGTGCTATTATACATATCAATTTCAGCTATGAGTTCTTTGATAAAGGGAATTTGTTGTTTTTGAACTATTTTTTTTATTTTTTTGAATTTTGCACTTTTCCACGTTCGTGCATTTGTGTATTTTTCAATTGCTTTAATTTTACGCGTATCTATCGCATACTCAGTATGAGCATTATCTATAATGCGTTTGCTTATTTTACGTAATTCTTCTTTTTTAATACTCATGTTATTTACCGTCGTATTGTATATTGTTTTCCTCAATTCTTCGTACAGGTTTTTCTCGGGATCGCTCTTCAATTGCGTGCATGGTTAATCCAGGAGTTCTGGCGATAATAAATATGCCGTTTCCTTCTTCTGCTGAAAAATTCATTTCAAGGAGTATTGCTGCGCAAAGCCCATCAATATTGAGTATAATTTTTTTCCCTTTTTGTTTTTCAATTTCTTCCTCAATACTCTTTGCTAATGTGATATATGATTCATTTTGCGTTCCTATTTCTTCTTCTTTACATAGTGAAATGAGTTGCATGACGCGAGGGTCTTGTTTTTTGTATACTTTGTGTCCAAAGCCTAGTATCGTTTTCTTTTCTTTGAGCATTTGTGAAACATATTCCTCTGCGGTTTTTTTTGTTTCTTTTATTTTTTGTAGTTCGCGCATACATCCTTCAATAGCTCCACCGTGAAACGTTCCAAGTGCAAGAATTCCTGCTCCGACTGCCGTATTTAGTGAGTTTCCTCCTGACATGACTGTTCTTGTTGCAAGTGTAGAGGTTGTACCAATTCCATGATCAATGCATGCAGTGAGGAGTGCTGAAAAAATGCGTGACTCAGATTTTTTTGGTTTTTGTGACTTAAATAAAAAGAATATTGCATCGCTAAATGATACTGCATTAATTATGTTTGAGTGTTTTTCACCACGTAAAATCATATCATCTTCTGTTACCTTACTAATGCTTGTTTTAAATTCCATGTACTCACCAGTTTTAACGTGTATCTATAAGAAAGTTAGGTTATGTTATATTTAAATGTAGTGTTTTGGAGAGAGTGTTTCCTATCTTCGATGTAATTTGATAAAAAAGTAACGTATAATTACAACATCACCGTTCGGCAAATTTCTTTAACCCTGATGTGCCTCACAAATCGCTTTTTAGTTGGCAAAACTTATTCTCAGGTAATTTTACTATTTATTTTCTAGATATATTATAATTATATGAGAAACTCTAACTCAGGATGGCGCATCTTGGAGAAGGTAAAGGATAGGTATTTATATTCTATTTTATTTGTTCTTTGAGCGCTTTTTTGACTAATTCGGGAATTTCATAGTGGTAATCTGCAACATATGCTCCTGCTTTTTTCAGAATTTCTTTTTTTTCGTTTGCAGTTCCTTTTCCGTTTTCAATAATTGCTCCAGCATGTCCAAGTGAAACACTTCGAGGGATGTGCTCTGCAAATTGCCCTGAAATGTAGGCTATTACTGGTTTTCCTTTGCCCCGCATCGTAAGATATTGTGCAAGTTCTTCCTCGTAGACTCCTCCTATTTCACCATATATAACTATTGCATGTGTGTTACTGTCTTCTTCAAGCATTGGCATGAGGTCAGCAAAACTTGTGCCCATAAGTTGATCTCCACCGATCCCAACAATTATACTTTGACCTATTCCTTCTTTAGTCAGTACTCCAGCAGTTTCTGCACACATTCCACCACTTTTTGAAATGATTGCAAGATTTCCCTTGCTATACATACTTTGCTGAAGCGTGCCAATACTTCCTAATTTACCTAGTGATGTATCAAGAATACCGATTGATGAAGGTCCTACAATGATGCAGCCTTTTTCCCTTGCATATGCAATTATTTTTGCTGTATCATAGACAGGTACATTTTCAGTTACAATAATTATGGTTTTAATATTATTATGTATTGCTTCCATGCATGCATCATATACCATTAAAGGTGGCACATAAAGTACTGAAGTATTAAGACTATGATTATGTTTTTTTTGTGCTTCTGCAATGGTATTATAGATCGGTTTTTCACATACCACTGTTCCTTTTTTGCCAGGAGTAACTCCGCAAACTACATTGATGCCTGATGCAATCATTTCCTCGCTAGCTCGCGCGCCTTCTTTTCCTGTCATTCCTTGAACGACGACTTTTGTAGTTGGTGAAATAAGTGATACCATTTTAGTTATCCTTTTTTACTATTGTTATTTTTTACTATTTTTAATACGGTTTATTTTTTACTATTTCTTTAACTTAGTTTATTTTTTTCTTTTTTATCTTAATAGTATTCATTTTTTACTTTTTTTATACTTATCTGCTTTTTCTGACATGATTTTAGCAGCCATACTCATTGGTGTTTCTTCTCCAAAAAGTGTTATGTCAAGAGTATGTTTTTTGGCAAGTTCTTTAATCATTGCAAAAGCTTCAGCGTCTCGTTTTCCTGCACGTCTAATTACAATGGGGTATGATGGTTTTAGTTTAGTTATTACATCCATGCATCCTGAAAGTGTTTCATAGATGTCAGTAAAGTTTGCTTTCCCACCAATGATAAGACATCCGTTTAGTTCTTCTTTGTCAAGTGTAATTTCTGTAAGACGTTTTACTTTTTCTCGTGGGGGATTACCACTATATTCAGTGTAATTTGCAGGTCTTCCACCTGCTTGTATTAATGCATCCATTGCAGTTAATGATGCACCGCCACCAGATGCAAGCACTGCAATATCACCATCTAGTTCGATAAAAGTCTTTCCTGCAGTTCCTCGGTGATCATTATAATCTATTTTTCGTGCAGCAATTTCACGATTGCTCATGAATGATGTATCCTCAATTTCAGTAATATCTGAAAATATGTTTTGACGTGCAATTGCACTATCATCGATAGTAATTTTTGCATCTCCTGCAATAAGCATGCCTTCTGGAGTAATAATTACTGGATTAATTTCAAGACTTCTGCAGTCGTATTGCTTAAAGCATTCATATGATTTTTTGATAAGGGTTGCCAAATTCAGTGCAATTCCTCCTGTTAGTCCGCAGTGGTATGCAATTTCACGTGCTTGAAAATCATGTAAGCCTTCAGTTGGCGAAGCGATATACTGTGTAATATTTTCTTTTGTATTTTTTTCCTCAACATCAATTCCGCCTTGCGTTGAAAGCATTATCATTGGAGATCTACTTATTGGCTCATATACTATTGCAAGAAAGAGCTCTTGTTTTATAGGAACTTTTTTTTCAATAAGAAGTGTTGATATGGGATTATTGTTGTACGTTTTTTTGTACATCTCATCAATAATTTTCAAGGATTCTTGGTAGTTATTAGTTTCCTTAATAAGTCCATTCTTTTTTCTTTTTCCACCAATGACTTGAGCTTTTATGACTACATTTTGATGCTCGAAAAAGAATTCTTTGTATTTTTCTTTATGATAGGATAAATTAACATATGATTTGTTGTTGGTTACTATGCTTTGAGGCGTTCGTATTCCTACCAATTGCAGGAGCTGTTTTCCTTTGTATTCTGGTAAGCGCATAATCACCTTTAGTGTTGTTTTGTTTATAAGGATTTCTGCGTTGTAGTGAATTTCTTGTTTTAGCCCAAAATGGTAGTTTTGCTGATTTTTAGTCTATATGTATTGCAACCATGTACTTTTGTTAGGTAAATTATTTAAAGACAGATTAGCTTTTTTTTGTATGATTTCAGAGTTAACGTGCTTTCAGCAGAAATATAAATGGTATTTTTTTGCACTACTAGTTCTTATGACTGGTTTTGCGCTTTACTTTGCTCTTCAGCTTGAAATTGAACCTTCTTTTTCTGTTTTAATTTCTGATGATTCTGAGTTTAATACTAACGCACGTTTGCTTGAAACTACTTTTGGAACAAATGATGCGGTGCTTATTGCTATTCGTATAAATGATGAATACTCCTTTCCTGATTCGCGTGTAGATCTTTCAGGTGAGGATGTATCTCTTTATATTGAAAACTTGCGTGATATTCTCCTAAAGAACGAATATGTCGTTAGTGTTTCTAATGTTAGGTATTCTGAGGATATGCGTTTTGCTGAACTTGCTGCATCACTTTCAGTGCCTAACTATGTTGGAGCATTTGGTGATGTGCTTACTTCTATTGATTTAACACTTGATTATGCAGGAAAGCCAGCTGGTGTTGTTGTTGATGTAACTGGACTTCCTGTCTTGCTGGATCGTGTTTCGCTCCTTTTAATTCAAGATAATTTACGTACTATTTTGATTACCATTGTGTTAATCTTTTTAGTTTTGCTCTGGTATTTCAAAAACTTTACCGTTGCATTTATTTCCACACTTGCTCCTATAATTGGACTTATTTTTCTTGCAGCAGCCATGTCTATTTTGGGAATTCCAATTACATTAACTCTTGCAGCAGTTGGGGTTATTAGCTTAGGACTTGGAGCAGATTATAGTATTCACGTTGCAGTACATTATAAGCATAAACGCCAGGAAGGAATGAATTCAGTTGACGCAATAGTAGAAACTGCGACTGAACTATGGCGTCCTATTACAGCATCTTTCCTTACTACACTAGGTGGTTTTTCTGCATTAATTTTAGGGGTTTCTCCTTCTTCTCAGGCGCAAGGTATTGTTTTGAGTCTTAGTATTTTTATTATATATATTGTTGCTCTTGCAGTATATCCTTTGTTACTTGGGCTTTTTGCAGGAAATATTACTTTTACTCAGAATTCTTTTTTTGTATATATGCGTGGAGTTTTTACGCGGATTGCATTATTTCAAGTTCGTCGTCCAAAAACTGCTGTTTTTGTAATTGGTATAATTACTATTATTATGATGTATGGTGCTTCTAATGTTGCTTTTTCAACGAGTAATAGTAATTGGATTCCTGATGATGATCCTGTTGCTGAATCTTTTACTGAGCGATCATTTATTCTTGGTGATTCTCAATCGATTACTTTAATTGTTCAAAGTACTCAAGGCGATCTTCGTACATATGAAACAATACTTGAGCTTCAAGAACTTGCTCGCTCAATTGAGATGTATCCAACTGTTGATGAGGTGGTTAGTCCGTTCACAGGTCTTTCAGGTTCAACAGCAAGTTTTAGAGCTATTACTGATGAGCGTGCGAGTGCATTTTCAGATGATTTTACGATAACTACTTTGCAAGTTAGAAGTCAGAATTTCGGGCAAGATGATAGTGGTAGTTCTTTATTTTTAGATGAATTGCGTTCACTTATTGAATTTCATAATCCTTCATATGCTGACATCACTCTTTTTGGTGATATTGTTCGCTTTAGTGAACTTGGTGATAGCCTGCAGCAGGATGCAGCGATTACTACAATGATTGGTTTACTGCTTGTTTTTTTTAGTGCTGCTGTTATTTATGCAAGTTTTACTGTTGGTTTTATTGCTCTTTTGCCAATTATTATTGCTGTTATATGGACTGTTGGCTTAATGGGGTTCTTTAATGTTCCTTTTACCTCGCTTTCAACTGGTATTATTTCTCTTGTCCTTGGGATTGGAGTTGATTTCTCGATTCATATAACAGATGGTATTAAAAAACGCTTAGCACGCGGAAAAGATCTTTTTGAGAGTGTTAATTATTCACTGCAAACTTCAGGAAGTGCTGTTTTCCTTGCGTCATTAACTACTTTTTTTGGATTTTTTGCACTTACCTTTGCACAGTTGCTTGGAACTCAGCGTCTTGGATGGTCATTATCATTTTCAATTATTTCTGTTTTTATTGTAACGATTTGTCTTGTTCCTGCAATATATAGTATTACTTACAATCGCTCTCAAAAGCATTTACGTGCAAAACAAGATTTGAAGAACGATAGTGCAAAAGATATGAAAAGTCCAAAAAAGAAGATGAAAAGAAATAGTATTGCAAAGAGTAGGAAAAAATCATCCTCTAGGAGGTCCTAAAATAATATGATTTTACATAATATGTATGCATAAACTATTTAAAGAAATAAAGCACAATTGTAATAGGTGACACAGTGAAAAATAAAAAAAATGATAATCAAGTAACATATATGTCTCGGTCTTTATTTATGGCTCTTTTTTTACTCTTTTGTACTTTAGGTTTAGTCTCATCAGTTTCAGGATATTCTGTAGATGTACTTGAAACTAACCCGGCACCTCTTAAGGCAGGTGAATATGCTGATATTACTTTTCGTGTTTCACATTCATTTCAATCAGAACGTGATACTAAAGTAATATTTGGTCTTAGTGATACTACTTTTATGCGTGTAATTTCGCAAGCAAATTATTCTATTCAAAATTTCCCTCGAGGAACTTCAATGACGCGAACATTTCGCGTTCATATTGCCGATGGTACTCCTACTGGTTTTGTCGATATTCCTTTTTATATTTATGAAGGGCGAGGTGTTATTGAAACAAAGCATCGGGTTTTTGTTGAGCAATCATTAACACCTCCTTCTCTTCGTGTAGGAAAAGTTCGTACTACACCGGTTGAATTGCTTCCAGATACTAAGAATAATAATATCCGTGTTACTGTAATTAACTTAGGAGACTACGACGCGAAGCATGTTACTGCTCGATTAGTTGTTAGTGATGAATATGGTAAGGCATCATATAGTTATAGTTTAGAAGATATGACTAGTAGTATTTCTTCAAATGGAGAGCACGAATTTAGTTTTACTCTTGATATTCATGATGATGTTCTTGAGAGTTTTTCAGCACAGCTTGATCTTTCCTATGTGTATAGAAGTGTCCATACTAACCGATTAATTTCGCGTTCATCCCAACTTCCTTTTAATATAGAAATGGTATCTGCTCCACTTTTACGTATTGTTGACGCTGAGCAGCTTGATTCATTTGCAGTGGGAAGCTCAGATAATAAAGTTCGTTTAACTATCCGTAATGATGGGCTTGGACGGGCTGAGAATGTTCGTTTACGTCTTGCTCCTGATGTTTCGTATCCATTCGTATTCCAGCAATTAACACAGTATGTTACCCCTTCAATTCGTCCAGGAGAAGAAGTTACTTTGCAGTTTACTGTTGAAGTCTTAAGAAATGCTGAAGTTCGTGATTTTCCAGTAAAAGCAGTTCTTGAAAGTTTGACTGGTGAGAGTAGGTATTCACGTGAAGATGTTTTTACCATAACAACTGATGAAGGGAGAGGTCTTGGAGTCAGGCAAATAGGTATGTTACTTGTTGGATTTGTTATTGTATTTGGAATTATCTTTGGAGTATTATCTTTTAGAAAGCGAAATGAAGAGTAACTTTTTTACTTTTATTTTATTACTATGCTTTTTAATTAATTTTTTTATGTATGTAGTTTTACACTAGTTTCAGTATTTCTATTATTTTATTACTATTATATATGCGGGCGCTTTTTAATTATTGCTCTTGTTAATTTTCTTTGAATGATTCTATGTTGGAATTTTTTGTTAAGAATGGTTAAGTTTCGATTTACCCAAATTTTTCTTTTTCGTGTATTTTTAATAATATCTATAGTCTTTTTAATAGATTCATTGTCAATTTCAAATTTGTCAAGGGCGATGACTTTAAATTTAAATTTTGCAATGTCTTGCTTGAAAACAGGGTACGTATATACAATTGGAACTAATCCAGATGCAAGGACTTCTAATAAGTTATTTCCAAAACCTTCAATTTCACTGAAATACGTGGTTATTCCACCTAATTTTGCAAATATTTTTGGATACTCTTCAAAAGTTATTTTTGTATTAGGATAATCTTCTGCGAACACAAGAAAGAATGTGTCAATTCCGTATTTTTTTGCTAGTTTGTTATTTAATCGTTTTAATGCACTTCGTGTTTGCCGTGATTTTTGACCAGTGTGACCTGAGATAAAGAAGTACATAGCTTTGTGCATTTTTTTCTTTTTTAGCTTTGAAAGAAGCTCATAACAGTATTTTATTGCAAAGTCAATACGCTTTCGTGGAACTATACGAGTATGTTGAAGTACAAATTGTGTGTCTTCGAGTTTAAGATTTTTTTCTCTAATTTTTTCATCTACTTTAAAATCACTTAGGAATTGGTTTACATGTCCAAGATCTTTGTCAGATTCTAAGTCTTCATATGATTCGATAAATGTGCTAGTTGTATTATAGACTATATCATGATTAACTTCAAGCATTTCATGATATCCTGGCTTTCGTTTGTTTAGCGTTATAAAGTATTTTTCAGCATCACTAAATTGCATGCTATTTATGAATATAATATATTCAACGTGTTTTCCTGGAACTCCTTCTAGTAAGTATTCTTGTACATCCGGTGCTGGGTTAGAATACTCTTTTCGTTCTGTATGACCGTCATGCCACCATAAGATGTATTTAGGCGTTTTTTCTCCTTTTCTGATTGCATTACGGTAGTATCGCGAGAGCGCGATTGAACTAATAAAGTTGACAGGAAGTGATGCATTGTGCGCAATGAGGACATCGATTTTATTTTTTTTAATGAATTTTTCAATTTCAATCCGTGCTTTTTGGATTGCTTTTTCGATTATTTCGTTGTAATGGCCACCAAAGCCCTTGTCGAACCGTGCAAGCATTATTCTATTTGTTCGATTCATATCCCACAAGATATCCTGCTGGAATACGTTTTCAGTTTTTCTTTTTGCTTTTCCAGCAAGATAGAAAACATTTTCTTTTTGGATACCCATATAATCAACCATAACGTGTTCAACTTGACTCATAACTATTGAAACACCATCTGGATAGCCATATTGTGAGTGAAGTACTCCTACGCGTAACTTAGGAATATCTTTCTTTCTAATTCTACTTCTCATTTTTTTAGTTTTTAATCCAAATGTATTGATAAGGTGCTAGACTTTCTATCTGCATATTTGTTAGTAAATCTTTTGTTTTTGGAATTCTGATAATACTTGATGTTATGTTATGAATGCACGTGATAGCTTGTGATCCTGTACCTCGTCTTATTACTAATAAACCATTTTTATAACTAACTTTTTGAGGAACTTGTGGTGAGAATGCTTTGTACTTTTTTCTTTCTTTCATTATTTTTGTTATTCCCTCATAGATACGTTTGCGTTTTGTATTTTGTTTCAATTGTTTCTCGAGTATTTCGTAGTTAATGCGTGCTCGGTTTGTATCTCTTGGTGTTTTAATGTTTTTTACTCCATACGAACCAAATAAACTGTGATAATAAATTGCAGGGATGCCTTGCACTGCAAGAAGTATTGCGTGTGCACAGAGCATTTTTTGTTCATTTCTATCCATCGCTTCAAAATAGTTTATGTTTAATTCATAAGGTATTTTTCCACCATAAGATACATTAAATCCTTTCTTTTTTACATCGTTAATAACAAGGTTTAATTTTTCTTTAAGATAGACACGTCCTGCTGTTAACCCTATTCCATCGTGAGATGCAAGAAAATTAAAACTATTATTGCGTTTTGTGTTAAGATATTTTTTGATTATTTTTCCATCGCCGGTGAGTAATGTGTAATATACTAATGATGGTAGTGCGAAGTTGTACGCAAGACCTTTGTCTCTGTATTGGTCAACTACTGCATCAGTGAGATTTACTTCAGAAATAAGAGTAAGTGATTTTGGCATACGTTTTTTAAGATTCTTTAAGTATGTATGTACTCTTTTAAGATTGATACATGATGTTTTTAAATCTTTGAATAAATAAGCGATAGCGTCAAGTCGAAGATATCTGGCTCCTTTTTGTGCATATGTTTCAAAAACATTTTCAATTTCTTTCTGGACTTGGGGATTCTCAAAATTAAGATCAATTTGATCAGCACTAAATGTTGTCCAGTAATATGTATTATATTTTGTGAAAAGTGGATGTGTTCTTGGTCGAAAAACCTTATCGTGTTTTGGAGGTTTTTCATAATGAATGTAATAATCCATGTATTTTTTATCTCCCTTTATTGCTTTTTGAAACCAAGGGTGTTTGCTTGATGTGTGATTAATAACGCAGTCAAACATGAGCTTGTGAGTCTTGCTAATTGCTTGGATTTCTTTCCATGTGCCATATTGTTTGTCAACTTCGATATAATTTGATACAGCAAATCCTCCGTCAGAAGTAGATGGATAAAATGGAAGAATATGGATTGTGTTAAACTCTTTCATATACTTTTGTGCTGTTTTCTGAAGTGTTTTAAGTGGCTTCTCTCCTTTTTTAAGGATGGCGTCTGGGTAGGTTATAAGGAAAATTTCTTTTTCTGAGCTAATTTTATCACACCTCGTTTTAGTGTTTATTATTGGAAATTTTACTTTGAAATCTTACTATTGTTTCTTGATGTATATATTTGTACCCTTATTATATATAATACCAGCTTGGCTCTTTTTTAAATTTTCGTCTGTATTCGGGAATAGTTATCATTGGTGGTCTTTGTTTGTCAACGATTTTTAATTCTCGTATTTTATAGTTGTCATTCTCTGCCTCTATAATTCGTAATTTTTGTTTAATTTGCCGTACTAAAATGAGTTTTCCTAATGCGTTTGCACGCTTTGCAAATACTCCTAAAATTCCAAATGACATTTTGCTTAAACTTTGGATGTTTTGATTTCTGTGAATTCGTTTTTTAAGATCAACTTGTGCACATACACGAAGCCCAAATTTCTTTTGAATATCAATTAGCATTGCTGTTTCTACTCCATAACCTGTGAAAAAAGGTATTTTTTCAAGAACTTCTCTCCTTCCTGCATATTCTCCTGATAATGGTTGAATAAATCCACTTAAACGTGGGAAGTACATATTAAAAAGAGGGCGTATAAGAAGTTCAGTCACTCGTCCACCTCCGAGTGGAGCAAGTTCTTCCCCTACTTTGATTGGTCGTTGATAAAATGCTTTTGTGAATTTTATGTTTTTATTTGTTAGTAATGGACCGATTAGTCCATACACAAAACGTGGGTGGATATTTTTAATGTCAGCATCAACCCAGCAAATTATGCTTCCTTTTGCAACATGAACTGATTTCCATAAATTTTCTCCTTTTCCTTTTATTTCTTCATATTTCTTAAGAACATCTTTTGAATAGACAAATTTTGCTCCAGCTTGCTCTGCAACTTCTTTAGTGTTGTCAGTGCTTCCTGAGTCAATAACGATAATTTCATCAACGAGCTTTTTTTTATCCATTAATGGGATTTTAATTTCTTGAATAACCTTTGCAACAGTCTTTTCTTCATTTAATGTCGGGATAACAACTGAAATACTGTCTTTGTTTTCTTGTTTTAATTTAACTAATCGATCAATATCACGAAAACTTTCACTTTTATACTTGTTTTTCTCAAACCATTCTTCTACATTCATGATTTTCACTCCTTTTGTTTATTACTCTTTGTGATGTACTTACTAGATTTTATGTATAGCTGTAATAATTTTTCTTTGCTTTAGTAGTATCTTAGGATATTTTTACTATTCTATCCTCTTTTAAATCTTATTCTTTATTAGTGTTATGATTTTTAGTTCTGTTTTTTATATGTATTTCTTTTACTTGTATTTTTTGTTTGTATATTTCTTATATATGTATTTCCTTATACTTGATAGCCTTTATATAGTGTTGATTTTCATCATGTTTATATATAATAATGTGAATATATCTTAAAAGGGATATCATGACTATTTGTAATTATTATGCATTGCATTATCATATGAAACATTGTGGGGTTAAGATAGTTATTGATACAATATTTTCTGCACTTTCTACTTCAGATTTTAAATTACATATGATTTATTCGTCAGCAAAAAAGAAATATAGTATGAAAGGAGTAACTGTTCATGATGTTCCTGAGGTTGATTATAGCGATACTACTTATGATTCACGAGATGAATTTGAAAAGGCAGTTTTACATCTTGCTGAAAAATTACAAACTGTAATTGATGTTTCAAAACCATGTATAATTCATTGCCATAATGCAAATCTCCTCAAGAATCCTTGTGTTGCACCAGCATTAAAGCATATTGCAATTGAGTCTCCGCATGTTTCAGTTATATTTCAAGTTCATGATTTTGCTGAAGAAGGTCGTGATGCTTTGCTTCACCGAATGCATAACCTTACTGGTTCTTTTGATGCAGTATATGGTGCACGTGTAGCTTATCCGACTGGAAAAAATATAGTATATTGTTCTATTAATATACGTGACAAAGAGCTTCTTGAGAAGATGGGGCTGCCTGTGTTTTTGCTGCATAATAATATTGATTGTGATTCGCTTATGCAAACTGCAGTTACTGAAGGTTTAACTGAGCGGCTGCAGAAATATGCTCAGCGTGAAGGGTATAGGTATGATCCATCACGAAGAGTCATTTTATCTCCTCTTAAAATAATGAGACGTAAAAATGTGGTTGAAACACTTTTTCTTTTACAGCAATTAAACTATTATAAAGATGAGTGGCAATTGTTGATTACACTTGATGCTCATTCTTCTGATGATGCAGTTTATGCTTCACGATTAAAGGATTTTATAAAAGAGCATAATCTTCCTGTGGTGATTGGTTTTGGTTTTGATTTTATTAGTCCTAATTTTGAGCGTACTTCTGAATATCCATTTACATTAGTTGATTTGTTTGAAATCAGTGATTTTATCGTAACAACTTCTATAAAAGAAGGATTTGGTATGACGTATTTAGAGGGCTGGGTTGTTAAGAAACCAGTTATAGGAAGACGTTTGAATTATATATTTCCTGATTTTGAGCAAGCCGGTTTGTCAATGGATCATTTTTATTCTACTTTACGTATTAAGGGTAAGGATTTTATTAATTATTCTGAGGATGAACAGTATAGGTTAATTGAAAAAGACTGCAGTGCTGAAGAGGATGTTTCTTTGTTTTTAAGAAGTGTTTATTCTTTTAATGAGGCAATCACTGCGCAAAATCATGCTGCATTTCTTAATCATTTTTCACTTGATGCTTATAGAAAGCGATTACATGAAATTATAACAAAAGCATCATCTCATGAATTTACTGAAATAAATGTTGATAATACAAAGGTGATTGACTATTTTAAGCAATAAATCTGATGAAGTAACAAGGAAGGAGACTATTCATGAGTTAAAAGAAGATTCAAATGTTACTTTAAATAGTAATGTAAATAATGATTCTAATAATAACTTAAAACTTTCCTCTAAAAAGAATATTAAAGCTATTTTATTTGATGTATATGGGACAATCTTGCGTTCTGATTCAGGTGATTTAGCACAATCGCTTTCAAAGCGCTCTGTATTACTTAATGCTGCACGATTAGTGTCAAATAAATATTGTATGAACCGTTCACCTGATGAAATAGTTTCTGCATATGAAAATGCAATTAGTGCCGAGCATCACCGGAAAAAGTCAGAAGGAATTCAATATCCTGAAGTAGTTTTAGAGGATATCTGGGCGCAGGTATGTACTTCGCTTGGTGTTACTGCTGGTCCACTTACTGAACTTGCATACGATTTTTATGATTTAACTGCATCGCGTTATTTGTATGATGGTGTTTTTGAGGTTTTAAAAGAACTTCAGAAAAGAGGTATTCGCATGGGTATTATTTCAAATGCTCAACGCGGAACTGAGCTTGATTTACTTAGGCTTTTAAAAATTGATTCACTAACTACTTTTTTTGATAAAGATTTATTATTTTTTTCGTATCGCTTGGGATATTCAAAACCAAATCTTAATGCTTTTCGTTTAGCACTTTCACATTTACATGAAAAAGGTATATTGCCTTCTGAAGTTTTATTTGTAGGGAATAGTT
>JBLKOW010000109.1:0-3185 GCA_047603135.1 Candidatus Woesearchaeota archaeon | reverse complement strand
GAATTCTTTTCAAAGAAGAAATAGGTCTTTTGGGAGTTTGTTGGTAGTAAGTAAAATCTGCTTTGCCCTATGAGGCGATATATTTCAAAACCTTGAAAAATATGTATTCGCCGTGCAAGCTTGACTTTTTACGTACTATCGGTAGCAACATTTAAAAATACCTTTCTAACTAATATATTATGCGAAAAAAAAGTGCTTCTGGGATAACATCTATTGGGGAGCTTATGGAACATTCATTCTGGAGTAAGTGGTTTTATATAATCATCGCTGGTATACTTTTCTGTTCACTTTTACTAAGGCTTGTCTTTATATCTTCAGCAGGTGGAGTATTTTTTGATTCAGGTGTATATCTTGCAAATGGCAAGTTTATATTTTCAGGCGGAGAATCAGGTTTCTATGAAGAAATACGTCCTCCGGTAACAAGTGTTATTGCAGGATTTTTATGGTGGATAGGTATTGATGTGCCCTTTGGATTTTTCATACTATTAACAGTGCTCAGTCTATTGTCGATTTTCTTAATGTCGGTAGTTGCTAGGTTTTTATATAATTCTGTAATAGGCATAATTACAGCGCTTATATTTGCAAGTACTACTACATTTTTCAGTCTTAATTATGTCATGCTTAGTGAGGGTATTGCACTTTTCTTTTTCATGCTCTCGCTGTATTTATTGCTAAAAGAATATCATTTTTTAGCTGGAATAAGTATTGCTTTTGCATTCTTTACTAAATTTTATTACGGTATATTTTTTGTGATATTTCTAGCATTACTTATAGCCTATTACTTTTGGTGGGAGGAATCTCTTAAGAATTGGCCATATATAGTTCTTTTTACATCGGGTATTATGCTCATGGTTGTACCATTTCTTTTCCTTAATGCAGTGCTTTATGCAAATCCTCTTCATTCACTTCAAAAGGCAAACTATGTGAGTGATAATGCAGTATACTGTCCAATCATTGACTCACAACCATGGTATTTTTATGGGATTGTGTTCTTGCAAGACTCATTCCTCTTGCTTCTTGCATTAGGTGGACTTTTAATTGCGTGCTTTGGAATGTATCGTCTTGTATATACTCATTTTACTAAAAAACATAATAAAAAAGATATTGTCCTTAAGAAATATGTCTCGCTAATTTCTTTAACAATTCTTGCAGGCATTCCTCTTATGTATCTAACCTTGCTTTCATGTAAAACTCACCGCTATGGCTTGCTCGTTTTACCCTTACTCATTTTACTTGTAGGTGGTACACTTTATTTCTTTAAAAAGAACTCAAGTGTACTGTTCTTTTTTGTAAGCATTTCTGCTATATTCTTTATAATGAATCCGTTAATAAATCATGTTCCTCAAGGATATCAATTACCTTTTGCTGCTTCGTATTATGAATATGCATCATTAATTCCTCAAACTGAAACAATTGTAACAAATAATGCATTTTTATCGTTTTATACAGATGCATCGCTCATTCCAGCATACTATCCACTTTATAACTCTCAGCGTATTGCCGAATTAATTGAAATGGTTGAGTCACAGAATTATCGGTATTTCTTTATTGACACATGTCAAGGTGACCTTTTCTGCCATCCTTTAGACGCTACTTGTTCTCTAAAAACTGAACAATTTATTGGAAGCCTTGCAAATTACTATGAGTTAACGTACATTGAAGATGAACATTGCTGGTATGGTTTTTTTGAATTAATACGTGAATAAATGGTTTAGAAGTTTTAAGTAGATACAATATGTGCTCATATTACTTTTTGATTAGAATAAACCATACTCTAAAGTAAAGAAGATAATTCTTAGTCTTATTACAAATAGCACTTATTTATCTGAGTCTTTTGGCCTCTTGTATTGCACGTGATATTGTAGATGCCATAAGGGTATTATATGATATAGTTTATTATATTTTACTGTTCTAAAAACCATACTTAATATCACTGCCTAGCGCAATCCATATAAATAATCAACTTTTTCAAGCACTATGTCGTATTATATTCATCGTCTAAAAGAACAATCTGAAAAAGCTTTGCAAGTAATTACATTTGAATTCGCGGTAAAACCTCATGAAAATGATGAAGTTGTTGTTATTTCTCCTGTAACACACATAGTGCTAGGAATTTATCAGTTTAGAAACAATAAACTTATCTTACTTAAAACAATTAATCAAAAGGTTTCGTTCTTTTACGAAAAATTACCAATGGTAACTGATATAAATGAGCGCACATACAAACTCTTTGCAAAAGTTTTACGAGAAATTTCACGTGATGATTTTATAGTTTTTGAAGAATATTCACAATAAAGGTAATGTTAAAATAAATGTATACAACATAAGCAAGTAAAAAGTCTACTTTACCCTCTGAGGCGATATGTTTCTTGACAAAGAAACATATATTCGCCGTGCAAGTGGACTTTTTACGTACCAAAAGAAACTAAGGAGGAATACTATGAGAAAAAAAATAATAGCTGGAAATTGGAAAATGCATATGACTACTGAGCAAACAGAGTCATTCATGAAGCAATTAACTCCTCATGAAAATGCTGAAATAATTATCGCACCGCCATTCACTGCACTGGGATCTGCAAGAAAGGCAAACAAAGAAATTAGTCTTTCTGCGCAAAACATGCATCATGAAGAAAAAGGTGCTTTTACGGGAGAAATCAGTGCAGATATGCTCACTGAGATTGGTTGCACACACGTCATACTTGGTCATTCAGAGCGTCGTCATGTATTTGGTGAAGATGATGAATTTATTAACAAAAAGGTTCACACTGCAAAGGCACATTCACTTGTACCCATTTTGTGTGTTGGTGAAAAGCTAGAGGACCGTGAATCGAATACTACTGAGCACGTTCTTACTTTGCAACTTGAAAAAGGACTTAAAGGAATTTCATCTCTTGCAGATGTTGTTATTGCGTATGAGCCTGTATGGGCAATCGGAACTGGCAAAACGGCAACACCTGAGCAAGCGCAGGAAACTCATGCATTTATTCGCTCATGGCTTCAAAAAAACTATCCTGCAGATGCCGAGTCTGTACGTATCCTCTATGGTGGTAGTGTAAAACCTGAAAATGCAAAGAATCTTCTATCACTGCCTGACATAGATGGTGTGCTTGTGGGTGGTGCATCACTTGATATTGCATCATTCAAAGGCATTATTGCTGGCGCTGATTAATTTTTATTATTTTATT
>JBLKOW010000108.1:0-3205 GCA_047603135.1 Candidatus Woesearchaeota archaeon | reverse complement strand
TTAGAACACGGTTTGCAAAACAAAATTAAAGAAATATTCAAAGAAGTTCACGAGTCAAATATGAGCAAAGAAAAGCACGAATATAAAATGATTAAAGGACCAAACTACCGTGAAGCAAATATAAAAAAATTCTTTAAAGAAAAAGAAAAATAAATATCTTACCTAATTAACATTTCCAGAAAGATCTGCACCTGCTTTAAAGCGCACTTCTGACTTTCGTGCTAAAAACGTCCACCATGGTCTTTTTGTTTCTTCAGTTCCATCTTCGTGAACGGTTGTGCGTGAATTCACATTCATTCGAATAAAGCCAAGAAGGCGTACTTCTTCATCGTGCTCAATTTCCACAACATTTGTATCATTATGGTAGATTACTTCTCTAATTCGAGGATTTTCACTAGCTAAAATAGTAATTGATAAACCTAAATCCCTTCCACGAAACTCAGTAAGAGTCGATAAATATTCCCTTATCTCATCTTTATCAGATTCATCTAAAGTAACACCTTGACCTGCAGAAAACAAAACAGGGGTTGACTTATCAATATATCCTGAGATTCCACCACGCTGTTCAATCTCAAGTGAATCAGAGTCTTCATCGCGTGATAAATCAGATGAAATGTTTTCAACCACATCTGCTGAAACATCTGACAAACCAGTTTGATTTGAATCATCTCTATCAACATCCACAGCAATACCAGGTCTTACACTTGCATCTTCATCATTGCAATCACCCTCCATGATTAAATGATCAGTAGTACCACACACAGCATCATCACGATCACGAACTAACTCACTAAAAGAAACAGTAGTAAAGAGAAGTGAATTTGCATGTACCTTCATATCAGGAATCTCAATTTCAATAATTCCATCATTACCATTATCTCCACTAAAACCCATTTCAAGTTTAGTAAAACTAAGGCTAAGAGTTTCAACTGGCCTATCAGAAGAAGCAGGCTCTCCACTTACAAACCATACATAACTAAGCTGAGCAGTATCATCATCAGGGTCAGTTGTTCTGCTTGCAGAAGATGAGCCCCACGACCACGAAAGAACTTCAATTGTATCATCGCCAGAGGAACGCGAACTTAGCGAAATATCCCCAATTGATACTTTTCCAGCGCCTTGACCAGGAGTTATTTCGACCATAGTTTCACCAGGAGAACGTGTACTTGCTGAAATATCCCCAATTGATACTTTTCCAGCGCCTTGACCAGGAACTATTTCTGTACGTGGGCATTCGCGTAATTCATTTTTACCCCAACAATATATTGAGTTATCATCACTTCTTTGTTCAGTGCCATCCACAGGAGTTACTTCACAAACAATCTCACCTCCCCGTGAAAAACCACACCGAGCATCAGAAGCTAAAGCTCCAGATAACTCTGCTGAAACAACACGAGCATTAGTATAAAACTCTTCACCATTTACTGTGAGAATAACACGTCCTTCAGCGTGAGTACCAACATTTCTATTAATTGAAAGCTTTTGTTTCTGATCATAATCTGACTCTTCTTTTTCATCATATGTATCAGATTCTTTTTCAATAGAGGAATCTTTTAAATCTGAATCAGATTCATTCAAGTCAGCATCTGATTCTTTCATATCAACATCAGAATCAGTTTTATTTGCATCACCATCAGAGCGATCAGCGCGCAGTGAAGTTGATGAATCAACTTGGATTTCATCTGCAGTTACACTATGCGTATCAGCAGACACAGAAAAAACAAACAATACTAGCAACATCCCAAAAATTATTATTTTTCTCATTCAAACTTAACAATTGTTTATATTTATAAACTTTTGGTCTTATAATATAATCTAAATATACTAGTATAATATTTAGTAAAACTAAATTCAAAAACAGACTCCATAAATACAAAAAGCATTTTAATAAAAAGAAATGCGATTTTAAACATGAGGAAAAAAAAGTTAATACTATTTATCTCAGTACTACTTACAATATATTTATTACAAGGATGTACAACACACCAAAAACTAAAGTCTATTGAGGGAGAGTGGTATCAAAACCAAGCAATGCCCTATGCTCTTGCAGAATTTGCATCAACCATTCACAATGAAACAATCTATTTTGGAGGAGGTTTTGAGCCTGAAGGAATTACAAGCTCTCTTTTTATCAAATATAATCCACATAATAATAATTTCACTCAATTACAAAATATACCAATTGGATTACATCACACAAGCATAGCATATCTTAATGGAAAAATATATCTTGCAGGAGGATGGGAAAACCTTTCATATGAAGCAACAAATTATTTCTATAAATATAACACCAAAAATAATACCTGGACTAAAAAAGAAGAAATGCCTTACGCAAGAGCAGCTCATAGAGTAATACCATACAATAATAGTATATATGTTATTGGAGGAGTAGGTGAAAGCCCAGAAACCATTTTAAAATATACTATTAATGAAAACAGATGGAAAGAAGTTATAGATCTGCCAGTAAAAAAAGAGCATCACACCGTTGAAATATATAACAAAAAAATATATATTGTAAGTGGAAGGTGGAATGGAAGAAATATTGCATCCGTGACAGTACTGAATTTAGAAACAAAAGAGTTTAGCAGCATACCCATCCCTAAAGGCGTTAGTGGACATGCATCAACAATTATCGGAAATAAACTGCATATAATAGGTGGAGAAAATTTACAAACGATAAAATCTTATAACACTCACCAAATACTTAATCTTGAAACAGAGCAACTATATCATGGAGCACCACTTCCTACAAAACGTCATGGACACCATTCACATACATATAATAATTCAATAATTGTGCTAGGTGGAGCAATCGATGCAGAGTATAACACATTTAAAACAACAACAGCAATGATTCACACGTGGAAAAATAATAAATAAAGAAAAAATATAAAAACAACAAAATACATATATAATAAAATGAGCTTTATCAAATGGACTAATGAACGCATTGCAAAAATGAACTATTGGGACATCCAGTGCATTAAGTTAGCTGTTGCTGGTTTTGTTTTAATGATTGCAAAATTATGGGAGCCCTTATTACATTTAGAATGGTACTGGTATGCACTTATTTTTGTTCTTGCAATGATTAAGCCAATTATAACAGTTTTTAGAAAATAAATCATAAAGCAAATAACAAAAATCCGACTCTCGGTTGTTCGTCCTATCCCCAACATAAATGTTGGGGTATTACGGACTCACGATT
>JBLKOW010000107.1:0-3291 GCA_047603135.1 Candidatus Woesearchaeota archaeon | reverse complement strand
CAGCAGTCTCATGCTGAAGCGCATAAAGCAATTGGAAAACAGCTTTCTGGTTTAATGGTTGATGAGGATATGGTAGGCGAAGTTATGAAAAAATTAAACCTTCCAGCAACCATAACTGCATGGACGGAAGAACAGCTTATGCAATTAGCTTCAGAACTTAGAAAGCGAACAAAACCTATGATTGTTGCATGTAATAAAATTGATATTCCAGGTGCGAAGGAAAACTTTGAGCGTCTTAAGAAAGATTTCCCTGATAGGATATTTATACCTTGTTCAGCTGAATCAGAACTTGCACTGCGTGAAGCAAGTCGTCATAATTTAATTTCATATACTCCTGGTGAAAATAGTTTTGAAGCTAAAGGTGCGCTTAGTGAAAGACAAATGCAGGGTCTTACGTTAATTTCAGAAAAAATACTTATTCCTTTTGGGTCAACAGGTGTTCAGCAAGCACTTAATACTGCTGTTTTTGATTTATTAAAATACAAGGCACTTTTCCCAGGCGGCGTTGGAAAACTTGAAGATAGCGATGGTAATGTGCTTCCTGATTGTTTTTTGATGGAAGCTGATACCACTTCTTTAGATTTTGCGTTTAGACTTCATACTGATTTTGGTAAGAATTTTATTAAAGCAATTAATGTTCGAACTAAACTACCTATGGGAAAAGATCACGTTCTTAATCACTTAGATATTATTGAAATAATGGCGAAGTGATAAATAGAACTTTTCGCTCTCATAAACTTTAAAAATGCTTATATAATCTCGTTTATATGCCACGAAAATCAACGAAAGATGATTCTTCTAAGGACTTTGAATTGCTCCGTGTTACTGGAAGTACGCGTGAAGTTTTTGTTGAACCAGATAATTTTTGTAAGGTTCAATGGGGTGGGTTTCCTCTTGGACAATTTCGTTCAGCTTATGGACTTCGAGAAATTGGTTTTGATGATGCTGCATTTGATAAGTATGTTTCAAAGAATGGAGTGGGTTCATATCCAAGTCATTTCTGTAAGGAAGTAGAGCCTAATACTTCTATTCGATACCCTGGGATTGAGGTGTATTTAAATTGGGGTGCAATTGGCACGAAAGGATATTATGGTTTTGTTGATGCACTTCGTGTCGATACCCCGCATCCAGAGAAATATGAGGCAGTGCAGATAGGCAGAATTGTTGTTAATGAAGAGTGTGATCGCTTTTTAGAGGATGTAGTATATGGACAGAATGGTTCTCATTCTTATGAGGATATTAGTAAAGGTGTTCTTGCTGCACTTAAGGAAGTTCCATGGTTTTGGGATGCTTTACAATTACATATGATTACGTTACCTCAAGGAATTATAACTGATTTAACACCTAAGGCATTTGAGTATATGGAGGATAGTATATCTAATGGTGTTTGTATTGATATTGAGCCAGTTCTTGCACGAAAGTTTGTTGCTGCTGCAAATACGTATGGTGATAGACTTAGACCTCTTTTTAATGGGAAGGTTTAGAATTGATTATTTTTTACTACCTTTAATGTTAGAGTATTCATACATCTAATTGTTTTACACTATTTATTTCTTTATATCGTTTCAATTAGGAATGTCTTAGTCGCAACTCAAGGTTTTTATGTTGTGTCTGCATTTCTTGTGGTGGTTTGTATAATCGATCAGGTGTTTTTTCTTCTTCTTTTAATGTATAGTTTGGTGGTCTTTCTGAAGTTCCTTTTCCTGCAAAATAAAGTGGTTCATACATTCCTTTTATTAATGTTAAAAATTCTTTCATTTTTACCCTCCTAAACTTTCAATCTTTTTTAGTTGAAGTTTATCAATTTCTTCCCAGCTTTTAATCATGTCAAATGTATTTGATGTTATATGGCCATCGGTCAAAATTCTAATTAAACCACCAAAAGTGGGGTCTTCTATCCGAACAATAAATCCATCGCTATGCTCATACCATCTTTCTTCAAGATGATGTAATCCGTCTTTAATGGCTTCGTGAAAGTATTGTGTGTTATTTTCATCACGTATCCATGCTTCCTGTAAACCTGTCCAAACTCTTGTATTTGGATTTTCATTTCGTGCTTTTCTCAATGCTCTTTTCATTGTCTCCCAATTAATTGTAATTGTCATATTCTCGTCAAAAAATGGATCAAGTAATATATGGTCTAGTCGGGAATATTTTTCTTTTAATCTCATATCAATAGTATGACTTTCTGAGTTTGTTGCAATGCTAATACTATCAACATATTCTGGTTGTATTCTTTGATGGAGTTTACGTGTATTTCCTTGTTCGTGATGAGGGTCGTATGATAGTCCAACACTAATTATTTTTTTATTAATTAATTGTTGTAATTCTTTTTCTAACTTATTTGTTCCATTTGTTTGAATGTGACCTGTTGTGTCTTGGCGTTCTGTATGTATTTTTATTATTCTATCTTGAAAGAGTGTTGGTTCACCTAAACCGACATAATTAAGATGACTTCCTCTTGGGATATATGCAATTATTTTTTCAGTAAGCTCTGGATCATATCTTCTTTCATTAAGATTTGCTGGATGTAGTCTGTTTCCTAATAAACAGGTTGGGCATTTATAGTTGCATCTTGGTGCAATCTCTACATCAAATATGTGTTGTTCTTTTTGATATGACATATATAACCCTCGAGTAGTAGTAATTTAACACAAATATAAGTCTTTTCATTATTTTTTTTATTAATTCGGGAAATTATTTATAAATAGCAAATTAATTATAACTTTATGCTTGATGAAAAAGACAAAATTATTTTAGAAGCACTTTTTCAAGATGCAACTATTTCAACTAAAGAATTAGCAAAATTAGCAAGAATTACTCAACCAGGTACTTTTTATCGAGTAAAGCAGTTAGAGAATAAAGGGTATGTTTGGCGCTATGATGCGATTTTGAATTGGAATCTTATACCACTTATTAAAAAAAAGTATTTTTGTGATTTATCACCTGAACTTCTTAAGGCTTTGATACCTAATGTGCATGTTTTGGCGTTATTTGAGATTGTTGGACAATATAAACACGTCGTATGGTGTTTTTTTAGAAATAAAGTTCAGCAACAACTTTTTGAGAGACAATTACCTAAAAAAAAATTAAGTATAACTATTAAGGAGGTTTACTCAAAACCACTCTCACTTTTCGATATTTCTTTGCCATTTATTCATACACAGCATGAGCAAGCTTATTCATTAACTCCAGAAGATATTGCGATATTTAATTCAATTTCACAAGGAGGTGCAAAAAAATCAGTTTTAACTATTGCACAAGAAACAGGATTTAGCATTGATGTTGTCC
>JBLKOW010000106.1:0-3313 GCA_047603135.1 Candidatus Woesearchaeota archaeon | reverse complement strand
ATAATAAAAATTCTAACGCTCACAACCACTTCGCTGACTTAATTCACGAAGACTTAATACACCTGTCGCACGTGTCTCATCTGCAAATTCCCACGTGGGATATGATTGAATTCCTTGTTCATCACAATATGCAGTTTGTTGTGTCTGTGATACCGCACACTCTACATATTCTACATGCTTAAAACTACCACCAAAAAGACGTATTTGTTCACCACATGCAGCACACCAATATGCACCATACATAACAACCCCTTCATCAGTAAGACACTGAGCAAACTCATTATTACGTTGCATTTGAGCAACAGCACTAAAAATTCCAAAACCAATGAGTGCAAGAACAGCTAAAAGAATACTATAATTCCTGATCTTTTTTGTAGGTAATGGCTTACGCTTTTTAGGTATTATTTCTGGATGTTTAGCCTTTATATGCATTTCTAGTGCATCCTTATTTGCAAACGCTTTATTACAAACAGTGCAGTGTAATTTTTCACTCATATTAGAAAATACTAACAAAGAATATATAAAAGCTATGAAAATGAAATCACATTGAAGCAAAAATGAAACCTAAAAAGCAACTACATACGCACATAAAAAAAAATCCTTTAGTTAAAAAAATACAAAAATGGGGATATATTAAAACAATACTCCTTTGCATGCTCTTAATTATTACAATAAATGGGATATATAATCAAATAAAGCCACTTCCTCCAGGAGTAAATATAAAAGGAGAAGTATGGAATATTAGTGATGATGACATACAGTTTCTAGCCGATTATACATTTGAACGAAATAATGAAACGGTACACGAACACGAAATTTTTGATACATTATTTGAAATGATCGAAAATGCAAACAAAAGTATTCTTATTGATATGTTTCTTTTCAATAATGATTATTCACATCAGCCTCAACATCGTGAAATAACTGATGAATTAACTAGTCTTCTTGTCAAAAAAAGAAACGAAGAAGTAGACATAGTATTTATTACCGACCATCTCAATACTTTTTACGGAAGCTACACACCAAGCCATATCAAAAAATTACAAGAGAATAATATCACCATCATTTTTACAAACATGAATAAAATGCGCGATTCTAATCCTTTATATACTTCGCCTTGGAGAACATTTATTCGCTGGATTCCATTGCCTATCCCTATACCACATCCTCTTGGAAATGTAGAACACTCAGTTAGATTAGATGCATTACTTGAAGTTGCAACAGCCAGGGCAAATCACCGAAAAGTTGCCGTAATAGACAGCACTACCGCGCTCATTACTTCAGCTAATCCTCATACAGCAAGCAGTGCACACTCTAATGTAGGCATTATTTTTAGAAGCCCTGCAATTAACGAGATAATTGAAAGTGAAGAAAATGTCGCAAAGGTCTCAGGAACAACTATTAATTTAAACACGAATCATATAGAAACACAAGGCACCATTCAAATGCAATTACTAACTGAAAAAAGTATCAGAGATACCATTATAAGCGATATTGACAAAACAGTTGAGGGTGATACAGTAACAGTAATGGCATTTTATATCTCTGATAGAAAAGTTGTAAAAGCATTAAAACGTGCAAGTAAACGAGGAGTTACCCTAGTAATGATCCTTGATGCAAACAAAGATGCATTCGCACGAGAAAAGAGTGGAATTCCAAATAGACAAGTTGCATTTGAACTTGCAAAATATGCACACATTCGTTGGTATCACACAACAGGTGAACAATACCATTCAAAAATGATAGTTATTGAGAAAAATGAAACAAAGATAGTGCACCTTGGTTCATCCAATTTTACAAAACGTAACTTAGGTAATTATAACCTTGAAATGAACGTAAAAATAATAACGCCAAATAATACACAATTCTATAATGATGTTGCAAGCTATATGCACCGCATCATAACAAATGAAGACGGTCTTTTCACAACTCCTCTTGAAACCTATTATGACAATTCATTGATAAAATACTGGCTGTATCGTTTTCAAGAATGGAGTGGACTGAGTACGTTTTGAAATGAAAATATAAAATTAATATAAAAAACAACAAACAAAAAACTCAATACCTAATAAACGTGCCCATCCCTTTATCAGTAAATAATTCTTTAAGTAAGTTTTCAGGATGTGCTATTTGCACACAAAGTTCAGGTCTATCCATTATAGAATTACTCACTTCATCAAGTTTGACTTTCATTCCGCCAGAAACAACTCCATCAGCAACTAATCTTTCATAATCATTTTGAATTGAAATGGAAGGTATTATATTTCCATCACGATCAAGAATCCCGCCAGTATTAGTAATCATGATATATCTGCGTGGATTAAGTGCATGAACTAAACTACGTGATGCAGTATCCCCATTAATATTCATCAACTGCCCAGCGCTCGTATATCCTACTGGAGGAATGAGTGGAACAACACCATTATCAAGAAAAAGCTCTAAATCGCCAAGGTCAACAACAGTTACGTCACCAGTATAATGCTCATCAACTCCAGAAAGATCTTTTTTATAGGCAGAAAAAACCCTATGAAGAATACCAGCATGAGTTCCTTTATCATTTAAACGATGTGCAAGTTCTGCCCCATGTTCATGAGCAATTTCTTCTAAAAAAGGCAAATCTTCAAGCTTAGTAATTCTCACTCCAGTCTCTGCATGTTTTTCTGAATGAATCCCATTATCAGCAAGCTTACGTGAAAATGCATCTCCCCACCCATATACTACAGGGATAGGAAGATCAAGACGAGATAATATCGCAATATCGGTAGCAAGCTTATCAGCATATTTCTCAAGAGACGCGCCACTTACTTTAAGAACTGCAAAAACATTGTCGTAGGAACCAAACGTACGAATCCAGCGGACAACTTCCTCATCACTTCCTACATGATCAAATAAATACTGAATGTGCTTTACCATAATGATGTAAATCGAATACCATAATTAAAGGTTTTGTTTTGAGATTTTTTAAAAAAAATAAATTAGGAAAAATAACAATATAAAAAAGAACAAAGCATATACCAAAAAAGAAAACCGACTCAAAATTAAAGATAATCTAAATGAGAATCATATCCATTAGACTGTTTTTTTAAAGAATGAACTTCATCAAGCTTATCAAGCAAACCATCATTTTTCTCAGGTTCAACTGCTACTTTAACTTCTTTCTCAAGCCGGTACGTTTCCTTCACCAGAACCACCCCTCTTCTTGCGCCCAAGTCTATACACTGCACGATGCACAGATTGATCTGTAATCAACTTCATCTTAAAAGGATCGATAAAACGACGACGAGTAATAGTAAGAACTACTTTTTTCTCTTGA
>JBLKOW010000105.1:0-3354 GCA_047603135.1 Candidatus Woesearchaeota archaeon | reverse complement strand
TGCCCGTTCATTACATTCACACGAAATTCGATTGTCATCAGTTAAAATCTCGTTTATTGATAGATTGCTCACTTTAATCATTAAGAATTCTAAGGATACTCCAAATGAGTTGTTTGTTTTAAAGTATGTTGCTACTTTTATATGTTCTATTAATAATATACCTGAAGATATTTTTAAAAGGCATTTTGAGAATTTATTACAGGTTGAAATCTTACTTTCGCTTAATAAAGAACATTTTGATCGTGTTTTGTCGGTTCTTGGTAGCGATAAAACTCCATTTAAGGAGCCTTATTTACAAGACATTGATTGGAAGGAAAAAATGAGGTTATTGTATGATTTGTTTTATTCCAATAGTGAACTGATTCCTTTTTATGCACCATATGACTCTTTACTTTTTTTGCGATACTTGAAAAAAGATATATACAATAAAACTAATTTACAACAACTTTTGTCATATCTTATGGTTAACCGGCCTCACAGCCAAAGTGTAGAGGAGATTCAAGCCTTAAAATACTTGCCCAATGAAATAAAACATCGTTTTAGAAATGATTCTTGTGAGTATATAGTTACACAAATAGTTGATTTATTTCCAGCAGGTGATGTTTCGGTGGTTTATTTAGTAAGGCAGGATGCGATAGATTTAGAATCTTTTGCGTGGTTCAATAATACTGAGCGAACAGGAGCATTGAACTTTGTTCGTCAAAAGATTCATAATAATGCATCAGCAGATGATGTTCAGATGATTGATATTTTGCGTGAATACATAGTTACTGAAGATGATGCTGTTTTTGACAAATTCAAAAGTCTTTATTCCTCATTAGCTCGACATAATAATGACCTAGACTGGATAAAGAATAATGTTCAATTTTTAAAATCTGAACAGCGATTAATTAATAATAATTTATATCCTAATGGTGAGCGATTAACTGCACTAGAAGTTATTGAAAAGCGTTTATTACCTCATCTAAAACAATTCTATAAAGTTGATGTTACGTTAGATACTGATTCACGAGAACTATTCTCAGATTCTAAATTAAAAAAAGTATACGATGATGTTGTTAAGATTATTGAGGATTCAAAGTTAGTCCAAGGTGCTAGAATTAGTGAGTCAAACAAAAAGAAAATTATGAGCTCTATAGGTTCATTAAGATATCATCTTCGTTCTAAGAAAAATACGCCAGAATTGGTTGCATTAGATATTGCTTTATCTTTAATCTCCGAAAAAATAATGGAGGTTGTTCATCCTGAAGATGCTATTTTATTAACTGAACAAGAATTTATAGCATGCCTTAAGAATTACGAGCAATTATTACTGCTTGTGTTGTCAACTCGCTATATAACGCCTGAGAATGATACTGTACCTTTTGATAACAACTTTACTAAAGCGTTAATTTCTATTAAAAGATTTTTTTATATACAAAAAAAAGGTTCTTTAAACTTTGATCTTGTAAAGGAGAGTTTTAATTGTGCTAATCTTGGTATTGAACAGTATTCTGCTTCATTTGTGAACACTCTTAGAAACAATCTTAAAGCAATTTTATGGACTAATGATGATAATGATCTTGAGGTTGAGAATAAAGTTTCTTTGTATTATAAAACTGGACCTTTGTATCATTTAGCTGAGCTTGTTTCTTCACTCTATTCTAAAATGTTAGGGGGTAAGGGGGTTATTGTGCATAAAGGAATTGGTTTTGGGCGGTTTAGATTTGTTGAAGCACCAAATGATGAATTTAATCCTGGTGATGTACTCGTTGCAAGAAACCCTACTCCTGATATTGTCCATTTAATGATGAGTGCTAGTGCAATTATTACAGAGAATGGGGGTTCTGCATCACATGCGGCAATGATTGCTCGGGAGCATAAAATTCCTTGTATTGTTGGTCTTCTTAATGCTCAAAAAGTTTTAAGTGAACATCCTTATGTTTTTGTAGATACAAAGAATGGTGTTGTTAAAGGGGTTTCTGAGTCAGAGAAGGATGATTATCTCTCTTACCAAAGAACTAGTTTTACCTCAATATCTAATATTAAATTTACCGATACTATTGATTTAAATTATATTAATAAATGTGCAACTAACTCATTTGTTTTATCGATTGACGACTCAAGTGATGTTTCATTAGTTGGTGGCAAGGGTTATAATCTTTACCGTCTTAGAAAAATGAATTCATCGTTATTTTCAGTTCCACCTGGTTTTTGTGTGACTACTGCTGCTTTTGCTAAATTTATTTCTGATAATATTTCACATATGTCCTCTATAAATTTTGATTTAACTAAATCTGACTCTTCTGTTTCAGAAATTTTCTCTAAGCTTAATTTTCCACATGATGTTCTCTCGGAAATACAACACTCATATGGTAGTATGAAATATGTGTCTGTTCGAAGTTCTGCAACTGATGAAGATAGTGCTCATTCAACATTTGCAGGTTTACATGATACGTTTCTTTGGAAAAAAGGCATTAATAATGTAATACATGCAATTAAAGATTGCTATGCCTCAATGTATACTCATAGGGCAATAATTCATAGATCTGTTAACAAGATTGATATTAAAAAAGCATTGATGAGTGTTGTTGTACAACGCATGGTTGATGCAGACTTTTCAGGAGTAATATATACTGCCTTAACTGAGGATATTGAATTTAAGGGAAAAATATTCTCAGCATCACGAGATATTATAAAAATTGAAATTGTTTTTGGTGAAGGGGAGGGTATTGTTTCTGGAAATAAAACTCCTATAGTTATACTTGCTCATAAAAAAACCAAGGAATATTGGATACTTGCTGATGAAGACGTATCTTTTTTGAAGAAGTTTTTACCAACTAGTGCTGGAAGATGGTTTAGTCATAAAAAAACAATTTTAGATAATATTGAAAAATTAATTACTATGAGTACTCAAATAGAAAAAGTTATGACTAATCCTCAAGATATTGAGTTTAGTTTTTTAAAAGATAGGCTATTTGTTTTACAAACCCGGGATATTGCAGAAGAATTATGGGTTGAACTTACATAATCTCATTTGATGAACATATAGTTCTATTTTATTATTTATATTTTAAAGTATTCTTTCTTTTAACCCCCACACCAAACATATATAAAACCCTGCTTATTTCTTACTCTTATGATAGTCGGTGTTGTGGGAAAAGCAAATGTAGGTAAGTCAACGTTCTTTAAGTCAGCTACGCTTGCAGATGTGGAAATTGCAAATTATCCTTTCGCGACTATAAAACCTAATTCTGGAATTGGGTATGTTAAAATCCCTGATGTTGCAGGAGAGTTTAACAAAGTGTCAAATCCTCGTGAGGGTTTTGTTACTGGAAAATTTAGGTTTGTTCCAATTCAAATGATTGATGTTGC
>JBLKOW010000004.1:0-24784 GCA_047603135.1 Candidatus Woesearchaeota archaeon | reverse complement strand
ACACGTGCAGGAGAAGTGTATGCACAAAACTTTCCTCAGGAAGTTTCATTTGAGCGTGCAATTTTTATTAGTTGGGGCTGTTCTCTAGGTGATTGTTCTTTTTGTTATATGAGCACACAACCAGAATCAAAACGCGTGACTGAAACGTGCAGAAGCACTGCATCGATACTAGCAGAATGTATCTTATGTAGAGAACTTGGCTGGGACATTGGATTTGTAACGGGCGGTATTGGTGCATGGAAACATGAAGATTTACTCATTCTTGCAAAACATATTCACCAAATTGTAGGCAAATTCTGGCTTTCAATAGGTCCCATTTCTGAAAAAATATTACTAACATACAAACCATATATCTGCGGTGTCGTTGGTTCTATTGAAACTATTAATCCAGAGCTTCATGCAAAAGTATGCCCTTCAAAACCAATAAGTGGATATGAAAAAATGTTTACATCTGCACAAAAGCATGATCTTAAACGCGCAATGACTTTTATAGTTGGTTTAGGGGAAACACACAATGATTTCTCACTTCTTAAAGATTTTATAGAAAAAAATGCTATAACAAAAATTCATGTATATGGTCTTATTCCTCAGAAAGGAACTCCTTATGAAAATGTAAAGCCTCCTTCTCCAGAGGATGAAGCATGGTGGATTGCACAGCTTAGAATTAGCTTCCCTGGGCTTGATATTCAATGTGGGATTTGGCATGATCGCGCAGAATATCTTCCTGTCTTGTTACAAGCAGGTGCAAACTCTGTTTCAAAATTACAAGCGCTAAAAGTATTTGGATCAAACCATCTTAAGAATATTGTGCAGATGTCAGAAAAAGCTGGGCGGACGTTTAGAGGTGAATTACTAACCGTTCCAAGCAGAAATTGGGATGCATTAGTTGATGAGTGTGTAGATGAGTCACTTCAAAAAGCAGTAAAAGAAAAATTAAAGAAATATCTTAATGCTATGAATCGAAGCAAATAATTCTTATTGAAAATCTCACCTGTGAGATTTACGTAGGGATATGAATACCCCTTCCTTCAGGGTGAGATTTTCAATTCCAAAAATCCGACTCAATAGTGAGTCAGTAATACAAAATAATCAAAGATTATTTGTGCAAGAAATGTTCCATTTCTTTGTACCCCAACATTTATGTTGGGGATATGTTCAAACGGAGTTTGGCATGCTAAAAGCTTTGTTTATCGGGATGAACAACCGAGAGTCGGATTTTTGTTATTTTTGAGAAAAGCTTACTTTTTTTCTATTTGTTTTCTAAAAAATCCATCGTACCCTTGGTTTGCAATATGTGCACCAATAATTCTATCAGTAGAACTCATCGATGGAACTCCTGTTTCTCTTTCTCCCGTAATAATGCAACGCTCATAAAGCGCATCTACAAATTCTGTGCCTTGTGCAGTAATCTTAGGGAATGGATTTACATACATTCTGCGTCCTCCCTTCATTGGATTTTGATGCAGATATTTTCCAGCGCGAAGGAATCCTGCAATAGCATTTCGTGTCCAGAAGATATTTCCTGCTACTTTATTAAATCCTCCTCCACGGTAACTTCCATCGGGGTCAGGATCATTTACTTCAATATCAAACCACGCACTATATCCTTGTGCAGTATTTCGTGTAATAGGAAGATTTCGTAATTGATATGAATAGAGTGCACGTTGCGGTGAAGATACTGAAGGAGCCCAGCAACGTAGTGTGTCCCCATAAAATTGTGGTTTTTTCTCATGAATAGTTCCATCTCTTTTTTGAATCAGTTCACCTATACGAACATGCTTACCATAATCTGCAATACGGTGTGCATCAACAACACGTGTCCAAGTTGTTAATCGTTTTCGTTCGCCTTTTTGCCACGAATATCCAATAGAGGGCAATTTAAAAAAATTGGAATGTGCAATAATTCCCGAACGTAAAAGGTTTTCTGGAGAAAGATGTAATTCTTCTGCAAGTGCTCTTGTAAGTCTTTCAGGTGGAAGTGTATCTTCACGAACATATCCTTTGTTAATTGCGTGTGTAACTGCTTCTGCAAGTGTTCGTTTACCGGTGAGTGCTATAAATTCTCCTCCAAACGGATGTTTAAGCATACGATTACTTTGTGCAAAACTTATATCAAAATAAGCAGGAAGAATAATTAATCGGTCAGGGTTATCTTTAATAGTCTCAGCAGCGCTTCTATAATCTTCTTCAGCTACAATTGCCCGTCCTTCTCTAACCATGCGTTCAAGATACTGCCTAGTAATACGAGAAGGAACTGTTTTTTCGTTCTCTGCAAATGCAGTAACTCGTTCTCGAAATGATTTTTTACCAAGGATGCTATCTAAGCTCATAAGCTAAGAAGTTAAATAAGTCTTTATAAATTTTTCACCAAGAAGTAACAATTATTTGCAAAAACTTTGAAAATATTTCAGCCATACCTTTTTATGCAATTTTTCTACTTTTCTTAATTCGTTTTCCTACTATGCAGTCTTGGTCATGCGCTCCAGGAAGAAGTCCGATGCTCATCATGAATTCATTTACAATTTCTCCTCCGGTAAAGGTAAATGTTTTCTTAAAGAGTTTTGTCCATTCTTCTCGTGTAGTGCAGTTTTGTTTGTTGAGCCAGTTCCAAAATGAGCCATATTCTTTTTGAAGTTCTTGAATTTTTTGTGCATTTGTTATTGCAGCAAGAATCTTTCTTCTGTTTCTAATAATGCCTTGGTTATGCATGAGCTGTTCAATATCTTTCTCACTGAACCCTGCAACTGTATCAATAGAATTAAATGCTTCGTAAATGCTTTCTTTTTTCTTAAGTGCTATATCAAATGATAATCCTGCTTGACTAATTTCTAGCATCATTCTTCGAAATAAATCATCATCATCTGTTGGTGGGAATCCATGTTCTGTATCGTGGTGTTCTCTATGATGATTCCCTTGAGGCTGATTTCGAGCATATCTGCAATATGAAGTCATAAGAAAAGAAGAAAGTAAATCTATAAAAATTTAATCATTCTCAACACGTGGAGCTAAGATAAATGATACCATTACCTTATCAACAGTTGCATAGTCTAATCGAAGTGGATAATCTTTGTTAAATGAAACCACAACAGTATCTGCAATTTTACTTCCAGAAACCATCTTTTTAAGGTATTCTACAGAGTATTTTGCTTTTACAGTGCCTTCAACATCTGACGAAATATCTGTATCATCTCCGTTAGGAATTTCAATTTTAGCGTGTGATAAATCACCTTCAGCACTAACTATGAATTTGTTCTTACTTTCAGTCATAAAACTCACGCTATCAGCAACAATATCCACATCATCGATTGCATTTGATAGAATTGATGAATTTGTTTTAACTTGAACAGGGAATGCAAGCTCAGGAATTTTGTGTTCTTTTTCGTCAAGTTCAATAATAGGGATTGCAAACGTTCTGATTGAATTAGACTTGAGAACAATTTTAAGTTTGTTTGACTCAAGTTCAAGTGTAATAATATCTGTTTGCCCAGCTCGACGAAGTACTTGTTTAAAATTAGCAAGATTTATAGCAAATTCAGTTTCTTTAGGAACATTATATTCAACAAAACTACTGCTTAAGAGCTTGAAAATAACCATGGCCACATTTGCAGGATCCATTGCAGTTAATTCGATAGCTTGATTGGTTACTTTAAATCGAGCCTCATTAACGAGTTCAGATATAAGTGAAATACTTTCTTTAAGATACTTAGGTTCAGCAAGTGTAAGTTTCATATGTATTACCCCCAACATCGCTAAATACGGGGTATATATAAAGATTTTGATGTTGAGTAAGTGAAAACTTGGTCTTTTTACTTCAATTCAAGAAATGTTCCTTCTTTAACTAAATGAACTGTGTCATTAGGCATTCCCATATCTATGGCAAGTTCAAGCATTGCAGTCATCTTTGGAAGAGGAGCATGCGATGGCAAGAGATGTCTTGGTTTAAGCATAGTAAGTAAATCACGATGATCTTCACGTGCGGCATGTCCTGAGATATGGATATCTCTAAATATACGCGCGCCATGTGTTCTCAAAACGTCTTCAATAATTTCCCTATTCTTAATGTTTGTGGGAGAAGGAATAACGCTTGTAGAAAAAATAACAATGTCTCCCTGTTCAAAAGGAAATAACCCATGCGCCATTTTAGAAAGAGCTGATTTAGGCTCTCCTTGGTGCCCTGTTACAACTAAAAGGTATTTATCTTTACCTTCATTGCAAATCTTTTTTATTTTACTTCCAACGCGAGAAGCATATTTTATAATCTCTCCTTCTTCGCTAAAATTAACTAATCCAACACTTTCTGCTGCAGTAATATATTTATTCATCGACCTACCCAAAAAAATGACCTTTCTATTCAGTTTTTTACCAAACTCAAGAATTGATTTAAGACGTGCAATATGACTTGAGAAAGTTGTCACAATCATTCCTTTGCCTTGTGACTCAGTATTAAGCATAACATCTTTGAGCATTTCTCGTGCAACACTCTCAGAAGGCATCTTTTTGTGCTCATCGGCATATAATGAGTCAACAATCAAACAAAGAACTTTACCAGTCGCTCCAATTTCTCGCAAGCGCTCCATATTAGGTTTTGTTCCAACAATAGGTGTATTATCAAACTTAAAATCATTTGCATAAATAATATCACCATATGGTGTATGGATTACGACGATAACTGTTTGCGGTGTTGAATGAGTAATACTAACAAATTCAATACTGATAGCATCACTAATTTTAATAGATGAATTTGCATTTAATACTTTTATTTTGTTAGGGAATTGAATTCCTGCATCATCAATAATTGCGTGCAGGACTGCAGCAGTAAAAGGAGTACAAATAACAGGAGCATCAAACGCTGGTGCAAGAAAAGGCACTGCGCCAATATGGTCAAGATGCGCGTGAGTCGGCACAATTGCTTTCACGAGTGGTTTCCATGACTCAATAACGGTTATGTCAGGAACTGCTTTATGATAAATAAGCTGTTTAGGTGAGATATTTACAACATCTTCTTCTTCAGTCAGTGCTATATAATTTTCAAGATGAACACCCATATCACAAATAATAACTTCATCATCGATGCGAATTGCAGTCATATTCCTGCCTACTTCACCATATCCACCAACAGTACATATTTCAACTGGCATATAAATCACTATTTAAGAGCTCTATCTTTTATCTCTTTAATATATGTCGTAAGAATTTGCTTAACATCAGGCATAAACTTTTTTTCTGCAACTAATTCTTGTACATTATCAATAGATACAAATGACCCATGTGCTCCCTCAGAATTAAGGGTAACTTTACCCTCATATTGTATTGCATATATATGTCCTAAATAATTCAGTTTTTCATCTTTATATCGAAAACTACGCACAAACAAAAATGGAGCAGTGATTCCTAATTCTTCTTTAAGTTTTCGCTCAGCAGCGTCCTCAAATGTTTCACCCTCAAAAACCATACCCTCACAGCTTACTCCATATAAATCAGGATATACATCTTTTCCGAGCGATCTTTTTCTAATGTACATGTTACCTTCGCTATTAAAAACACATAATAGAACTGCGCGATGTAATAAATTATGTTTACGAACTTCAGCTCGTGTTACTGAACCGATTGATTCATTTTCCTCGGTAATCATATCTATTTTTTGTTGGTCTTTCATACTATCACAATAATTCAGCACTCTACTGATATAAAAATGTTATTGAAATGTGTAAGTTGACTTTGTCCATACTGAAATCACATAATAAGTTTAAATTCTTAAATCCTCTTTACAAATAAAAATGTGAGGGAAGGGATTCGAACCCTTGAACCCACTAAAGGACAGGATTGCTCAAACGCTAAGTCATCACCGTAAGGCTCTTCACTCAATTTCTTGAGTCCTGCGCGTTTGACCAAACTTCGCTACCCTCACGTATCTGCAAAGATTTAAATCAAGATTAAAAACCTTACGATACTTTTTAGTGCTATAGGAGAGAAAAATCGTTACAAAATCAATAATTACTAAGAATTTATTCAAGCATACTTAACTTACGTTCAATATCTTCTAAATCGCGTTGCAATTTACCAAGATTGGGGTCATGATGTTCATGATGATCACGACGTACTGGTTTAACTGGAGCAGATTCTTGGTGTGTAATAGCTGGTGTAGTCGTTTTTGGCATACTACTTGCTTTCGTTTTAGGAAGAACTTTTCGAAGTTTGCTTGAAAGCATATTAACCTCTCCCATTACTTTAGAAAATGCATACATCTTTTCAATTTTTGCTTCTCGAATTTCATGCAGTCTTGTATTTCGTTGCAATAACTGAATCATTATTTTACTAGTGCCAAGTAAATCTTTACGAAAATCTCGAGGATTTTGTATTGATACATAATATGTAGCTTCGTCGTTTGCCATTCTTAATCAAAAAGGGTTTTATCTAAGTAATCCATCTTCCGTTCAATTTCATCAACATTCGTGTTCCAGTTACTTATCTCTGCATCCTCTTCATTCTTCAAATTGTTGATAGTATCAAGAATACTCTTTGCATCTTGTAACTTTTTACGAATAAGTGTCATAATGTCAATGATGTCTTTATAGTCATCAACTTTTACATATAATGCTTTTCGTTCCATGGTTATGCCTCGTTAAATAATACTTTGTCAACATAATTAATTTTCCGATTAATATCTTCTAGTTGTGAGCGCCAACTTTCAAGCTCTTTATCTTTTGACGTTTTAATTTCATCAAGATGTTTTAGTGTTTGTTCAGACATCTTAATATGCTTTTTGATTGTATCAATATCATCAATCATAGTCTGAAATGACTCAATATCAACAAAAAGCGGCCCCTTATGTTCTTGCAACGATTGGGTGTGATTGCCTCCTGCTGCTTCCATTTGATAATCATATTTATCTGGTTGATGTTGTGGTGTAGGACGAGCACGTGTATATTGTTCTTCCTCAGGTTTTATACTAGGCTGTTCTTTTCGTCGAACAATATGTCTAATTTCTTCAGGAGTATCATAAATTGATTCATCTGCAAAAACCGGTGGTGGTGTTGGAACCTTTTCATTTGAGCGGGGCTGTGGTTCATTCACTTGTTCTTGAATATCAGGCACTTCAGGAAGATTAGATTGTGTATTTACTGATGGAACTTGAGGTAATCCTTGTTCATTTTGACCTGATTCTAGTGGTTGCTGTGGTGCTACTTGTTGATTCTGTTGTTCATTCACCCCACCATCAAAACTAGTATTTTCTTGAGACTCTTCTGGCAAGCTCTGTGGAGAAAATGAATCTTGATTTTGTTGTGGTGCACCTAACTCATCAGGTATCATATCATGAGTATTTTCTTCCTGAGATGATTGATCTTCTGGAATATCAGGTAATGATTCTGCATTCGAGATTGGTTGTTCTGGTAATTGATTAACGTCTTGTTGTTCTTGTGGTGGATTTGGCATCTCACTTTGAGACATAGAATCATCCGCATCTAATGGCGGTAAATCTTCCGGCAATGGTGGAAGTGACTGATTTTGCGTACTATCTTGTGTATCCGATTTTTTTTTTGAAAGTGTAAACATACCTAATTACCCCCTATTCCCACTAATGTACATAGAACTCATTAAAAACATTATAAACTTTGTTGAGTACTTTAGTATAGTTACACTACTAAAAACCCTGTATAAGTAATCTGTAAAAAAGAAAAGGGCGACCGCCGAGAATTTCACAACACTCAAGGCGAGTAATTGATTTGAACTCGGACCAAAGGATCCACAGTCCTTTATGCTAACCAGGTTACACCACGGCCGCCATAACTCAGAGAAATAATTGTTTTTTTATAAAGGTTTCTTAGGTGTCTGTACTTATACGAGCTATAGAATGTTTGATAAGTATCGATTGCTAATATTACTGTGTTTCATATATTCAGATTGTATGAAAAAAGAATTTTTCCAAAATACGGAATTAAAAAACTCACAAAATAAACAAGTGCGATTCCTAGGTGAAACCAAAAGTTTTGGGGAAATCCTAAAAAGTCATACACAATCATGCTTGTTGCAACGATATAAACCACATTGATTGATCCTGTGATAAGCACAAAAACCTTTGCATAGATATGATGACTTCTTAAAAGTGCACGGAGACTATGGATAAGGTGTGTATACACTAATCCAAAGCTAATTCCAATTATGGCAACAATAATATATACAAGTATGTCCTGTAAAAATATGATCATAAATAATAAAATAAATGATAAAAAGAAATTGGTTAATAATGCGATAATAAGAAAACTCATAAATGCTATACTATCTGAAATAGTATGTGTCTGCTTTTTTCCCTCATGAATTTTCTCAAGGGCATGTATGCGTCTTAATGAATGTTTATGCACATCATGAAAAATTTCTTTTGAATCTCGCTGTAATTTATCATTTCTCCTCCATATCTTCTGTTTGCTTTTTGGTGCTTTTTTAGCTTTTACACCTGTTTTCACTGTTTTTTTTCGAGGCGACATTAATTATCGGCCTCCTTCATAATTGTTTCATACCATTTTTTCAATCCAAGTTTTTCCATAACTTCTTCTGTTTTTGTTTTAGTAACTTCTTTCTCAACATATGTTTTTCCAATGAGATTACATGCAACGCGCTCAAATGATTCACTCACACTTGACGAAGGATGACTATATAGAACTGGGTGTTTTAGTTTAAGTGATTCTTTCACATGTACATGATATGGGATGACTCCTATAACTTTTTCATCAGTAAGCATTTGTATGTTTTCGATAGTCATATCATGTTCTTTATGCATGTGCTGAGTAACAATTATACCTAAAATGTGACTTACATTAAGATTCTGTCGAATTACTTTTAACATCCGCAGTGTTTCTGTTACACTAACAAAGTCAGGTGTCGTTACTAATATAATATCATCTGCAATTCGAATTGTTTCAAGTGTATCGATATGCACGCCTGAAGTAGTATCGATTAACGCTACTTCGCAGTATTCTTTTAAATCATCAATCAGCGTGGTGAATTTTTTAATATCTTTTTTATGAAGGTGCTCAAGCGAGATATTGCCTGGGATAATGCGAAGTCCAGTTTGATGTTTATAAACGATATCTTTCATACTTTTTTTACCTTCTATTGCAGAAAGTATCGTTTCTTCAAAATTTGATTTTCCGAGCATTAAACCTATATGTGGGAATGCAAAACTTCCATCTACAAGAATCACTTGCCTCCCATAATGATTAAGTGCTAGGCCAAGATTCACTGCAACGACGCTTTTACCAACGCCTCCTTTTCCTGAGGTAATAACGATTTTTCTCATGGTTTCATTATAAAAAAAAGCTTATTTTACCAATTGAGGTGATGTGCTTTTTGTTATTATGCTAAATGAAGTTGACATATATATCTAAAAAATTCAACAGTTTTATGGTAATAATCACCTGCAATATCAATAGTAATTTCAATGGTTTTACCGTCAATAGGGACACTTAATGTTAAATTTCGTCTAAATTCGCTTGTAGAATTTCCTGCTTCGCGAGATATTTTTCTAAGAAGAATATAAAAATCCATAAAATCACAAACTATTTTATCGTCACTGTATAATTTCTTTATTAGTGTTACCTGCATAAAAGGTCTCTCAGGTATTGAATCAATAGCACCATCTTGTTCTTGTTTAATGAGCATACCTTTGATAGTATATTCAAATGATGCTATTAATCGCATAACTAAACTTTTAATGACATCTCCAGTTCGTGTATACTTAAGACTAACATATAATAAATGTTCAGCCCGTTTTAATTCTTGATCAGCATTATATAATGATTCTTTCATAAAATCTCCTCACATAAACAGTGGGCAGTGATTCAAAAGCGTTTTTTCTTTTGTGCTTCTATTTGTGTATTCATCACGCTAATGAGTTCATCTATAAATACTTTTGTTTTTGAGAACAAATTTTGTACATATGGCTCACTAATGTCTTTTATACTATATGTATCCGAACAAATAATAAATTTCTCTCCTCGTGAGAACTCTACCGGTGACTCTTGATGAGCAATAATTATTTCGCGTAATGTCCGCATTGTTTTAAGTATATCTGAATCAAGTGAATAGCGTTCAATAATTTTTTGTTTCATAATGCGCATTTTACTTTCAAATGTATTTTCAAAAGGTGGAATTTTTTTATATGTTAATTCAAACGAAAGGAATGCGTGGATGGCATTACTCCCTGCAAGAAACAATTGATGGATTACACCAATAAGGGCTTTTGGCTCTTTGATCATAGGGTATGTAAATCTAAGCATCTGTTCTGCACGCTTTAAATGTTGTCCTGCTTTATCACGAAGCTCTTCATAGTGTGCCATACTTCCCTTATAATGTACATCTATATAAGTATATCTTAAAAAAAGGCTCCGTAGAAATACTATTGCGCCTTTTATTATAAATTAAGTATAGTACTTTGCAAGACAAAAAAGGAACTAAAATCAATTAAAAATGTGGACTACATTTTGGCTTAATTTATTGGTGCAATACGAATGGGTATGAGCATTTCTACGGGGCCTTAAAATCTGCTTTTTCCACCTGTGTGTTTTTACATGCCTGGCTACGTCTGTGCATACTCACGCGCGGCGTAGTGGAAAAAGCAGGGTCTGAGAAAACCGACCGAGCCATAGGCGAGCATGCCATCAGTCTCAGAGTGGTTGTGTCAGTTTTCGATTGACAAAGTAAGATTTTTGCACACTTGAAAAATGAGTTCATCAAAAGCTCATGCGTTATACTTAAAAAACAGAAATATTTATATATGCCTCTCGTCAAAAATTATCTATGTCAGATGTATCAACATTTAGAGGAACGCTTATATTTTTCGATCGTTTAGGTTTATATGACGTCGTCCTTCCGTTCTTACTTGTATTTACTATAGTTTTTGCCATTCTTGAGAAAACAAAAGTACTTGGCACTGAGACTATTGAGGGTGTAGATGTTACGCGTAAAAATCTTAATGCTATGGTTGCTCTAGTAATTGGCTTTTTGACAGTTGCATCAAGTAGGGTTGTTGCAGTAATCAACCAAACTGCAGCACACATTGTTATTTTATTACTTATATCGGTCTTCTTTTTAATGCTTGTTGGTTCATTTATGAAAGAAACAAAAGAACCATTTTTCCTCGAGAAGCCATGGTCAATTATATTCATGGTAATCATGTTTGTAGGAATTGTATTCATTTTCCTTAATGCATTAACTCTCGAGTCAGGTGTAACATGGTTAGAATTTGTCTTTGGATTACTTATGAATATCAATAATAGTACTGCTGTATCATCAATAGTAATGATGATTATTTTAATAATATTCATTTGGTTTATCGTAAAAGGAGCTGATCAAGGCACGAGTCATAGTAAATAGCAAAAATAAACTAAAAATAGGAATCAAGTCATAAAATTCACATAAAATCATGAAATAAAGTGTAAACATTTATAAAGGAAGACATTCATAAAGAGCTATAGAGTTACAAATTAATGATGTACACCATGGCAGTTTGGAGGTAAGCATAATGAATTTCGAAGGATTTATTCAACAATTAAATAATTGGGGTGTAATTAGTGTTTTATTACCCTTTATCTTGGTTTTCACCATTGTATTTGCAGTATTACAAAAAGCAAAAATATTCGGTGAAGGGAAAAAAAATTATAACGTAATGGTTGCGTTAGTAATGGGTTTCTCAGTGGTAATACCTCACGTATTGGGGACATACCCTCCACATTCGGATCCAGTTTTAATAATTAATAATGCACTTCCAGGTGTATCAGTCGTATTAGTAGCGATTGTTGCATTACTATTACTCATTGGTATAATGGGTGGTGAAGTGCGATGGCTTGGTTCAAGCATCTCAGGATGGATTGCAATTGTGAGTTTAGCGATTATCGTATTCATCTTTGGAAGAGCAGCAGGATGGTTCCAATATGGGTGGCCTAATTGGCTCAGATGGCTTGATAATCCAGATACGCAGGCATTTATTGTTATAATCCTTGTGTTTGGAATCATTGTTTGGTATATTACCAAGGATGAGAGTCAGACAAAGAACAATGCGCTGGGTGATATCACTGAAGGCATTGGTAAATTATTTGGTGGAAAATAATTCCACTCTTTTTTACATTTTTATTATGTAGGTGTGAATTACTATGGCTGATTTAGTTACGGGATTAGCATTGGTCGAAGGTTTTGGGCGAGTAATTCCTGCCTTACTTGTTCTTCTTGTCGTTTTTGCATTACTTGAAACGACTAAAGTCATGGGTAAGAATCACTCTATTAATGTGCTTATAGCACTTGCAGTTGCACTTCTCATACTGCTTAGTGGAAAAGCAGCAATGGCTATTGCAATTATGACACCATGGTTTGTTGTTTTATTCTTTGGTGTTTTGTTCACTATAATTGGTTTTAAGGCCATTGGGTTTAGTGATAGTGCTATACTTGGTGTATTTAAAGAATTCAAAGGTATTCCATGGGTTTTAGGATTTGTTGCAGTTATTATTATAATAATAAGTGTTGGTCAAGTACTCGGTCCAGATTTGCTTGCATTTCAAGGCAGTGGTAATGAAACAGCTGCTCAGCCAGGTCAACCAGGAGCACAGGGACAGTCAACAGATTACACAACAAATCTTGTACAAACAATTTTTCATCCAAAGGTATTAAGTTTTGCATTGCTGGGGTTAATTGCAGCATTTACTGTATTATTTATGACAAGTACATCTCGAGCATAATAGCATAATGTAATTAATATTCTTTAAATTATTTAATAATTAACTAATATACTTACTATAGCGTAAAAAACCATTAGAATTAAACTATACACTCTATAATCATACTTTACTTATTCTTTGACTGTTCTGTAATACGCGATAACTCATTCACATTATCGGTAAATGTCGGAAGGATTTTCTGAAATACTTTTTCCATTGCTTTTATTTCAGTTCCCACATTAAGAATATTCTGGTCGTATTCTCCTATTTTTCCAATCAATGCTTGATGAAGCTTATCGAAATTTTCTTGCAACGTATTAAATTTTGATTCTAATTGCACGATTCGGTGATCCATCTTTTCACGCCAATCATGAATTTTAGTAATGCTTGATGAAATATCTCTCCATTTCTCGTTAATGATTGCTTCTGATGTTTCTTCAATCATTTCACGATGAGGATTATCAAACTGAGGGAATTGTGGTTGTGCCATGCTTTGTGGATTCATCTGCATAGGATTCTCAACGTGTTGAGGATTTACTTGTGGCTCAGCCATTCCCTGTCCGATGTTTTGACGCATGTCAGCTTGATTCATTGCATCAAATATCTGATCAGAACTAAATCCTTCGCTTTGTAATATCTGAATAATTTGATTATTAGGAGTGCCTTGTGAACGGAGGTCCATCACTTTTGAAAGTGGAATTGATTGGTTCATTGGTGAATCTTGTGGTGACATGGATATCGTGTATAGTTGTTCTATTTAAAGCTTTTTAGTTTTGGGACGTAAAAAGTCAAATTGCACGGTGAAATTATGTATTTTTAATAAAAAACACATCGCTTCAATAGGCAAAGTAGACTTTTTACTTTTTACTTTTGAGTGCATGTATCTGTTCTGCAACTTTTTCTTCAACAATACGCTCGACTTCTTCTCGAGTAATGAATTTAACCGGTTCCCACATCGAAACATATCGTTCAAGTATTTGTATATCTTCTTTTTTTGCAGCGTTCATTAATTCTCGAGAAAATTCGCGTAAATGAGTCTTAAGTCCTGCAAACTCACGTTTTGTATCAGAAATTTCTTGCACCATAAATTTAATCTCTCCTACTACTTTCTTTTGATTATGGAGCATATTGTGCTCAACCATTTGTAGCTTTTTTCGTAGGTTTAAAACGCGCTCTTCATGAATCCGTAACTTCCTCATGAGCACTTGTATATCATCAGTTTGTTGCTGAGTCTGAGCATTTGCTGGTGGTTGTTTTTGTCCTCCACCAAAGAATCCTCCGCTTTGCTGTGCCTTTGGGTCAGGCTGATTGTTTTTTTGTGCAAATAAATCCATACAGCATAGTACGGGCTAGCTTATTAAATACTTTTCGATGAAATTATTAAATTATTCTTCTAAAAGCAAAAATATTGTAAAATATATTTTACAATAGTAAATTATATAAACTATTAAAATATATATGTTTATGTGAAAAAAACAATCTCTGCAACAATTAATTCTCAGTTAGCTGATTGGATTAAAAATGAACTTTCGCACAATTCACAATTTCGGAATAAATCACATTTAATAGAACGTGCGCTTGAAGATTTCAAAAGTGCACAATCTTCAGTAAAAAAGTCTCAAAAAACTAGGTGATAGTATCGCATTATTTGAAAATAATAAAAAGTATGAGGTCATACGAGAAGCAGAAGATGTTATTCTCTATATTGATTATGATAAACATAACCATCTTCCTTCGCTTGAAGAAACTCCTTCTGTCATGGCGCTAACTATTGATGCTATCGTTGATGTTGGTGAAATAACAAAAATCATTTTTTATCAAAAACGTGATTATGAATATGATTATCCTCAGACACGTATGCTTGTTGAAATAGCAATGCTTTACAAAAAATTGCTTAATCAAAAAAACATTTTTCAAATTTCAAAACTAGCCGGTGAAACACAATCAACTAATCAATTCAGTGCAAGTCTTAATCAGAAATATGTAGAATTACAGAACATTGTATTTAGGAGAATAAAAGAAGATCCAATTGGGGCGTATGTTATTCTGAAGCGTATGCTTCGTCATGAACAAGTAAACAGTCAAAATAATGCACAAAATAATGGCCAGACATTTCAGAAAAAATATCTTATGCTTTTGCAGTACATTGTTTCATTACTTGACAAAACAAAATTAATTGCCATTGTTCAGCCATTTTTGCCAGGATTTAAACCAGGTGACCGTGAAATATACCAGCGTTTATTTTCTCCAAGCATAAAGCCAGATTTCATGTTTACCCGTCTCATGGCTGATTACCCTATTGATGGTGAAGAAATTGATAGCTATGTTATTAAAGATGATACTGAAATAACTGTTTTTGCTCAGCAAGATACTGTACAATACTTATACCATATGTCCCCTCCTGAATTTCGTCTTGATGAGGAACAATACGAGATATTAGATATCGCACGACATATAATGGCTGAACATAAACCGACTAAATCAGAGTTTGTTAATCCTGAGCGCATGCGTGAGGTTTTCTACAATATCGGTCATGATTTAATAGAGGAACTTGTGCATTACCGTGGCATAAAAATGACTGAAAAAGAAATTGCTAAACTAACACGAATTTTAGTGCGTTATACGGTTGGTTTTGGATTAATTGAGGTTCTTCTTAGTGATGAAAAAGTTCAAGACGTGAGTGTGAATTCTCCTGCAGGAAGCATTCCCTTATTTATAGTTCATCAAGATTTTGATGACTGTGTAACTAATATAATTCCAACAATAAAGGAAGTAGAATCGTGGGCAACTAAATTACGATTAATGTCTGGTCGTCCACTTGATGAAGCAAACCCTTTACTTGATACTGAATTAGAACTACCTGGTGCATCAACACGTGTATCTGCTGCAACAAAACCATTAAATCCAACTGGTTTAGCATTTTCATTTCGTCGTCATCGTGATAAACCTTGGACACTTCCTTTGTTTATTAAAGCAAAAATGATTAATCCATTTGCAGCTGGACTTATTTCATTTATTGTTGATGGGACGCGGACAATGCTGATTGCGGGAACACGTAGTTCAGGTAAATCATCATTGTTGTCTTCGGTTTTAGTTGAGATTATGCGTAAGTATAGAATAATTACTATTGAAGATACATTAGAATTACCAACATCACAACTACGTAAATTAGGATATAACATTCAGCCTCTGCAAGTTGCATCGTCATTAACTAACACTTCTACTGAAATGACTGCTTCTCAAGGAATTCGTGCAACACTTCGTCTTGGTGATTCAGCTTTAATTGTTGGTGAGGTGCGGAGTGACGAAGCAAAAGCGTTGTATGAAGCAATGAGAGTTGGTGCTGCAGCAAATACTGTTGCAGGAACTATTCATGGTGATAGTCCTTATGGTATATATGATCGTGTCGTGAATGATATTGGTGTTCCAAGCACTTCATTTAAAGCAACCGATATTATTATTGTTGCCAATCCTATTCGAAGTGCTGATGGGCTTCATAAATTTAGGCGCGTTACACAAATAACTGAGGTAGGTAAAGATTGGGTAAATGATCCACAAACAGAACATGGTTTTATTGACTTAATGAAATATGACCCTGTTGATGATGAGCTTAAAATATCTCCTGAATTAAAAAATGGTGAATCTGAAATTCTAAAAACAATTGCAGCAAATATCAAAGAATATGCAAATAATTGGGATGCACTCTGGGAAAATATTGAACTGCGCGGGAAAATTAAGCTAGCACAAGTTGAAGTTGCTGATAAACTCAAGAACCCAGATTTACTTGAAGCAAAGTTTACTATATTGTGTAATGATTATTTTCATAAAATAAGTGATAAAGTACGTGACTCAACAGGAAAGCTAGACTCTGAGCGAATTTTTTATGAGTGGAATGAATGGTTACAGCGCGAAGCACGTAAGCATACGCAGGGGTATCGTGATGGATAAGATTAGCACTGAGGAAATCAGGAAAGCTCTTGAGCGCTATGATCGTGAAGCTCTTGCTAAAAAGAATAATAATGATGCTTCTGATGGTTCTAATATTTCTGATACATCTAGTACTAGTTCCTCAAAGAAGAAAAAGAAAAAAGGTAAAAATAAAAAAGAAAGTTCTGCACAGCCAAAAGATTTTTCTGAATATCTTGCGCGACAAATGAAAAATAAAGAACATCTTGCAAGTTCAGAGTTCAAACAATTCCATAGTGAGAATTTAATTGCTGTGCACTCCTGGTATGAAAAAGCATGTCAATTCTGTGGTGGTATTATTCGAATTAGTCCTGGTGCAAAAAAGGCAGAATTAAAAGAAGCCTTAGAAACAAGCCACTTTAATATTGAGCCAGAAGACGCATTTGCATTCGCAATTCTTGGACCGATCATATTTATGCTTCTTGGTCTTGGTGTTTCATTTGCGTTTCTGAATGGTGATTTATTTTTTGTATCTTTTTTTATGCTTGCAAGCATTGGTATTATGATTCCATTAACAAAATTACCCTATATCTTTGCCAATACATTTAGATTAAGAAGTAGTCGAGAAATTGTTCTTGCGGTGTTTTATATTGTGACGTATATGCGTCAAAATTCTAACCTTGAAAAAGCAATTGAATTTGCCTCCGAACATCTCTCGGGCCCTCTTGGCGCAGAATTAATGAAAGTATTATGGGATGTAGAGACTGAGAAATATAAAACAATCAAAGAATCTCTCGATGCGTATCTTGAAAAATGGCGAAAGACGAATGGTGAATTTCTAGAAGCAATGAATCTTGTTGAGGCATCATTGTATGAGCCAGGTGAGGATAATCGAGTTGCTCTTCTTGACAAAGCACTTGACGTTATTTTAACTGAAACATATGAAAAAATGTTGCATTATTCTCATGATATTCAATCTCCTATTAGTACACTCCACATGATGGGGGTAATTTTACCAATTCTTGGTCTTGTTATTTTACCACTTGTAGTTAGTTTTATGGAAAATGTTGCGTGGTACCATATATCGGTACTTTATAATGTACTTATTCCAGTAGTAGTATTTTTTGTAGGAAAAAATATTCTTGCATCTCGTCCAGGGGGATATGGTCGTACTGAAATTCCAGAAAACAATCCTAAAGTTAAACAATTACGTGAAAAGAATCCTCGATTTTTAGGTATGAAACGTACGCCATTATTAGTAGCGCTTTTTGTTGCAATTCCTTTATTTTTACTTGGTATTTCACCATTAGTTCTTCATATGTTTCTAGGTGAGGATAATGATATTTACATTGGTCGTGATTTAGATATTGGTCGTCCAGGTATTGGCATCTTAGAATACCGGGAATCACAAAGTATGCGCGATTCAGCAGGAAATCCAATATATAGGGGACCTTATGGGATGATTGCAACACTCCTTGGTATATGTTTAGTTCTTTCTTTTGGACTAGGTGCAGGAATATATTATTATTATAAAACAAAAGACTTTATTAGTGTTCGTCAAGAAACAAAAAAATTAGAGGATGAGTTTGGTTCCGCAGTATTTCAGTTAGGAAATCGTTTAGGTGATGGTATCCCTCTTGAAATGTCATTTTCTCGCGTTGTTGAGGTTATGCGCGATTCGCAACCAGGTATATTTTTCTCAATCATCGATACAAATATTCGACGATTAGGTATGTCGCCAGAGCAAGCGATTTTTGATGAGCATAGCGGTGCAATTCAGTCATTTCCATCAAGTTTAATTGAAAGTACTATGAAAGTACTTACTGAATCAATTAAGAAAGGGCCGCTTATTGCAGCACGTGCAATGGTTAATGTTGCGAGGTATGTAAAAGAGATGCATAGTGTTGAGGAGCGTCTTAAAGATCTTCTTTCAGAAGTTATTTCTTCGATGAAATCGCTCATTAATTTCCTTGCACCAGTCATTTCAGGAATTGTTGTGGGAATTACTGCAATGATTACTAATATTATTGGTACGCTTGGGAAATCTCTTCAACAGATGGGTGAGGGGGCAGAAGAGCAAGCTGGTGCGCTTGCTGGATTGACAGACATGTTTGGAGATGGTATTCCTACTTATGCTTTTCAAATAGTTGTTGGTATGTATATCGTTCAAATTATTTTTATAATCTCTCAAACAATTAGCGGTGTTTCAGATGGTGATGACAAACTGACACAAGAATATACTATGGCTGTAAACTTACTGCGTGGAACTCTTCTATATGCAATATTAACTGCAATCGTTATGGTGATATTCAACACTATTGCAATGTCTATTTTAGGCAGAGCAATAACCACTGACTTTTATTAAAAGAGTTTTAGACTAAATAAAGAGAATGAAAAATGAAAGTGTCTCATAAAAAAATAATTAATAACATTAGAAGAGATATCTTAGTTCTTTGTAAAGATCAAGATTGGGATTGGAAAAACCACATATGTGCGGTAGTTGTTCATTCTAAAATACTTGCAAAAGAGTATAGTGCTGATGAGGAGGTTTGTGAAATTGCTGCGTGGCTTCATGATATAAAAAAATTACGTGGAGAAAGTGAACTACATCATCTACGTGGTGCGAAAGAAGCAAGTGAGATTCTAAAAAAACATAATTATCCTGATGACAAGATAACTGCTGTTACTCATGCAATAATATCACATTCACAAGACTCAAAATATATACCTCATACTATCGAGGCTAAAGTAGTTTCTTGTGCGGATGCATTGTCTCATTTTGATAATTTTCTTGCGTTAACAGACCATGTATTTCGAAGAAAGAAAATGTCACTAAATGAGGGAAACGTGTGGCTTTGTAAAAAATATAATGCTTGTTGGGAGAAATTAAAACAACTGCCTTTAGCACAAGAAAAAGCACATGCGAAATATAGTGCAATAATGGATGTTCTTAAATCTGACAGAACATATACTAATTCTCATTAAAAGAAAAACAGGCAAACACCAATCACTGCGAAACAAGCATTGCTACTTTTTTCTCTAGGTCCTTGCGAAGGTTAGCTCCTAGCGGTGATTGTGTAAAGAAATCAGCTTTTGCTGCAAGTGCAGTTTTATCTGCGATAGCACGTGCCATTTTCCCATGATGTTTTCGCGCAACTTGTGCAATGAGTGGATGGGCAAAAAGAAAACCATATTTTGGACTGCGTGATTTCTGCGATAGATGTTTAAATAATGCTTTTTCAGCACCCATAATCTGTATCACTGGTGCAGGTGTCATTGCTAATTTTCGAAGACTTCCTGTATGTCTAATAATACGTGCTGTAAGTGTTGTTCCTAAAATAATATGTACATTTGGGCAATGCTTCTTTAAAATATTTTCAAGGTGTGTTTTATGGTGGTCACGCAGTTCAATAATATTCTGCACATGAAGAGCAAAATTACTTATAACTGCTGAATCTTCTTCTGAAAGATTTCCTCCTACGCTCTCTTGCATGCCAACCTCTTTAAGAAGCACTTCTTTTGGCTTTGTTGCAATAAGTTCAACACTTTTATCTTGATTTCGCATAAAGTGACAAAATTCAGGATTACTCCATGCATACCATTCTCGAACACGTGTTGTAAGACGATTAATAATCTCATCAAGTTCCTCTATAGTTGTAATACTTTGTATAATGAGAACATCAGGAGTAACGCTTGCGCGCAAACCTTTAGCAGTATGTTCAAGACACATTTCGCGATATTGTTTAAAATCCATGCCTTTCTAATTAGGGTGTTCTTTAAATGATTTTCTTATTGAAAAGCTAAAAAAACAATCACAAAATTTATTAATACTTACTACCTAATCTAATATATGTCATTACACCATTCATTTAACTTGATTAACAATCGTACCCAATGTCCTTACTGTGCATCAGATTTTTCTCAAAGTTCATGGGAGTCTTTTCATGATCGATTAAAGATGTATAAAGTTTGTACATGTGAGAAGTGTAGGCGTCAAATAGCCCTTCCAGTTGACTTTTTAGGTTCAGGTCATGATGGCTGGGATGGTCAAAATAAATGGTCGATGACTGCAGATATAACTGTTGAGAAAACAAATCACACGTTAACTCCTTTAGAATCAAAAGTAAAAATTCTTTCTGAGCGCATATTTCAAGCTTAATTTTAGCATAATACTTGATTTACAATAAAAAGCATAGATTTTAGTTTATACTAATTATGGATAATTGTTCCAAGAAAATGATTTCCTGCAATACACTGTACCATATTATCTATATTTGCACCAATTATTTTAACCGTAATATTACGTGCATGTGCTTCTCGACTTGCAACTGGATCAAAAGGTGCACTCATCCCAGGACTCCATTCACTCCCTACAATTGAGAAATACTGTGTCCAACTTAACTTATCAAAAGGAACGGCATCTGGTTGCTTTCGTGGATCTGCACTATACACTTGTGTTATATTTGAAATATTAATTACTTCATGGCTATGTGCATGGATTGCAAGAGTGACTGCCACCATATCTGTTGAAAAACCAGGTTTCCATCCTCCTGAGACAACAATTGGTTTAGTAATGCCCTCTATGTGTGTTGGGTCGGTAAGTACAGTGGGGTGTGCAATCTCTCCAAAACATGTCCGTATATATTCTGCATTAAGGCGTGTTGCAGCAATGCCTACTTCGTCTTGATAATTTTCATTCACAACTCCTATTTTTTTGAGCGCTCTGATGTATGCTCGTGCAGGTTTTCCGCCACCACACACGATATAAACTTGTCTCGTTTCTGAAAGTTTTCGGATATAAGGAATAAAATCTTCAAGAAAAGCATAATTTATGGGGTCGAGTACATGCTCAGAATTATCAGTAATTATTGATCCTCCAAGTGAAATGATTACTGGTTGCATGAATCGTCTGAGAAGGAGGTTCCTTAAAAATATTTCTCTTCTTATGATTGGGTATTGTGTAAAATTTTTTATGACAAATCATTTCAAAAATGCAAACATTTAAAAATATCTCAAGCACAACAGTCTCAACCAAAAAAAACCGGCGTCAGAAGTCCTAAGGGGCGTATGACTGGAGGAATGGTATTTATCGTAAATCGAAAAAAACAAAAAATAACTAAAACAAACCAGAATGAAACCGTTTTACAGTATTGGGTATCAGGATTTAGTATCATCAGCATTCAAGCTGGATTATCGATTTAAACGTATCTCTATTCTTCTTTCAGTTCTCATTCCATTCACTCTTCTTTTAGGTTTTGTTGCATTACAAAATCAACACTTCATCACACTTGTACTTTTCTTTATACTTGGCGTAGTATCGATGTTTCCTTTACGTTTTGCAGGTTGGTGTGGCTTTTTTGATATGAACATCATTTTAACAGTATATACCGCAATTAATTTTGGATTGCCGGCAGCACTTTTTGTAGGTACTGCAAGTGTTTTTGGTATATTATTCTCAGGTGATGTAGATAATAATATTATTTTTGATTTAATTGCATCATATGTTATTGCGATTATTGCATCATTATTTGTTATGCAGTTTTTTGTCCCTGTTGTAATCTTTGTTGCAGTGGTATATGCTTCAATTGCTCTTTCTTTCCATTATCTTTCTGGAACGCTTGATTTTCTTAATGCAACGTGGACTATTACTAATTTAATCTGGGTTTTATTTTTCGTTTTAAAACTAATTCCCATTTTTAGTTCATTTAGTCTTTAGATTGTGCTTAGATAGTTCAATTCAGTTTTAATTGATTCCTATGTCTGTAATTCATTTTTCATAACATAAGATATATATCCAGCCCATTGCCAGAATATTTTTAAATTGGCATAAAAAAGACTTGCTATGGAAGTAAAATCAATTGAAGAAAAAACAAATTTAAAGAATGTTGATGAATTAAATACTTTTTTTGAAATATCGTCGTTAAAGAATGAGGACTTTCTTTTGCGTGAAATCAGGAGAAAAATAGTAGCTCATCTTGAAATGTGTTTAGAGATATTCTCAAAATTAGTATCTCCTGATGGTTCATTATTGCAATCATTAGAAGCACAGTCTCTTTCTGATAATGAACGTGAGAAATGTATTGGAATTATCCGTTCATTTGGCTCACTACTTAAAGATCATATTTTGTTGGAAGTAGAATCAAATGACGATGCTGAGCGAATATTTTGTAATACAGCACTTACCAGATATAAGGAACATCTTCCTGAAATGAATTCAATAATACAAAAAGTAAAATCAGCATACACTACTCAAGGTACCGTGCAAGATGCTATTCATTATTTAGGCTAGGAGGTAATACATATGAACATTATAATAATGGGTCCACAAGCAAGTGGCAAAGGAACACAAGCAACAAAAATTAGTGAAGAATTAGCTATTCCGCATATTTCTACAGGGGATATCTTTCGTGAGAATATAAAAAATAATACTGAACTCGGTCAAAAAGTCGTTTCATATACCAACGCCGGAAAGCTTGTTCCTGACGAATTAGTTATTGAAATAATTCAAGATAGGCTTTCTCAAGATGATTGTGCAAATGGATATTTACTTGATGGATTTCCGCGCACTATTCCTCAGGCAGAAGCATTATATGGCATAACATCTATTAATAAAGTAATTAGTATCGAAGTTCCTGATGAAGAATGTATTCGAAGAATTTCAGGTAGATATGTTCATAAAGAAAGCGGTCGTACGTACAACATTAATACGTTTCCTAAACCGCAAAAAATGGATGTTGTTGATGGTATTGTCGTTGCAGCATATGATGATCAAACAGGAGATGCATTAACGCAACGTGATGATGATAAACCAGAACAAGTGAAAAAGCGCTTAGCAGATTATCATAATCAAACAGAACCAATTAAGAACTATTTTAAAGAAAAAGATGTTTCTTTAGTTGCTGAAATAGATGGAACTCAAGGCATTGATGAAGTATTTCAAGAAGTAATGAATGCATTAAGAAACAAATAGATCCACACAAAAAGAGTCTTAGGAGTCTTAAGAAATATTTTGAAAGTATTACAAAATACTTTTATATCCTACCGCATTTATTTATGTATGAATATTGCAGAGAGAGCTTTCACTGAATTATATCCTGAAAAAGACGTAACACTCTACAATTTATCAGTCTCATACTCGGGAAGATTTTCTCCATATAATGGTCATATTAAATATCTGCGTAATAATTATTCTTTTCAGATAAGCAAATTATGGAAAGGGGTAAGTGATGAGATTCAGATAGGACTTCTTCAGCATTTATTACAAAAAGCGCTTAAAACAAAACGTAAAACTTTGAATCAAGACTTGTACCATTCTTTTATTAAAAATGTTCATATTGCAGTTCCAAAAAATAAAGTAGAACCTGAATTACAGGAAAGTTTTGATAGAGTTAATGATCAATATTTTTTAGGTATGGTTGAGATGCCTAATTTAGTTTTTGGTAAAAAGTCGTTTCGAAAATTAGGTAGTTACGAATATGCTTCAGATACAATTACCATGAGTTTAGTGTTCAAGAACATTTCTCTTCAAGACCGTCATTTACTTGATTATGTTATGTTTCATGAAATGCTTCACAAGGTTCATAAATTTAAAACAGTTAATGGCAGAAGTTTTCATCACACTCCTGTGTTTAAAAAAGCGGAACAGCAATACGAAAACTTTGATGACATGGAATCACAATTAGCTAAATTTCTTCGAAAAAAGAAAGTAAAGAATTATTTTGGTATTGATTAATTTATATACTATGGGAGGGATAGGTGTCTGCTCAAATACTATAAAATAATCTTCACTCTAGTCTTATAAAATAGTTATTCTTCACAAAATTAGTATAAGTACAATTAAAAAAACTAAAATTCCTAGTCCTAATATTAAAACTGAACCATTTCGTTTAACGAATGAAACTGGGTAAAACTTTTCATTACTTCCTTTTGGTTGTACCCAGCTAATCTCTTTTCCGCATGCAGTGCACTGCTGTTTCCAATCACGCACGCTTGAGTGCATACCATGGTCTACAAAGGTTGCCCGTCCCCAGCGATGAAATCCAAGTTTACATAATAATGATTGTACCATAAATTAACCATAGTGAACATATATTAATATTTAACGTATCTTAGCTTTCCTTATTACAACTAGTATCATACTCAGCAGTATTAATAGTCACCACCCAATTTTTAAT
>JBLKOW010000104.1:0-3408 GCA_047603135.1 Candidatus Woesearchaeota archaeon | reverse complement strand
TGCATCACGTACTCTCGTAGATAATTTTCCCATGCTCTATAACCTCTTTTTGAATGTGCGAAGGTAATGTATTAAAAACTGAAATGTCAAAAGTATCTTGCGCATTCTCTAAAATTCTTTTCTTAAATAATGATGCTTCCTTAAGAGTAATATCTTGGAACTCTACTGCAACATCAATATCAGAATCTAATGTCATTTCTTTTTTCACGAATGATCCAAATATATATATCTTTTTTATGTTTCTTCCTTCTTTATCAAGGAGCATCTGTTCTTCAAGAATTTTGAGTTGTTTTAGTATATCGCCTCCTTTTTTGAGTGAAAATTCCTCTTTAAAAACAGCGCATTGCTGTATTGCATGTAGTTTAGGCCTGATTCTTTGTGATAGGCGATTTTTCTCTGATTGTGTTAAAGAAACTCCGCGCAGTTGCTTTTTCATTATATTAATTTCTTCTTTACCAAAAAGTAATCGAAGGCTTTCAGTGTTTTGTGTTATGTGTTTGTAAAAAGTCATTTTAATCTCCAGTAATTGCATCATTAAGCAAGGATAATAATAACCTTTAAAATAGTTATTATAACCTTAATTAAGGTTACTTAATTAATATATAAATATTTCTATGAAAGGGAAGCATGTGCTATTATATATTAGGTTTTCTAAAAAGATTAACCATAATTATAGCATCACTGCTTTGCAAATTACTGAAATCTAGAGGTGCTTCACATAATAAATGACAAGAAATTATATAAAGACAATTAAATCATATGTTAGCATGCAAAAAAAATATACTGTAGTTATTGAAAAAGACGAAGATGGTTGGTTTGTATCTGAAGTATTAGAATTACCTGGTTGTCATACTCAGGCAAAAACGATAGATGAATTAATTTCACGAACTAAAGAAGCAATTAAAGTGTACCGTGAAAGCGAGAGTTTGCCTAAAAGTTCTGAAAAGTTTATTGGGATACAACAAATAGAGGTATAGTATGCCAAAGCTTCCTCAGATTTCTGGAAATGAGCTTTGTAAAATTATTGAAAAATATGGTTTTATACATACTCATACAACTGGAAGTCACAAAATTCTTAAACATGATGATGGTAGGAGAACAACTATTCCTTGTCATGCTAATGAGCAGATAGGTCCCGGTCTTTTAAATAAAATCATAAAGAAAGATCTAGGAATAAGTAGGGAAGAATTTCTGAGTATGTATAAAAAGTGATTGGCAAATCGTTTATTTTTAAAGGCTATAACTGTTTTCTATAATGAAATTAAACTTATTCTCTTTTTTCTTATTTATTTTCCAATTTCTAATCTTCTACCTTTCGCAACATTTATATACTACCTATCATAAAATATATCTGATTTTCAGATAAAAATATAAGATAATTGGAATAAATTGCCTAAAAAAGGCAAAATGCAGGAATACTGCCCTTCCCAGATGAAGAAATTCTTTGTTTTTATCTGAAAAATCATTATTTAATCTGAAAATCAGAAAAAAGGTGGATGGATGGCTATACCCAAGATAGTTCAAGTCGATAAGCGCGGACAAATTGTAATTCCAAAAGAAGTTCGTTCAGCGCTTAAGATATCGTCGAAAACGAATCTTACTATTTATTCAATATCGGATGAAGGAATATTGATAAAAAAATCATAGGTTGGTTAAGTGAGTAAACAACTGTCGCTGCGAAACGCAATTGTGCATACATTATTGTGTGTCTTCTTTATTTTTGTAGTTGCAACTTTATCAAGCGAAGCTTCTGCAATAGATAATTTAGCATGTGAATTTCCTAATCCTCTTGTTGAGCAACATGGATATTCTGCCGAGTGTACATGGAATATTCCAGAAGATGAGGATACAAATGAATCTCTTTATAAAGTTCTCAATATTTCTTTCAGAACTCCGGGGGGGATTAGTTGTTACGATATGGCTGAATCAACACAAAATTTAGATTCTGATGATACTAGCGGAAATCTTCATTTTACCAGTATTGTAGTTAGTCAAAATACAGATTGTTTTTGGCGTGTTCGGTTATATGCAGATTCTACTAAAACAGGTAATGTTGAGCATTTTGAAATTGACGGACAATCGATGATATACGATAGATTGATTGGTTTAGGGTTTAGTTTTGTAGATGCAATTGTTACTCCTATTACTTCAGATGAGATTCCCATTATAAATAGTCGTAACGTAACTATTCGAGCACGTCCGATTGAACCTGCTGAATCATGTTTTTATGTAATACTTAATAAAAGTCAGTCAGTTAGTGATTACAATCATACAGATGCTGACTATTTTTCAGATAATCTAGCATCTTTGAATACTGACAGGTTAAAACATCCCGATAATACTCTTCAGAATATTTTAAAAGCAGGTCAAATGACTTATTTTTCTTCCCGTGATATGTTTGAACGTGAATTAGAGTTTAAAAACGATTATAATGAATATGAACCTCCTTTTTTATACTATGGTGTGTATTGTAAGCATGGTGCTTTTTCAAATCCAGCAGTTTTTGGCCGTGAACTTCTTAGATTTGGGATAGATACTACTCCTCCAATCATAAAAAACACTTCAGGAGGTGTTAATTTTACAGAGCCTGATCCACCTGGTATCACTTTTGAGTTTAATGAATTTTCAATCTCTTCAGAAAATCAGCAAATATTTCTTCCAAGTTCCTCGGGTGATTTTGTTTTCACAACAAACGAACCAGCAATATGTAAATATGAGTTTGTTGATTCAGCGAGTTCACAATTAACATATAATACGCTTGCTAATACAGCAAATACTGAATTTCAAACCGACTTTAGAGTTCCTTTTGATGTTCCGATAGGTAGAAATAGGTTTTTATATTTAGCATGTGAAGATGAGCATGGAAATAAAGCAGATAGTTCAAATAGAGAATATATATTTATAGCATTTAACAGTTCTAATCCTTTCACGTTTTTTTATAAAGATCCTCAACCAGTTGAGTGGGTCAATACAACTCCTATTCCTGAAACACAGGGTAATCAAATTAAAGTTGATTGGGAACTCTCTTTAAATGACCCATCAAGTCCATTATGTACCAGTGATAGTATGTGTTATGTTACTCGATATGATATTTATCGTACCGATGAAATAACGGGTGACTCTGTCGGCGAGAATAAAAGTATGTTTCTTTATAATCTTTCGGAAAATAATATAACCTATCTTGGTTATGTTCCAGCAGGAGAAAATACATTTACTGATACGACTGCTGAAAATGAACTGGATTATTATTATTATGTAATGGCACGGTATTATGATCCATTAAATGCCGGCACTATTCAGTTTAATTCTTCAGCAATTACTCGAAGTAATTTAGTAAACACTTCAGACGAACTAGCACCTAAACCTGTAACAGATTTACGTGCAGATCTTGCACGCAATAACATTAAT
>JBLKOW010000103.1:0-3438 GCA_047603135.1 Candidatus Woesearchaeota archaeon | reverse complement strand
TTATTTTTTTATTCTCTTTATTTTTTTAATTTTTCTAAATTATTCTATTTTTGTTACTATTTTCCGAAAAGTATAAATAGAAGTTACTTTAAAGTAGATACATAATCTACCTAGGTGATGGACTATGGCTAAGAAAAAAAAACAATCATATACTTTTGCAATTTGGGTATCAGCAATAATGCTTGGTATTCTGATTGCTATTATCGTGACTGGCGTTTTTCGTTCGACTGAAGACCCAGTGCAAGTAATACACATTAATTTAACAGATTCTGATGATATTATTCTAGAAGAAATAGCTTCTGATGGTGTTCTTATAGAAGCAGAACAAGTTGATGAAGTAGAAGAAACACCACTGGATGAACAAGATGTATCACAGCTAGATGAAACACAAGTTTCTGAGGGTCTTATATTTGTAATGGTGACTGAGGGAGACTTAGTTCATTTTCCAAATTTAGAAGCAGTTGATCCAGACGGCGACGATGTTCATTTTTACTTCAGTGCTCCACTTAATGAAAATGGTGAATGGCAAACACAAACTGGTGATGCAGGAACATACACAGTGAATATTACTGCAAGTGATGGCCGTGCGAATACAACAAAAACAGTTATGATTATCGTGGAAGCAGTTCAGCTCCCGCCTAGTGTTCAGCTACCTGAGAAGATAACGGTGCAGGAAGGGGAGCGAGTAACGCTTCAGCCTGTAATTTCGCATCCTCAAAATAAACCTGTAGAGATTGAATACAGTGGCTGGATGACTACTAATACGCGCACAACTACGCATGGGGATGCAGGAGAATACATGGTAATAGTAACTGTTTCCGATGATGTACATAGTGTGGTAAACGAAGTAACAGTAGTCGTAGAACATGTTAATAGACCTCCTGTGTTTATTAGCATCATCTAATTTTTTATTCTTTTTTATTTTATTCTTAACTTTCATTTTAACGAAAAGTTTATATATAGTTGTTATATCTAGTGATATAACATGGTGTCTGCAAAAGTATTTATGAAATGTGAAAATGTATTAAGATATCCTAGATTAGATACTATTCTTATGGTTGAAGACTTTATAAAAAAGAATGATGGCGAGTATAAAAAGCGAAAATTATGGGAATCATTACCAAAGAAGATGATGTATCAAACATTCCAAGTAATAATTGATTATTTACTCTATTCAAAAAAGATATCAATTGATTCTGAGGGCAAAATCGGATGGATATATTATCCAGAAGTTGCAAAAAAGTATTATCAACAAAAAAATTTAGGCAGGAGAAAATGAAGCTCCCATCTGATATACGGTTTGCAGATAAAAGTATTCAAAATGCACTTTATAGGCTAGAGAAAGGCGATAGCTCTGAGAGGGAATTATATAAGTTCATAAATCAAGCATTAGATAATCTTGAAGAGAATGCTTTTTGTGGAATTCAGATACCTAAGAAGCGTATTCCAAAAGAGTATTCTTTAAAATATGATATTAAAAATCTCTGGAAGTATGATTTACCAAAAGGGTGGCGATTAATATACTCAATAATTAATGATGAGATAATCGTTGTAAGTTTAGTTCTTGAATGGTTTGATCACAAAGAATATGAACGAAGATTCAAATACTAATAATTACAAGAAAGTTAGACACAAAAACTACCTATTTTTCTCCTACTCCTCATACCTTATACCTAGCAATACTCTCCCACGCTACTAATGTGTATCTCTAGGTATTTTTGCAAGAAAAACCTTATTTTAAAAACCGCAACCTTTTTATAATACCTCTTTCATGATTAGACTTGTGAAAATAGCAGATTTAGCAAAGTTGATGGGGAAATCTGTCGCAGAGGTTGAGGCAGAATTAGCTAAAAAAGATTGCATAGATCTTAATCTGAATGACAAAAACTAGTTCTTTAGTGTCTAAAAAGTGACGACAAATTAATCAAAGATACTACTACAAAGAAGTAATATTTTTATATAGGAGCTGTATTTGGTATAATATGGTACAAACATGGTTTACACAAAAAGGGTATAAGCGCAATCCACTTCATATTGAGCCTCTCTTTTCTGATGACATATTTGGGTATGATCTTCTTTTAGAGGAATTATTTGAAAAGACACATGATGGTTCTATTTTATTTTTAGAGGGAAATGACTCAAAAACTGCAATCTTGACTAAGATTGTTGACAAGTATCGTGGTAATATCCGTCTTGCGTATGTAAATTGTGCACAGATGGGAAATGAGCCTAATATTTACAAACTAATTACAAATGGTAAAAAGACACTTTCGGTAATGCTTAAACGAATTCCAAAAGATATGGTCGTATTACTTGATAATGTTTCTTCTCTTTCAACAAAAAATGCTGAGCGCATAAAATACCTATTTGACGAGGGTTATTTACGCTCATTAATAATGACTGCGCGCTCTTACCGTGAATGCGATATTCCTGATAGTATTCGGCACAGAATAGGGAGGCGTCTTTATACACTTCGTGACTTAAGCGATGATGAGCGAATTGATATTGTATTAAATCGTCTTGGTTTTCCAGATTTTATAAACGAGTCTCACTTGCTTAAACTTGCTCAAAAGACAAAAACAACGAAAGAGTTATTACAGGAATGTGATTCATTACTATTCTTTATGGCTGGAAAGAATAAACATATGATGGATGATGCAATCGTTTCAGCGTATCTTCAGCGGAGGAAATAACGATGTGGTATAAAAAGCTTGGTTATGATCAAAACCCTTTGAGTATTAAACCAACTCAAAATGAAAACCTCATAGGGTATGAGCGTATTCTTCAGCGTATAATTTATCAGGTGAAAATAGGTAATGTTATTTTCCTTGAAGGAAGTTATGGTACAGGAAAGAGTTCAATTCTTCGCGCTGTTCGAAAGCATTTTAGTAAAAATATCTTATACTTTAATTATGCCTATCACAAGAATCTTTATACAAAAATCATGAACACGCGTAGCACCATGCGTAAAATCTTTATGCAATCTCCAAAAGAGCTTCTGCTTCTTGTGGACGAGGTTAATTTGGCTAACCAAAAAGACTTTGACTTTTTGTATGAATTCTACATAATGGATAAAGTAAAGTCAATTGTATTTGCAGGAACTGACTTTCGCAAGGCTCCTTTTAACAAAGCATTCAAGTCAGATACAAAACTATACAAATTAAATGACATTCAAGCAAATCTTGCAAGTGCAATTCTAGATCAGCGCATGCCAAAGCAAAAGTTCATTGCATCTGCTTCAGCAAAGAAAATATTTCAAGCATCTCACGCTAATCCTCGTGAATATTTAGCAAATCTTTCTGATTTATTTGCTCGTGCAATTGCAAAAAAGCAAAAGAAAATTACACCAAAAGATATTGATGAATTCTTTTCAAAGAAGAAATAGGTCTTTTGGGAGTTTGTTGGTAGTAAGTAAAATCTGCTTTGCCCTATGAGGCG
>JBLKOW010000102.1:0-3465 GCA_047603135.1 Candidatus Woesearchaeota archaeon | reverse complement strand
AATATCAAAAAAACGAGTTGTGAGGCATATCGAAGTCTCATTAATCTGCCGAACGCTGATGTTGTAATCATACATAATCTTTAATAAAATACCTAAACCCACGCTTCAATAGGTAGTATTTTATAAATTCACAACTTTTTTACACTTCATGCATAAAAAACTGCTCTCAAGTTCAGCTCTCTTACTATACATACTAATTCTTGGCCTATTTCTGCGCCTCTATCGCTATACGAATGAATCAATTTGGCTTGATGAAGCTGTTTCAATATACCTTGCTCTTCAGCCCTTATCATTCATTTTAACATATTCAGATCCAACTCCTCCTTTGTTTTATATTCTTCTGCATCTCTGGGCGTACCTTGGAACAAGCCCTGCAGTGCTTAAGCTACTTACAGTAATTATTTCAACAGCAACCATTCCAGCAGTCTATCTCGTAGCTCAAAAAATATACAATAAAAAAGTAGCACTGTATGCAGCATTATTTTGTGCAGTTTCTCCCCTTCATGTATTTTATGCGCAAGAACTTCGTGCGTATGCATTGCTTTTTTTAGTGAGTACGTTTGCTATATACTATTATCTTTGCTTTAATGAATCACGAAACGCTAAGGTATTGTATGTAGTATTTTTTATTATGACAGTATATACACATGTGTACGGTATTTTTGTATTGCTTGCTATTCACCTTCATTCATTTCACGCAAAATATTACAAAAATATTTCATCATACCTAAAATCAACATGGCTCAAGATTCATCTTGCGCTTTCAATAACTCTTATTCCGTTTCTGTATATGGTATGGGTAGCATCACAGCGCGATGAAGTGACTTGGGTAACGTTGCCAAAACTCATTGATTTCCAAGTATTTGCTCTTCAGCTTATAGTTGGTCCCACATTTTTCGCAGTAAGTGGTTTGCTTATCTTTTTCGCTGCCATGCTTATCATAAAAAATATCCATGAACAGTACTCTTCATCTCAAAAATCAAAACATCATCTAATCTATTACTTGCTTGCAATTCCAGTAGTTGTGCCTCTTATCTTATCGTATCTTTATCAGCCAATATTTTTTCCGCGTCATGCGCTTCTTATCAGCATTCCTTTGTATATCTATCTTGCATGGGGAATGCATAAAATGCCCTATCGTAAAATAATTACTGCAATATATGTGGCTGCTGCAATCTTTATAGTAATTTTGCAAGCGCACTCAACAATAAAAGTACCAGTGCCACATACTGAAGTTTCCCCTCCAGTTGCTTTTTATCCGTATGCATTTTCATTTGCATATATCTTTGAAACTGCTCCAGAATGTTTTCGCTTAAACCCTGAATCAGTTGTATATGAGTGCGCTGCAAATCAGCAAATCTATGGGTTGTATGAACAAGAATATGTCCTTTCTCATGAAACAGCATTCATAATACTCACTGATTTTGCACACCCTCATGAAATAATAGAGAGGTATACTGATTTTGAGAACTATACTCAAGAAATATATTATACGAATACTGATGTAGGTATATTTAGGAACTATGCACGCTATCCTCACGCTGCTCTTGTACATCTAACTGAGTAAATAGTATTTAAGCAGAGAAATTGCACTTAACAAAATAAGCAAGTGGTGAGGCACATCAGATTTCTAACAATCTGCAAGCAGTGTTATTAGTATACTTAATTTTTTACTCAACTAAATAAAAGGTAGCCTATTTAATCAAACTCCCCAAAACTATATAAAACAAAACTAAACTAAAGACATCATGAAAAAAGTATCCTCGCAAACGAAACAATCTACCCCAAAGAAAAAATCCTCAAAGAATCATGTATTAATCACAGGCGGTTCTGGTTTTCTTGGAATTAATCTAGTAAGGTATTTGCTTCAAAGAAAGTATAAAATTACAGTAATTGATATTGCTCCGTTCACCTATGAAGATGTTAAAGATAAAATTACCTTCATTAAGGGTGATATTCGAGATCAAACTACTCTTCGCAAAGCAATGCAAGGTTGCACCATGGTAGTACATACTGCTGCTGCTCTTCCGCTTTATACACCTAAAGAAATTTACACCACTGATGTTATTGGTACAAAGAATGTTCTTGAAACAGCAAAGTCTCTTTCCATTACGCGTGTGGTTCACATATCTTCTACGGCAGTGTACGGTATTCCTGATCATCATCCGCTCTATGAACATGATCGGCTTATTGGTGTTGGTCCGTATGGTAATGCAAAAATAAATGCTGAAAAAATAGGTGAATCTTTTCGCAAAGAAATGTGCGTTCCTATACTTCGTCCCAAATCTTTTGTAGGACCTGAGCGCCTTGGCGTTATGGCAATTTACTATGACTGGATTCATCGAGGTAAAAATATTCCTATTATTGGCAGTGGTAAAAATCGCTATCAATTACTTGATGTAGAAGATTTATGCATGGCAATTCATGCATGTATGAGACTTCCTCGAAAAAAAGTAAATGATACGTTTAACATAGGTGCAAAAGAATTTACTACAATGAAAGAAGATTTCTCAGCAATAATGCGTCATATTGGTTCAAAAAAACGTGTTATTCCCATCCCTGCAAAACCGCTCATCTTTGTTCTTCGCATACTTGAAGCGCTTAATCTCTCTCCGCTCTATAAATGGGTGTATGAAACAGCTCCGCACGATTCATTTGTTTCTATTAAAAAAGCCGAAAAACAGCTCAACTTTAAACCCAAATATTCAAATAAAGAAGCGCTTATTAGGAATTATGAATGGTACCGCGCGCATTATAATGAATTTACTACACAGGAAGGCATCTCTCACCGCGTGCCTTGGAAGCAAGGTATTTTACGCATAATCAGCTGGTTTTTTTAATATAACGCACATCACACAATAAAAAGCAAATTTGGTAATAAACATGCTACATCATATCAAGTCGCATCAAAAAGGCTTTATTCGATTCTGTTTGGTAGGTATTATCTCAACAACGTGCAACTATACCTTATTCCTCATTCTTTTATTCTCAGGAGTTCATTATATTATTGCTTCATCGCTAGGGTACATATCAGGAATTATCATTAGCTATTTTATCAACAAATCATTCACCTTTAATGTAACACAGAAAACAACTATACATCACCTCGCAAAGTATTATGCAGTGTTTATACTTTCGCTTATCTTTGGTCTAGGTCTTATTCATGTCCAGGTCTCCTACTTTTTAATTCATCCGGCAATTGCGTATGCAGTTGTTCTTGCAATTACTACCGTTACTAATTATTTAGGCACCCATTATCTGGTTTTTGCAAAACATAAGTTATAAAGAAAAAAGATATAGTACATAAAGCAACCTCTTTGTTGCTAATGATTTTATTAAAATCTGTTTTTCCCACCTGTGTGTTTTTACATGCCTGGCTATGTCTGTGCATGTTCACTGGTGGTGTTGGTTCTCGATTGACAAATTTAACCTAAAAGTTCTGAAAGATTTATTGGAATGCATCAC
>JBLKOW010000101.1:0-3494 GCA_047603135.1 Candidatus Woesearchaeota archaeon | reverse complement strand
ACGCCCGCGCCCGGCAACATGAACAGAGTTCAGTGCCTGCGCGTGCTGACGCCCGCGCCCGGATTTGAACCGGGACATCCGTGAGGAAACAAGCTGTTTGCGTCAGAAAACCTCTTAATAAAGTTGATTGAATTCCAGGCTTGCGCAATACCAGGTTATGCGACACGGGCAATGCATATGAAAACTATAGAATCTTTTATAAATGTTACTCGTCATACTGTTTCTATGAGAACACGAACACTGGCAAAGTCGGAAATAAGAGAACTAAATATGGAATTATTTCAAGAATATGGCATTGAACCACTCTCAAAGAAAGACCTTATTCTTATGGTTGAAGATGAACCAGCTATTATAAAAATTAAAGGAGAGCCAAGTTTCTTTTATGAAGATAATATAATTACACCAACACTTAAGTTTCTGCTCAAAGATTGCTTTTTGAAGAAAGTTACTGTTGACATGGGAGCAGTTAAATTTGTTGCAAGTGGAGCTGATGTAATGAGACCAGGAATTGTTGAAGTTAGTGATGGAATTATTAAAGACGAACTTGTTGCTATTATCGATGAAAAAAATAAAAAACCACTTGCTATTGGATATGCACAAGGAACGTCTGAGGAGATTAAAGAACAAAAAAGCGGAAAGTCAGTTAAAACAATCCACTATGTAGGCGACTCTATTTGGAGTTATGGAGAAAAATAGCAAAATCGTTTTTTTACATATTGATTGTATTTAGTACACTGGGCATATACATTTTCTGCAGTACTATAGATTCTTTCTATAAAATAATCTACCGTAACAGCTAAAAGCCTTTTTTACTCACAAAAAGCAATAAGCTTTTTATATTAAACAGAATTTTCTGAAGTGATATGCCCCTTTAGTATAGCATGGATAGAACACGAGCTTGCGGAGCTTGAGACCGGGGTTCAAATCCTCGAGGGGGCATATTTTTCTTTTTTCGTCACTAAGCCTTCACGAAAAGTTTATAAATGGTCAATTTTAAAGTATACTAACAACGAAACTACGATGATATATGAAGCATACAGGCATTTCTTCAAAAGAGGCAAATGAGCTACGAAAAGTTCATGGCTATAATGAAATTACTGAGATGCTTCACGTTTCACCACTCAAAATATTTCTAAGACAGATTAAAACAAATTATATTATTTATCTTCTTATATTCGCAATGATAGTTTCGTTTTATGTCGATAAACATATTACTGCATATACAATTCTTGCAGTTATTCTTATTGTCGTTGTTGTTGGATTTATTATGGAATTTAAAGCAGAAAGCGCGATTAAAGCACTTAAGCAAATGATTATGCCTATGACGACAGTTATTCGCGATGGAAAAGAACAAAATGTACCTTCCCGTGAACTTGTGCCTGGCGATATAATAATAGTACATGTAGGAGATAAGGTTCCTGCAGATTGTGTTATTCTTGATGCAAAAGACTTGCGCTTAAATGAAAGCATTTTAACAGGCGAGTCTAAGGAAATAACTAAGCACTCAGCTCCTAATGAAAATGATTACAAGCCTGAACATCAAATGTATATGGGTACATTCGTTGTAGGAGGACGCGCATATGCGAAAGTTTCTCATATTGGTATGAATACTGAGTTTGGAAAAATTGCAGATATGATCTCAAGTGCAGAAAAGGAAATAACACTTCAAAAGAAAGTCAATACTATTGTTAAATATATGGCACTCAATGCCGTTTTCTTTGCTATTGTTACTGGAATGATTATGGTTTTTAGAGATGCTCCACTTACAGGAGATATGTTTGTTGAAATATTAATTGTTATTATAGCACTATCTGTTTCTGCGTTTCCTGAAGGGTTTCCTGTTGTATTAATTACCACTCTTGCTGCAGGAGCACGGCGAATGGCAGCTAAGAATGCTATCGTTAACAGAATGTCTATTATTGAAACACTTGGAGAAACAACTGTTATTTGTACCGACAAAACAGGAACCTTAACCAAAGGAGAAATGACTGTTAAAAAGATGTACACCGATGGAAAGCTTATTGATGTAACAGGAACAGGGTATGATGTGCATGGTAACTTTCTCTTTCAAAATAAGGAAATTAGATCACGAAATATTAGCACGCTTCTTAAAGCAGGAGTTATTTGTAATGATTCCCGCATTGAACAACACCCTGATGAATGTAAAACATTTGGGTCTCCTACTGAAATAGCACTTCTTATTATGGCTGGAAAAGCTAATATGTTTAAAGAAGAAATTAAAGGAGAGCGTATTGAAGAAATACCATTTAGTTCACATACTAAAATAATGGCAGTAGTTCATGAAGAACAAAAGAAAAAAACTGCATATGTAAAAGGAGCGCCAGAAATAGTCTTGCAAAGATGTACACATTATCTCAAAGGTGGGAAACGTAAAGTATTAACTGAAGCACTTAAACGAAAGATATTGAAAGTAAATAAAGATCTTACCGGTGAAACATACCGAACATTAGGACTTGCATATAAGAAAGCAGATAAAAATAATTTCGATAAAAAACTAACTTTTATAGGATTAGTGGGCATGGAAGACCCTCCACGACCAGAAGTTAAGAAAGCGATTTACACCTGTCTTAAATCAGGTATTTCGGTTAAAATGCTCACTGGCGATAATAAAGATACCGCAAGTGCCATTGCTAAAGAAGTTGGTTTACACGGTAAAATAATTGAAGGAAATGACCTTGATCATTTGACTGATGCGGAATTACAGCAGGTTGCAAAAGAAATTACTATCTTTGCACGTGTTAGACCAGAGCATAAAATTAAAATTGTTCGCGCATTAAAAGAAAATGGTGAAATTGTCAGTATGACTGGAGATGGTGTTAACGACGCACCAGCACTTAAAGAATCACATATAGGTATTGCAATGGGTAAAAATGGTACTGATGTTTCACGTGAAGTTTCTGATTTAGTCTTGAAAGATGATAATTTTGCAACCATAGTTGAGGCCGTTACCGAGGGAAGAACTATTTTTAAAAATATTCAAAAAGTCTCTGTCTATCAAATCTCAATTACATTAACCCAGTTATTCTTTATCTTTATTGCTATAGTTTTACAGATGCCTCTGCCTCTTATTGCTATCCAAATCTTATTTGTAAACATCTTATCTGATGAAATAACTGCAATTATGCTTGGATTCAATCCACCGTCCTTTGACGTTATGGAGATTGCCCCAAGAAAAGGTTCAGCACTAGTTGATGCAGGCCTATTCAAAGTGCTTGCAATTGCAACTTTTGTAATGACGACGCTTGCTATGGGTACATTTACTATCTTACTTAACGTGTTTAATACACCGCTTGAAGTAGCACGAACAACGGCATTTTTAACCATTGTATTATTTGGTGTTATGAATGCGTTTACGTTTAGATCGTTTAGATATCCAGTATATGAGTTACCATTTGCAGCGAACAAGTATATTGTCTATGCAGCAGCAATCGCACTTATCTTTACGTGGATTGTTATTTATACTCCAGCAAAAA
>JBLKOW010000100.1:0-3599 GCA_047603135.1 Candidatus Woesearchaeota archaeon | reverse complement strand
AAGTGTATCGGTGATTGAAGTGGCAAAGAAGAATAAGAAAAAGTCCAAAAAAGTGAGTACAAAGAAGACTTATCCATCAAATGTAGAATCTCGTGCTAAAGAGGCAATGACTATTCAGCCTCCTGATGTAAATGAGTTTAAAATGGATAACGAGAACAATATTGATAAATTTCTCAGGTTTCGTCCTCGTCATAAGCAGAAATTCGAAACAATTAAGGAATTTGCTCGTATGAAGAACAAATAATTTTTATTTCTTACTAATATTTTTAAATTATTCATGCTTTTTGATGATAACGGACCTATAGTCTAATGGTAGAACACCTCGTTGACGTCGAGGAGGACCCAGTTCGATTCTGGGTAGGTCCATGTGATAGTATGGATACAAATGGAGTTTATGAAGTAGGCGGTTATATTAGATATTCTTGTGATATGTATGACGAGCAAGGAGTAAAGATACAACGCGGTCATGGAGGTTGTGTTGTTGTGTATACTCCTGAAGAAAAACAATTTTTTTTACGTGATCACCGTTCATTTGATGCTGCCATTGACAAAAAAGTTATCGAGGCAAGGTGGTTGAATCAACCGGTTTCTATTCTTAATCTGGATGTGATTGCTAATCGTCATTGGATATCAAGCGCTCATGTACAACGTTCAGCATTTGATAGAGTTGATTTTGAGTAGGATTTAACTTAACACAGCAACGTATTTAAAGATATGGTGAGTTTTTTTCTTTATGGCTAAAGTTTTTGTTGAAACATATGGGTGCAGTTTAAATCAGGCAGATGGAGAACAAATGCATGCAGTTCTTGAACAAGATGGTTACGAGTTTGCACGTGATATGGATTCAGCAGATGTTATTGTCTTAAATTCATGCGCAGTAAAAGGACCAACTGAAAGTAAGTTTTTTACGCTTCTAAAAAAACTTTCAAAGCAGAATAAAAAGGTGGTTGTTGCTGGCTGTATTTCGCAGTCAATGCCTGAGCGTGTTGCTGAGTATTCAAAGATTGGCACTGAGCAAATTCCTGCAGTAAGTGAAGTTGTTGCGCGAACACTTCAAGGAGAAGTTGTTACTAAGCTAGAAGATACGCATACTAACAAATTAACTGTTCCTTCTAAACGACTTAATCCGCTGATTGAAATTATTCCTATAAGTGCAGGGTGTTTAAGTTTATGTACATACTGTATTACTAAACATGCACGAGGAGAGTTAACTTCGTATCCTGTGAATGATATTCTAAAACGTGTGCGTGCTGCAAAGCGAGATGGTGTTAAAGAAATATATCTTACTTCTCCTGATAATGGTTGTTATGGGTTTGAGCATAAAACAAATTTAGCTCAGCTCGTTAAAGAAATTGCTTCAATTAAAGGCGATTTTATGATTCGTATTGGTATGGGTAATCCGCAACATATTTTAAGGTATGTCGATGCTTTTGCTGAGGTCCTTTCACTTCCTAATGTGTATGCGTTCGCTCATATTCCTGTTCAAGCAGGAAGCGATGCAGTTTTGCGGGATATGAAACGAGGGTATCGAAGACGGCATTATGTTAAGCTTATTCATGCTCTTCAAGAAAAAGTTCCACGGATAACTATTGCAACTGATATTATTATTGGGTTTCCAACTGAAACTGAAGAACATTTTGAGCAAACGCTTTCTCTTCTTGATGAAGCTCAGCCTGATATTGTTAACGTATCTCGATTTTGGCCACGCCCTCACACTGAGGCAGCTAAGCTACCTGAAATTCCAGGTGGAATTGTAAAAGAGCGAACAATTCGATTTGTAAAAGCGTTTGAGGCTACTGCACTGCAAAAAAATAAAAATTACATTGGTGAGAAGATTTCAGTTTTAATAACTGAAAAAGGTAAAAAAGGAACTATGATTGGGAGAAATAAATCGTATAAGCAAGTGATTGTACCTGATTCTTGCGTTTTAGGAAAACGATACGAAGTAACCATTACTGATTGTACTTCTTATTATTTGGTTGGAGAAGTTGTTTAGGTAGTTTGTAGAAGCTATTATTTTTTAAATCGGTTTTTATTCTTGTTTAATATTAGGAGTAATGTTACAATGATATCTTTTGAATTGGGTAATCCTCAAACAATTGACGAATTAACTCAAGAAAGTTTTTCACTTGGAAAATTTGTTTTTAAAAGGAGTGATTCACTTTTTCGATTATTTATGACTGATGACTCTTCTCATCAAAATTTAATTCGAAATGCTGGGCTTTTGAGAGAAGGTGAGTTACCGTCTAGTTTTATTGTAGGAGGGGGAAGTTTTAACTATAGTGATCGAAAGTTACTATTTTCTGGCTCAAGTAGTCATTATGGTCAAATTCCAAATTCTTTTTTAATTGCATGTTGTAGAACTGTTAGAATACCTAATGTTGATACATATGTTTTTTCTCTTTCACCTTATTTTTCAGATGATATTCATTTAGAAGAACGGAGATCTTTTTGGAGAAATTTAGGTGATTTTGAATTAGATACAGAAAGGAAAGAATATGTGTATGATGGAAATATGCGTCTTGTTGATGTCGTTTCTCGGTAAATTCTTTGTAAACGCTAATTATTAAATAAATAATAAAAAAATAAAAATCTATCTAATTGCGTAAAGCACACTCATACTTGCACGAACTTCTACATTTTGAGGTGAAATTTGTGTTTCTGGAACGGCCATATCCATTGCAGTCTCAGCTCGCATCATTCCATTAAATTGATACGGCTGGAAATAATAGTTACTTTCTTGTACGGATACTACTTTTCCAAGGCGTACATTCATTGTGTTTGCAATGCTTTGTGCTTTTTCTTGTGCAGATAGTCCTGCATTTTGAAGTGCTTCATCTCTAACTCGCTTTTCAAGTTCGTCTGAAAGTCCAAATGAAATTCGCTGTACATTATTTGCTCCTGCTTCAATTGCAGTGTCTACAATGCTTCCAACTCTTTCTACGTCATGAATGGTTATTTTGAGAGTATGTCTAAGCTCGTATCCGGTTTCAACTGATCGTTGCAATCGTGAATCCCATCTTGTTTGTTGATGCAAGTTGTATGATGTTGTTTCTATGTCTTTTTCATCAATACCTGCACTTAAGAGTGCTTGACGTACGGCTTCTTCAGTTACTCTGTTTTGCTCCTGAGCATCTAGTGCAGTGCTTCCATTTGTGATTACGCTCAGATGTATTTCTGCTTTGTCTGGGCTTACGCTCATTTCTGCATTACCTGATACACTTATTGTGTTTTGGGTTAAGTCTTTGTCTCCGGCAAGAAAAATAACGGAAATAAGTGCAACTGCAAGTGCAACTACACTTACTAAAGCTGTTATATTTGTGTTATTGTATGTTGTCATATTGATCACCAGTTTTAGGTATATAGTGCATATATTTAAACTCTGTGTTCACTTCAACTAAACTTGCAGTGAAAAGGTATAAATAGAAGATTGGTTTTTTAGTTGTATGGTACTACTTGTTTTTGTGAGAGGTCCTCCAGCTGTTGGAAAGACAACGATTTGTTCATTAGTAATCTCTACTTTAAAGAAAAAGAACTTTTTGAACTGCGCGTACATAGCAGAAGATACATTTCGTAAGCAATTACAGTATAAATATAAA
>JBLKOW010000099.1:0-3670 GCA_047603135.1 Candidatus Woesearchaeota archaeon | reverse complement strand
ATTTTCCCTTCCTGCTTGATTTGTGCATCTAATAAATGTGTGATATACATTATCGTCAAGTCCTTCAATACTTTTTGTTAGTAATTCTTTGAGGTATGGTCGGTTTTGTATTGCATTTCGTGCACGATTAAGTACATCAAGAAATCCAGTTGTAAATACGTCTTGTATGCGTGCTTCATTATCGATGATAGCACGGAAGATTTCATACATATTTTGTGCTTCAAGACGTGCGTAAACATTTTCTGAGATTTCAATTCTTTCAGGTACACGAAAGCTGACGTTGTGCGTCGTTGAGAATTCAGGTCTTCCAAACCATATTGCTGGTGTTTCAGCAAATGGTAAATGCGGGAGATATGTTATTTTACATTTTGTTGGTACGTTTGTTTCAATGCCAAGCTTAATTCGCTGATATGGTATCATTTGATCTTCGATAGTAAATCCTAGAATCGTTCGTCCTGCAATTTCTATTGTTTCAGCTGTTGATGTGTATTCACTTTGGAGTTCTATATGGATTTCATCTGTTGTTGTTTCTTCAATAAATTGACATGATGGAATCCCGTTATGTTCACTATAGATGCAATTCTGTCCAAGGCTGTAACATTTGTAGGGAGTACACGATTTTCCTTCACAAAGATGACAGCGTTGCTCGTCTACAGGTTGTTGCCATACTCCGCAAAATGCGTATGACATGACTGTGTTTCTTCCTGATGTTGCATCATCAAGGTATTGCATTCCTGTACTAAGTAATGCTGGAATTAGCTCAATGGTATCTTGGAAGTCTGCGTGGAGAAGTGTTTCTTGATTGCGGTGCAATGTAAATTGTGGTTCGGGTATTTGAGGAAGATTGTTTCGTATTTGTGGGTCTGTTTGCAAAAAACCTGATTTTGTTTGTACTCCTGCAATGTTTTCGTGAATTCCACAATTTCCAAGCATTGCGCATCTTGTTGTTGTATGAGTAACCCATTCTTGTCCACAAGTGTGTCCTTCACATTGTGCATATCCAGTTCCAAGGTTGCAGATTTCTTGCCCGGCGCCTTCCCAAAATCTAAATCCTGGGCTTTTTTTAGGTACACACATAGGGTTTTCTGATTGTCCTATTGTATTGCTTGGCATTTCAAGCCATGTACAATCTCGAAGCTGTGCATCCTCACAACATGCTTGTGTGGTACATCGTGTACAATCCTCCCATCTATTTGGTTTACATATTGCTCGTGTTAGTGTGTCGTCAGCAAATTCTACGCATACTTCCTCGTTAAAGTCTCGACACATTTCAGTTACTAATTGTCCATCGAGGCACGTTACTTTTTTATCTCGGCCACCAATACCTGGTTGTGATTCGCATATGGATTCTCCATGCTTTAGTGCTTCGCAGTCTTGAAACATTATTTCTGTTTCGTAATTCCCTCCAAATGATTCACTACATTCGCATTGTGTCGATTGAATGTATATGCCTCCTTGTTCTTGACATGAGCGTGCATCTGCATTCTTAAAACAAGATTGTCTGACATGACAACATCCATATTCTGCCTCATACAGTCTATTCCATGACGTTAGTGATGCTTTGTCTTCCATTTGTAGTCCAAATGAGAAGATACGGGGTTCTTTTCCTTGAGGTGGATTGCGCTCGTGGATTTCATAAAGTACATAAGGATATGGTGTGTGTTTTTTTATGAAGAACTGCATCTTTTGTGCAATCATCCATGAATCTTTATCAAAATAACCTTTACTTGTTTCTGCATTAATAATGTCGTTTACGAGTAGGTGCATCATACCTAAAGGATGTGGTATTGAAATGTAGAATTCAGTACTTCTTGTTTCAGCGTTTTCCTCTATAATTGAGATTGGGTGTGTAAATGATATTCCAACACTTTCATGAGCTATTCGTATATCGATATCTTTATCACCCGTAATTACGGTAATACCACGTTCTTCTAAAAAATCAAAATTTAAACATTCATTAATAGTATTGAGTATTGCTTGTTCAATTTCTTTTTCCATTGCTTCTCGTGTCAGAATTCTGTTAACACAGTATTGAGCTCCTTCTTGAGAAACACATAATGTTCGGTATTTTTGTTCATAATATTCGCGGTGAAAACGGTCCAGATCAGTTTGGTTTAATGTTCCACCTTGTTTTGCAATTGTATCAAGAAGAGGCAGTGCAGTTTCTTCTAGGCAGTGCATGGCATATGTTTGCAAGGTTCTCTCATTGATATCTTGGGCAAGTGCTGTGCGCTGAAAATCATCAACTGCTGGTGTTTGAAGATTTAGTATGACAATGAATAAAAATATTAGCAGGATAAGAAGACTTCCAAATATGATGAAGATGGATATTTGTGATTTTATTTTTTTATTGCTCAGTTTGTTATCGCTCTGACTAGCTAAGAACTGACACCTCTTTTTCTTCATAGGTCTTTTAGGATAGATTGATTTTATAAAGCTTTGTGTCTTTTTGCGTCGCTGAGTGTTATTAGTGATCTTATATTATTTTGTTTTCTTACTCAAAAAGGAAGCATTTAAAAATAGAGGATGATTGTTTGATTATATACGCGCTTTTATTGTGTGTATAAAATGATTGTTACAGTTTGTGCATAGAGAAAGTATGTGTGTAGTGACTTGATAGCAAATGTAGCAATAAAGTAAATAAGTGAGGAAATTAAAATGAAAGGAAAAGTAAAGTTTTTTGATTCCGGTAAGCATTTTGGGTTTATTACCGGCGAAGATGACAAAGAGTATTTTGTTCATGCTTCAGCAGTTGGAGATGGAGTTTCTTTAGCTGAAAATGATGAAGTAACCTTCGATGTAGAAGAAGGCGACCGTGGTCTTAAAGCAGTAAATGTTTCTAAAGAAGCAAGTGAATAGTTTTGTACTATTATTATCACGTATTGCAAAGTATTACCATTCATGAATTATTTTTTTATTTTTTATCTTTCTATTATAGATGTATGTCCAGCATTTTTTGTTTTGATGAGTGATGGTTGTTCGTTTATATTTACCACAGAAAGTTCCTTCGAGTACGTTTAGTTTTATGAGAAGTAAAGCTTTTTGGAGTGGTTTTACTGTAAATGTCCATTTTTCTGCAATAATGTAGTTATTTCCTTTAATAATTCCTGGAGAATTACCTAGATCATACATTTCAAATCCGTGAAGGGTTACTCTTTGATGTATTCCTTTAGGTAGTAAGTAATGATATTTTTTTCCTTTTTTTAGGTTTCCGTAGAATATGAAGGAAATTTGTTCTGTTTTCTTTTTTCTGAACATATTGTGTAAATCGGTGTTACTTTTTTTAATGTTACGAATTTTAAAATACCTATTCTTGAATAGTACTATAAAAAACGATATGTTTAAATATTACTTTATAATTCTAATATTTGTAAGACGACATCTGGTGATATGAAATGAATAATATGCTTAAAAACAAAGAAATTTTCAATGTATTTTTCCGTGAAAAGCCTGCTATGATGCTGGTTGGACTTAAGACGGGTAAGATTGATGTGTATGCATCCTCATTAGCGAAACAAATCGATTGTACGTATTCACATGTTGTTAAAATTCTTCAGCAAATGGAAAATGCTGGCCTTATTACTTTTGAAAAACAAGGTCGGCTTAAACTTCTTGCACTTACTAAGAAAGGAAGTGATGTTGCTGACTATATTCAGAAGATTAGAGATTT
>JBLKOW010000098.1:0-3713 GCA_047603135.1 Candidatus Woesearchaeota archaeon | reverse complement strand
CGTCTTCATTAGACAAACAATCCGTAAATGACTCAAAAAAGAAAAAACGTACTAAACAACAACTAAAAAATAAATAAAAATGCCTTCAAAATGACCGCCTCTGAAAAAACTAAAAAATCAGAATCTGTTTCAGAAAAAAAGCACATCGTTATTGCTACTGATAACTATGTTCCTCGAATTGATGGTATTGCACGTTTTTTGAGCATGTTTCTTCCCTTTATATCTCATTATAAAATATCAATTATCGCTCCTGCATTCAAAGGAAAATCAGTTCATCCAGCAGATATTACAGTCCACCGAGTTCCACTTCATTTTTATTCGATTGGTGACTTTCAAGTACCTAAAAAACCAAAAAATATAAGGCCTCTACTAGAAAAAGCAGATCTTGTATTTTCGCAAACAATTGGTCCTGTAGGAAGCACTGTCATGCGCACGGCACATACTATGCAAAAACCTTTAGTATCATTCGTTCATTCCATTGAATGGGTTCTAGTTGAAAAGAGTCTTGGTGGTTTTAATCCCTTGCGTGGTCTTATATCTGCCTATGTAAAAAGATATGCGCGCAGGTTATATTCACGTTGCACAGCAATCATAGTACCTTCAAATTCAGTTGCTGAAATATTTTCATTGCGAAATATAAAGCAACCAAAATATGTTATTCCTCTTGGAATCGATACTAGTTATTTTAAACCTCCACGCTCAAAAGAAAAAGCAAAAGAAGCGTTAAAGATATCTCCAAATACTTTTGTTGTGGGGTATGTGGGGCGTATTGCGCGTGAAAAAGATTTACTCACTTTAAAGCGTGCATTTGATAAACTTGAGGTTAAGGATAAACATCTCTTTATTGTGGGTGATGGAATTCCATCGGTAAAAAAATCCTTAAAGGGACATAATGTAACTATAACAGGTAGAAAGGAAGATGTCGTTCAGTATCTTCATGCTTTTGATGTATTTGCAATGCCTTCGTTAACAGAAACAACATGTTTAGCTACACTTGAAGCGATGGCGTGTGAAGTACCGGTAGTTGTTACTAAAGTAGGAAGCATGCAAGAATATGTTATTCATAAAAAGAATGGTTTTTTCTTTCCTAAAAGAAATAGTCTTATTCTCTCACTACGCCTAAAAAATCTTTATAAAAATCCTCAAAAAGCAAAAGGCATGGGGATTCTGGGTCGTGATGTAGTGCTTTCAAATTATCAGTGGCATTCCTCCGCAAAAAAAATAGCTAAAGTAATTGATCTTCATGTGAGGAAGGGATATAAAAAGTAATCTCATAACACTTTCATATAAATTCATGATTGATTCAATCTATATAAACTTCTAATAACTCAAAACTTTGTTTAATCTTTCAAAACATTTATTAAAGAAGGCCGGTGCATTAAAGTTCTAATGAATACAAAAAAAGTAATGAACACAAATGAGATGCAAGACTCTCTAAAAAATAATCTTCGTCCTTTAGTACTACTAACTATATCTTTAATCGTTATACTCAGTTTATTTGTTATGCCTGTTTCTGCGCAAAATAATCATATACATTTACTTGCTGTTTCTGAAGGAGCAAATGGTACGATGCACGGAGGTGTTGCAGATTTATTTCTTGAAATAAGAAAGGGCAGTGGTCAGGTATTTATTGATACATATCCTATTAGTCGGTTTGATACACAGCTTTCTATTCGTTTTGCAAAAGATGTTGCATGTCGTCTTGCAAATGTTGATTGTAGTCAATATGATTTTCTTTACACTATTCGTGCGCAATCTCAAATGGTTGGTGGTCCTTCAGCTGGTGCTGCAGTTGCATTAATTACATATGCACAATTACAAGACTTATCGTTAAAAGATAATATTGCGTTAACAGGTACGATGAACTCTGGACGATTAGTTGGAAGTGTGGGTAGTATTCAACAAAAAATAAATGGTGCTGCTGCAAATGGTATTTCAACAGTATTAATCCCAGTTTCAGATTTAACTTCTCCGCTCCCTGAGGATGATCCTCGTGCATTTACTGTGATTCCTTCTAATATTTCTCCGCACGCAAATGCAACTAATATTGACAGAGATAGTACTTCTCCTGAATTAGATTTAGTAGCCTATGGTCGTGAAAGAGGTGTTACTGTGATTGGTGTTTCTGATTTAGAAGAAGTTATTTTTCATGGAACTGGATATATGGTTCAGCGTCCATCTTCTCAAATGGTTGTTCATCCTGAATATACAGAAATAATGCAGACTGTTGCAGATGAACTATGCTCACGATCAGATGAATTAGTAATATTAGTAAATAATTCGGAATTCATTCATACAAATGAACGGCGCGGTGAACCTCTTAATGTAACATTTACTAATACGATAGATATTTTAACACGGGCTCATACAATGTATGATGCTGGTGCATATTATTCTGCTGCATCACAATGTTTTAGTGCAAACATGCAACTTTCATTTCTTCATTTACTCTCTAAAGAAAATGATTTAGATTACTACGAATTAAGGCTAAGTGAATTAAGACAAGCTGCAAAATTACTTGAGGGAAATATCCGCGCAAAGAATATAACAACAATAACTGATTTACAAACTGCAATGATTGTTCGTCAGCGTATTTCTGAGGCTGAGCAATATATTGATGCTGGATTTGATTTTTTGGATGAATTAAGAGAAATACAAGACTCTACTGATAATTCATCAATTATGGTAAATGCAAACGATACCACTACTAATACTACTAATGATGTAATCGTTATTAACACAAATGCCTTAAACCAAGAAAGCAGAATGATGGATTCCTTAGTCCAAAATACTGCTATGGCTATTGAAAGGCTCTTTACGACATCTCAATGGACTAAATTTTTCAATATAACGAGTGAAGGAATTCAGCTGGATAATGCAATTCTTGAAAACTCTTGTCAAAGTATAATTACAAGCACACAGGAGCGTATTCAGTATGCACACATTTATTTACCTAATCGTTTTGACGAGCAAAATGATCGCTTAATCGAACTTCGCCGTGCAGATGACCCAGCTTTCTGTATTGCTGAAGCGACTCAAATCAGAGCAAATGTAAATGCTGTTGTCAGTGTAATTGGTCTTCGCGAAGATGGTCTGAAAGAATTAATCCAACGGAAATTAGTTAAAGCACGTGAGGTGATTTCTGAGGAAACGAATGCAAATAGATTCCCAATTATGGGGTATAGTTACTATGAATATGCTCGTGCATTGTTAGATGCAGATGATGTTTCTTATTCAGCTTTATTGTATGCAGAATATGCACTTGAGCTTAGTGCTTTTGAGATATATATGGCTTCAGCTGGAGAACCAGCACGCTTGCACCAACGTTCAATGAACAGGATAATTATCGGTCAAGTTGTACTTGCTCTATGTATACTTATTATTGGTATAATCATCGGAGTCCATATCGCGTTATTTGGTATTAAAAAGAGAAATGCACGTCTTCAGCATAATTCTTCAAATAAAAATAAGGCTTCCTTATTTCATACAGATGAGCCTGCAAAAAGGGTATATTCAAAAAAACCAAAGACTTCATCTAAAAAGAAATTAAAGCAAGTTTCTTTAAAGAAAAGTAAACGACGGTAATCTAATTGTTCATTACAGACTGCTGTGTGGCATGATTATTTCCTAATTATAATATAAGCTTTTTTTCCAACATGTTTTTTAGATGCTATAACCATTGCCCCATTACCTAATGGTTTAACAATACCATC
>JBLKOW010000097.1:0-3774 GCA_047603135.1 Candidatus Woesearchaeota archaeon | reverse complement strand
TTAAAGAAGTCACGTGATTTAGAAAAACCAGAGTCTTTTAGAAACGTTATACAATCACTAAACAAAGAATCACTTATATTAAATAAGCCTACGCTTAGTACTTCATATACATATGTTTCATATAACTTATTCTCAAGTAGATGTGTGCCAGTTTCGTTTCTTTTAGGGTTTTTAACCGAAAAATATTCTTTATGTAATAAAGTCTTAACAATATCATCAATGGGTAATGCTTCAATTTTATTCAAAGAAATTAGTTTGTCAAAAAACGAGACAACAACCTCAGGATATTGCATTCCTTGAGTATGTATGTGTTCAATCACTACATTAAGTAACTTAGGATCATTTAGTAACTCAGAATTACGTGCTTCATGAGCAGTCATAGTAGTAAAGTCTTTTATTATAGCAAGCCACCTTTTTGAATCATTAGCAGAGACCTTAACAAGCACAATCTTCTGTAAACCAGTATCAACAACATTAAAGAGTGCATTAACAGATTCAGATTTTTCTAGTTGAACACGAGGCGAAGGTTTTTCTAATGCTAAAAGAGCAATAAGCTGTTCTCTAAACTTTTCTATTTCATCTTTAATGTGAGAAGAACTTTCTGGCACTAGACTATTTGATGCATAGAGACTACTTAAGTCTTTAAGCAAATGTTCAGTTAAAGATACTTCTTCCTGTAGTAACCCACGAAACCAGTGCCAATTATTAGGTATTGCACCGTACGACTCAAGCTGAGCAACATGCTTACGCAAAAGTTTAAGCGCACGTTTCTCAGGATTAGAAAAAGGACGCCCTAAAAATGAAGTTACTTTGTTAATTACCATAATTCAACCATCAACAACAATTTATAGAAATATACGTATATAAAACTTTCCACAAGAACAACAATAGTTATAAACAACCTTTCCACTAAACTCTCAATGAAAATAATTACTAAGTCAATTGCAGTAGTACTTCTCTTTATAGCAGTGCTTGGAATACTGCATGAATTTGACATCTACTCACCTGCATTTAATACATTGTTTATCGGCGCAATACTAATGATAGTACTCCAAATTTTTGGTATTATTGGTCATGTTACCCATAGCCAAAAAGGTGGCAGTATGCATTATCTAACATGGGGGATATTTATCATTCCAGCTGCGTGGTATCTTTCACACATCTTTCTAGGAGTTCCAGTTATCGAGCACCTCACCTTAATACTGAGTATTTTAATGCTTGGTGAAGCATTATATGCACTGCAGTAAACGTAACATATAAATACCAAAGCATCATTACTAATAGTATGAAAGCAACACACTATACAAAAGTGCACAGTCTGCTGAATTAAATTCTCGTATTGTTATCTATGCTGTAATAAGCACATAGTGAGCAATATGAGGGAGGTATCAACAATGAAAGAAAACAAAATACACAAAAATTACAAAGCTTCACGTACTGCTACTTCTCTTCTGCTTCTGCATTATCTTCTGTAAAAGTCAAATAATTTTTCAACATATACAATCTACATGGAGGTCATACTAATGTCAATAGATAGAGCTATCAAAATAATAGAAGGAACAATAACTACTGCGCGCGAAAGAGAACCACCTACCCAATTTAGCGGAATAATTGAATATGAAGGGAAACGTCATGAAGTAATGCACACTGGAAGCAATCCAATTACAGCAATGAGCAATGCCATTAATCATGTTACAGGAAAAAGCTACGCTGTAAGGTACTGGCAACATGAAGGCTTTATGAACGAGTGCATACCTGAAAAAAAACAAATCGGCACTGCAGAAGTGGTTCTTGCAGACAGCGATGGAGATACATATCGCGGAAGAGCTCAAGGGGATTGGAGCGATGTATGCATGATGCAGGCAGTAGTTGATGCGTATAATAACAGACAGCAACAATAAGTAACGAAAAGCATATAAGAAAGTAAAACATTCCTACTAGTATGACAAGTATAGAATTGATTAATGTAGGTGAAAAAGGACAAATAGTCATCCCTAAAAAGCTACGGGATTTATTCCATATAGAAAAAGGAACAAAGCTTTTGATTACTAAGGAGAACAACAAGATAATTTTAAAAAAAGCCGAAGTTAAAGAGGAACAATTATGGATGCTCGTCAGTGAAGAATCATTAAGTGAAACGTGGAACAACAAACATGATAAACGGTGGAATGATGTCCTATAAAAGAAAAGTTGCAATAATCGACTTTCCTTATTCCGACCTTATCAATAGTAAAAAAAGACCGGTTTTAGTTATTGGTGAGAAAGAAAACGATCTTATCATTTGTGCTATAACGAGCAACCCAGACATAAAAGGCATTCCAGTAAACCTTGAAAAAGGAGAATTACCTTTAAAGAGCACTATAAAATACTGGCAAATTCACACTATTCTAAAAGAGAGAATACGAAGCACCATCGGTACAGTAACTGAAAAATGCTACAAAGATACAGTTAAAAAAATAAACACATTATTGTAATATTTTATTACACTCAACAAACGTATTCCCTACATTATACCCTTGCTTTTTATAGAATGCAATAGAATCAGGAGAAGACACAGGAGAATATAATACAATAGAAGAGCCCCCATCAGCTAAAGCCAATTTCTCAAATGCAGTAAGTAACGATGTTCCAATACCTTTCCCTTGGAAAGAGTCATCAACCACTAAAAACCATACCATTGAAACTCCACGTGATAGTTTCTCACCTACAATACACCCAACGATTTCATCGGCCTCATAAGAAACTAAAAAATAATCAGTTAGATGTCCCTTTAAATAATTAGTAGCAGGATATCCTCCGTGCGCAAATTGAAATTCCTTTCTCTTGAGAAGAGTAATACAAGAGTCAAGATCGCTAAGAGTTGCTTTTCGAATGTTCATAATATATAGAAAACCTAATGGTATAAAAAAATTATGTAACCATATGCACTAGACATTGAAGAGTGAAGGATATAAATAAGTAATATTTTTAATATCGAATGAGAATAGATAGTACAACTATGAAATTTACTTCAGAAAAAGAGATAGAAATAACAAAAAGACTATCTGAATTAGATCTTTTTGTATGTGAATTTGTAAGAATAGTTGAAAAATACACTCCTTACGTAATTATATCTGGATATGTTTCAATTCTACTAGGAAGGTCACGCTCATCTGAAGATGTTGATATGATACTCCCTGATTTAGAAATAAAAGATTTTGAAAAAATATATAACTCACTTATTAAAGAGGGATTTTATTGTTTAAACACAAATTCACTAACATCTGCATATACTTATTTACAAAAAAAGACTGCGATTAGGTTTGCAAAAAAAGGCACAATTATTCCAAACATGGAAATTAAGTTTGCGCACAGTATGCTCGATAACGATGCCCTTGCTACAAAAATAAAAGTTCAGTTAGAAAAAAGAAAAATCTATATCTCCAATCTTGAACTACAAATAGCATTTAAAGAACAATATTTAAAATCACAAAAAGATATCGAAGATGCAAAGCATTTACGAATAATTGCACAAAAATATATAGATAAAAAGAAACTTACAGAGTACGAGGCACGTATCAATGAACTTTAAAGAACAAAATGCTAAAGAACGACTCTTATTTGTAGAACGCTGGGCAAACTATGTAAAGACTCATCCTGATAAAGACTGGAGTAAACAGCAAAATATCATCATTAATTCATCCCTGCAATCTGCAAATATGACACGAGAGCAATATCTTGAGATGAAAGGAGAAAAATATGATTAGGCAGCATCTCTATCTGTATATGAATTAA
>JBLKOW010000096.1:0-3804 GCA_047603135.1 Candidatus Woesearchaeota archaeon | reverse complement strand
AATAACTCTTAGCAATGTACACAGTAACTTTTGCAGGTTTTCCTGAAACTATACATTTCTCAAAAGTATTGTCCTCATCGTCAACACGCACACCACGAATAAATGCACCAAGTTCTTTTTCAATCTTTTCTGCAAATTCTGTTCCATCAGTATCAATCGAACAAAAACCACAGCATGCAATCTTTCCTGAGTCAATAGCATTCTTTGCTTCTTCAAATGAATATACTTTTTCAATTCGCTCATCAAATGCAACAAATGTCTTTTTCTTTAATTCAAGAGTGTATGAATCGGCAATAGAATCTACATGCGCGCGAAGTGTATCAAAACCAACAAATTCTTTTAATCCATTGTGACGAATAACTACTTTTGCATGATTCTTTTCTAAATCCTTTGGACCTATTTCAATACGAATAGGAACACCTTTAAGCTCCCACTCATTAAACTTTTCTCCAGGAGATAAATAATCACGACTATCAACTTGAACAGTATATGTATCAAGAAGATCTTTTTTAATTGATTCACATTTTGCTAAAACCGCATCTTTAGTATCTTCAAACAATATAGGAACAATTACGACCTGAAGAGGTGACAAATCAAAAGGAAGCACTAATCCTTGATCATCGCTAAGTATAGCAATCATAGCCCCATAAATACGACTAATTGCTGGACCATAGCAAGTAATATAACCAAACTTTTCCTGTTCATCTTTATCCTTAAATGTAACGTTAAAGGGCTTTGAAAAGTTCTGACCTAGTAAATGTGTTGAAGGAAGCTGAATAACTTTTCCAGATTTCATAAGTGCATCAGCAGCATAGGTGTGAACTGCTCCTGGAAATTTATCCCACTCTGGACGCTGAAAGAAAATAACAGGAATCGCAAATTCATCCTGAAGCATAGTGTATGTAATATTCATATCTTCAATAACTTGATTACGTGCTTCTTCTTCAGTTGCAAAAACATTATGTGCTTCTATCCAGTGAAATTCACGTGCACGAAAGAATGGGCGTGTTGCTTTTCCTTCACATCTCCAGACCTGACAAGATTGATACCGCTTAAAAGGTAAATCACGATAACTTCTAATCCATAAACTATACATTTTATAGAGTGCAGTCTCACTTGTTGGCCGCAGTGCAAGCCTCTCATCCAGTTTTTCACCGCTTCCAGTTTCAGTAATCCAAAAAACTTCAGGTGCAAATCCCTCAACGTGGCTTGACTCAAGAGTAAAATTACTCTCAGGAATTACAGAAGGCATCACTAAAGGATCATGGCCATGCTGTTCAAGAATTTTTTCATACTTTTCATACATCTTTTTTATCGTTTTTGTTGCCCAAGGTAAATAACACACAAAACCTTTAACATTATAACGAACGTCAGCTAATTCTGCCTTAGTTATAAGCTGAGTATACCATTCAGAAAAATCTTCATCTTTCTTAACCGTAATTCCCTTTTCATTCTTTCCTGGCTTTTTACCTAAGCCTTTTACGGATTCTTTTTCATTTGCGTGAGTCATAACACAGTAAAGCAAGGAATTATTTAAATAACTTTTGTCAAATAAGGATATGCAAACAGCACACTAAGTTGAGGAAAAGTATATAAAGAATATTATTTAAAACATATAACATTATTATAAAAGATACCCAATCACAAAAACTCCTACAACAATAAGACTATACTAAAAAATAAAAAGCAACAGTAACTATTAAAACAAAGAATAAAAATAAACAAAACTAAAAACTATATCTTCTACCATGACAAAAAACATATCTCACATAGATAATATTTGTAGCAAAATTAGTGCCAAAATAGAATTAGGACTCATCGATCCTCTTAATGCAGAAAAAGAAAAAGAAAAATACTTTTCAGAACTTACCGAAACAAATAACACAACACCCTCTACAACAAAAGCAAATAACCCTTCTTTCACGTACGCAATAAATTCTGAAACACAAAAAAAATACGAAGAATATACAAAAAAACTTCATGAAGTGGACTTTAGCAAAACTGATATAGACGAATTATTCAAACAAAAAAAAGAAGAATCACTACATAAAATACAGCTCATTTCTGCAATAAATACACCTGAATTTAGCCAAATCTCAGAAAAAGTATACCCTCCACCAACTGACGCACTAATTCGAATTGCAGAAACCATTCTCAAAACATTTAGACCTTCTAAAAAACCAACCCACATTCAAAAAAATGAAGCCCTTACAATGCTTAATGAAGCATTTACAACGCTAGGTATGGACTGGAGTATTGAAAATGTGAAACTTATCAGTAATGCACGAGTTCATGCAGTGAGCGAAAGATTATTACTCAAGAAACATGAACTTTTCTCCAGAGATTATGTAAAAAGATTAATTGTTCACGAGATCGGCACACACGCGCTTCGTGCAGAAAATGGAAAAAAGCAACCACTTAAATTATTCAGGTATGGATTCCCTAGTTACCTTGAAACAGAAGAAGGACTTGCAGCATACAACGAACTTCGTGCAGGCCTTATGACAAACTCAATTTTACGTAATTATGCTGGTCGTGTCCTTGCCATTTCATACGCAAGGGAAGGAGATTTTAATTATACTTATACAAAACTGCGAACATACTTTACGAAACACTTTGCCTGGAAACTAGCACTTCGAGCAAAAAGAGGTGTACCGCAAAACCAAAAAGGAGCATATACAAAGGATGCAGTCTATCTCAGAGGCCTTATTAGCGTCCTGCAATTCTCACTCGAAAACGACATAACACCACTATATGTAGGAAAAATAGGATTGCAACACATAGCGCTTCTTGATAAAATACCAAATATTGAACCAAAAATATTCACCATTGATGCTCTCCTCACAAAGCAAGAACTCAGTGCATCTGAGCGTGCAATAGACAGCGTTAATGCGCAAAGAATTCTTTTAAGTGGTAATCAAATATAACTAAGCTCCAATCTCATAAATTTACAATAGAATTAAATTGTGTACAACTGAACCAATATACATCGATAATAATAACACAATAGTAAATCTAATTGAACGCGGTATAATTACTAAATAAAGACATTGTCGAAACGTCAAATGCATCATACCTGCAAGGTACGGAATGAATGGAATTGGAGTTAATGCACCAAGAAATAAAAACCATTTACCATATCGCGGACGCTCCATAATTTTCTCATAACGCTTTCTTCCAAGAATACTTTGCATACCTGCAGAACCAATACCTTTCCCAACATAATAAGAACACGTAAATGCAGCGTAACTACCAAGTATAACTGCTATCAAAATAAACCATGGATTAAAAACTCCTGAAATATATGCTATAACGAGGGGTACATCTGGTCCCACAGGTTGAGCTAAAAAATCAGTAAACATAGAAATAACAAATATAGCAACATACCCATACGTCTCAATATAACTCTCAATCAATCCTTCAAAAAACCGCAACGAAAAAAATACTCCAATAAACAAAATAGCAAGAAAACTCCAAAAAATAACTCCAAGTCTTTTCTGAAACAACGTATGAGTCTGAACCATTGTTTTTTTAAAATTCTCCTTACTATGGTCTACAAAATGTTTAAAATTTTCACGTGACTCATTTGTTTTTGCTTTAATCCGCTGAGACGTCTTACGAAAATTTTGAGAAATAGCAGTCCGAACATTCTCAGAATTATTTTTAAATTTGCTGAATTTTTTTGGGGGACGAACTGGTTTTTTACGAGTCTCTGTATTCATATTACAAAACTATCGAACGGATTTATAAAATAAACGAAAAACAGGTCAACAACACATTATATTCTATTGAGGAACTGACTCT
>JBLKOW010000095.1:0-3895 GCA_047603135.1 Candidatus Woesearchaeota archaeon | reverse complement strand
TTATTTGTGTGGTTTAACACAGTTCTCCCAAGATATTTATTAGACGCTACAGGAAAAGAAACAAAAGATGAACAATTAGTAAGACGTTCAATGGAACGAGATCGTTTTGTTGATTATGTGCGAGATAATGCATTTTATTGTCAGAAATAAATTAACATTGAATTTTTTGAGGTTGCCCAGTAGTACAAATAATCATATTATTAGAAACAATATATGAGTCTATTGAAGGATTGTCAACTTTTGCTTTACAGCAAATATTTCGTGCAGTGTTATATGCCCGTTTTTGGTAACGGTCTTCTGTTGTATTTATTCTAAAGCGAAGTTCTTGAATTTCATTTTGTAATTGTTCTTCAGCAATCTGCAGTTCATTAATACGAGATTGAGTTTGAAAGGAACATTCTTGTTCTACGCGATTAATCTGTGCAGTAAAATTGTGCTGTTGTTCTTCGTATTTTATTTCTTTGTTTTGTAATTCTTCTGTGAAAGTTTTTTCGAGTTGACTTAATTCGTGTTGAATACGTGCTAATTCTTCTTTACACATAAAACTAGTATTGCGTTCTTCTAAAAGTTCATGCTGATAGACTTCATTTCGTGTTTGTGCTCTCGTAAGGTTTACTTCTAAGCGTTCTGTATGTGTTTTAAGTCGTTCAAGCTCTTCAAGAAATTCTGTTGCACTCATGCGCTGATCTTGAAATTCGTTTGCAATAACATACCCAGTCATAGCAGGCTGTAAAAGGACAAGAATAGTAACAATGAGTAGCGCACTTATGAATAAAAGGATATTAATGTGAATGATACGCGGGTTTCGTAGAAAATTTCTTACTGGATTTTTTGTATGCTTATTAGGTTGTGATTTTTTACTCAGTTGTTTATCCAGTTCGCTATTAAGTGATTCCCGTTCCATACATATAGAAAAGAAGGCTTTTATTTAAAGATAGCGCTGTTTTAAGTCATGATGTTTATTTTTAAGGTACTATTGTTTAATATTTAAATGATGACCTTTGATGCACATTATCACAAAAATTTATAAAAACTGAATAGAGAAAATGGCTATGGATCAAAAAAGCGTACTGCGATTTAACTTTATTTGTTCTTTATTCTTATGTGCGATGTCTGCTGGTATGTTATTTTTTTCATTAAAAGAACTAATTCCTAATGCTCCTAATCTCGTTTCAATTGTAACCTTAAATCTTCCAGTAAATGCACTAGCATTAGTTACTTTATTTATGGTCTTTGCTCAGTATATTGTTTTGAAGAAAGGAATTTACTCAGAACTATTTAGATATCAATATCGTATTAATATTGGTATTATTGCTGGTATATTACTTGCGCTCGTATTAATTGTTACTGATGTTTCTAGCGAGAAATATTCTATCTTAATGGTAATCATGTATATACTGCCAGTATTAATTATTGCGTATATTGCTTCATTGTTTTTGTTTTTTATAGGGTATAGGTCAAATAAGCACTCATAATTGGTATGACCTTTTTCTTTCTAAATATATTACCATCGCTTTATTTCCCTCTGCACTTCTGTCTTATTGCAGTAATATTTATAAATAAACCAAAGTTCTTTACTCTACACATTTATAATAGATAAGAAATGAGGGATATGTATGGAACAATCACGACCATTAGATGCATTAAACAACGCTCGTCACAAGCGAGTAATCGTAGAATTAAAAAATGGAAAACAGCTTCTTGGAAAATTAGTAGCATTTGACATTCATATTAATGTTGTTCTTGATGACGCAGAAGAACATGTAAACGGCGAAATGAAACGCAAAATGGGTACTATTTTTATCCGTGGCGATACAATTATCTTCATCTCACCTGCATAAATTTTTTGAGGCAATACAATGGGAAAAGGTACAGCAAGTCACGGTGCAAAATCTGGCAAAAAGAATATGATTCATTGCAGACGTTGTGGTAAACGAACATTTAACATTCGAAAAGGAAAATGCTCTAGCTGTGGCTTTGGTGAATCTCCACGAATGCGTTCTTATAATTGGCAAAAAGAATAATTATTTATGTTTTGTTTAATTTTGTTTTTCTAAATATATAGTGCTGCTTATTCTGTTTCAATTTATTTATTTTAAAGGTACTGCATTCATGAGATCTTAATCTTCTTTGTCGCCCAATCAAATATCCCATGTAAAAACCTTTATAAATCTTATATAGTTCTTTGACGAGGTGGGCCTGTAGCTTAGTCTGGTGGAGCGCCGGTCTTATATGACCTCGATTCATGTGACAGCAGGAATCTACTTGGCTTCGAAGAAAGCCGGTGGTCCGGAGTTCAAAAGTTTTCCACTGAAAGTCTCCGCAGGCCCACTTTCATAATCTTTTTAAAGAACTTGTTCTCTTAATTATTCATGAAAGCGAAAAAATATATTCTTGGACTTTTATTATTAGCTACAGTTATTATGTATGGTTGCGGGCAACCTGAAACAAATAATGTTATTCTTGAAGAACAAGATGACGCTAATGTTTTGGTTGAAGAGCAACCAGAAGAACAATTAAGTATAATAACACGTGAAGAGTTAGCACAGCATAGTACACAAACTGATTGCTGGATTGGCTATCAAGGAGTTGTGTATGACGTAACTGATTTTTTACCTAGGCATCCTGGTTCTGCTCAAGCAATTGCACCGTACTGTGGAACAGTTGACGGATTTGAACAAGCATTTTCACGTCAGCACGGCCCTAGTCAAGAACAAACATTAGTAAATGAAGGAATAACTGTAGGTGTATTAGAATAACTTTTACCAACACACTAAAACATTTTTGGAAAAACCAGTCTGTGTACGCTCCAGCAGTAGTTCGTATTGGGCTTGCACTTGTTTTCTTGTGGTTTGGGTATAGCCAATTAACAAATCCACAAATGTGGACAATTTGGGTTCCAGATTGGGTAGTGTCGCTTGCTCCTTCTGCTGAATTTGTAGTTTATGCTAATGGTATTCTTGAGATTATTTTTGGTTTAGCACTTTTAGTTGGATTTTACACGCGGTTGAGTGCATATATTCTTGCATTTCACATTGCTGGCATAACACTTTCAATTGGATTAATTGCAACTGGTGTTCGTGATTTTGGTTTAACGATGGCAACATTTGCAATTGCACTTCACGGCAAGGACTCATTTACTCTTGATGCCTACTTAGAAAAGCGTAAAAAAAGATTTTAAGTGTGACTTTCTACGACTAAATACGCGTACATTTTATAAATAAGTGAGCCCTCTGATTGCTAGTATGACATACCCAGCAGTAAAAGGAACACGAGACTTTTATCCAGATGCAATGAGTGCTCGAAGTGCGATGTTTACACGCCTTAAGAATGTTGCAATGCGTTATGGATTTAGTGAAGTAAATAGCCCTGCGCTTGAAACACTAAAACTTCTTACTGCAAAGTCTGGTGAGGAGATTAAGCAACAAATTTTTGTTACAGAAAAGCGCTCTTCAGAGGAAATAGGTATGCGCTTTGATATGACTGTTCCACTTGCACGTATGTTTATTGAAAAACAAAAAGAATTGCCTAAACCGGTAAAATGGTATTACGCAACAAACATGTGGCGATATGAAGCACCGCAACGCGGACGCCTTCGTGAGTTTTATCAATTTGGCGTTGAAATGTTTGGGCCTGCAACAATAACTGCAGATGCAGAGATAATTTCTCTTGCAATAGATTGCTTGCAGGAATTAGGTCTTACGAAAGACGATGTTGTGTTAAAAGTAAATAGTCGCCAGTTAGTAGAATCGTTTGTTAGCGACCTTGGTATTACTGATATTGATAAAGTATTTCGTGTAATAGATAAAAAACCAAAAATCTCTGCTGACGCATTTCAAAAAGAAATTGAATTTTTATCTGAAAAACAAAGAGATGCATTATGTGCTTTCTTAGA
>JBLKOW010000094.1:0-3895 GCA_047603135.1 Candidatus Woesearchaeota archaeon | reverse complement strand
ATATTGATGCAGAGTATACTGCAACATTTATAGCAAAGAAAAAGAATCAAAATCAAAAATCAGTGCAGTTATTTTTAGATTCTTTAGAAACAGAAGGTATCTTAAAATCAAGATTTGAAGGGAAAAATAAACTTTTTTCTTGGAATAAAAATAATCAATTGATTGTTACGCAATTCATACTCTCAGTTGAACATTTACGTACATTATATTTTTATAAATCAAATCCTTTAATTAAACAAGTTTTGGAAGAGTTGCTACCTGAAATAAAAGGAATAGCACTTATTTTTGGTTCTTTTGCAGATAATACTCAAACTGGTGGTTCTGATGTGGATATAGCAATTATTGGAAAGTATGATGAAGAATCGATCCAACGAATTATTGAACTGTATAATCTTGATATCTCAATAAAGCATATGAAAAAGTATGAAGAAAACGCTCTAACTAAAGAAATACAAAAAAAGCATATACTATTAAAGAATGCTGAAATGTATGTTAAAGAGGATATTACATGGATAAACTAGCTTGGTGTAAAAAGCAAAAAACGGGAATAAAAATTATTGATCCTAATGATATTTTGTGTGAGGAATATCTAAAAAAATCTGAAAATGCTTTACGTGCAGTAAATTCTTTACATGATAATATTGAATGGCAAATCTCTTCTGCATATTATGCGATGTATTCTTCGTTGTATGCAATTTTGATGAAAGCTGGAATTAAATGTGAGATACATTCTTGTACATTAGAAATCATTAAAAAAGTACTAAACGATTACTTTAGTGAAGAGGACATCTATTTATTAGAAAATCCCTAAATGCAAGGGTCGATATGCAGTATTATGTTGACAGAGTTGTGAGTACTAAGACTAAAGAATTAATGATACAGAATGCTTCTATATTTCATTTGAAGTGTAAAGAGATACTTTCAAAAATTGGCTCTAAAGATATAGAGAATATAAGGAAGTTACTTGCATAATTCTTCATCTTTGCACTATTATGGTTAAGAATGATTTTACTGAATAATACTCAACTTGAAAGCTTGAGAATATTTGTAAAATTATCAAAATACTTGCAATGGATTGATTTTAAAAAATACGAATATGCAAGTAAGCTGGTTGTAGAAATAGCTAAGCTCATTGGTGAGATGTTTCGTGCCAATCGAGAATTTACACAGCTCTAAAAACCTTATGTTAGTTTGTTGCTGTGTTCGTTAAGAACTGGGGTGGTGGCGATATGAGTGGCGTGCTTCGCATTTCCTGCAGTGGCATGTTATGGTATGAGGCACTGAATGTCGGCTTTCGCCGTGCTTATTCTTCTTCCTAATAATTATCAACTGTAAGTAAAAAGTCTGCTTAGCCAATTAAGGCGATAATTTTTCAATTATAAGAAAAATATGATTTTACTCTACAAGTCTGACTTTCTACATATACCAACCACTACTTTTATAAACTCTTTTTATTTGAATTATTCCATGCTAGATTTTTTCAAAAAAAAAGATGATGATTTATCTGACTTTACTCCGCTTGGAAAAGATGACGATAAACCTATGCCTTCATTTGATTCATCAAGCAATCCTTTAAATCAAGGAAATGATCCATTAAGTCAAGGAAGCAATCCTTTTTCTTCATCTGATCATTTAGCACTTCCCTCAGATAATGATCACTCAGGGAGTAATGCTTCGCCAGCTGCACCGAGCGCTTTTGATGAACTTCGAAATACTCACGCGCAGCCACCTGGGGCTCAAAATCAAATGTCTCCCACGCAACAAGGCGGAATTGAAAAGGATGTTGCAATACTTTCTGCAAAAGTTGATGCAGTTCGTGCAATTCTTGATTCGATTAATCATCGTTTAGATAAAATTGAACGTATTGCAGAATCCTCACAAAAGAAGAATGATGAAGTAAGGTGGTGATGGTGCACCGTGCATGGATTTTTGCAATAGCTTTTATAACTCTCTTTCTAGACCAATTATCAAAATATTTCGTTGAATTGTATCAACCTTCTGTTTCCATATTTCCTTTTTTTTCAATTCAATATGTAACTAATACTGGTGCAGCGTTTGGTATCTTTCAAGACATGACCTGGCTTTTAATTGTAATTACTGTTGTTGTCTTGTGCATTTTTTTGTATTACTTTAATGCTATTCCTAATAATGCGTGGTATATTATTCCTGCAGGGTTATTTTTAGGAGGGGCGCTAGGGAATTTAGTTGACCGAATTTTTCGCGGGCATGTTATTGATTTTTTAGTACTTCCGTATTGGCCAGCATTTAATGTTGCTGATATGGCACTAACTAGTGCAGTAATCATTTATGGTTTTGCCGTTTTAATTCTTAAGAAATAGTTATTGAAAATCTCGCATTCGAGATTTGAATGGGGATTCAAATACCCTGCACTTTAGTGCGAGATTTTCAATTCCAAAAATCCGACTCAATAGTGAGTCCGTAATACCCCTACCTTTAGGTAGGGGATAGGGCGAACATTCGAGGGTCGGATTTTTGTTATTTTTCAGCGAGTAAAACAAATTTATGTTTTCTCAGAAGGGGAAACCATAATCCTATCGAGATCTCTTCTAGTTTTGAAAAACCTGCCTCTTCGCATCTTTCCATTGTTTTCTCAAGCCCAGAAGGTTTGTATTCCCAAAAATATCCACTACTTTGTGCAAGTAAATTATCACGCATACCAATAATGAGCATTTTACCATTTTCTTCAAGCAAGTCGTATGTTAGGTTTATAGGTTCTTGTCCTCCATACTCTGTAACTGATGCAGTGGCAATCGCAAGTGAAAATGGTCTATAATCGTGGAGTGGTTTTTCTGCGTTTCCCTCTTCAAAAGGGGAAATCGTTTCTGGATTATTAAAGTCTCCAATAAATGCTGTAGGGTTTGTTTCAACGTATTTTGCTAACATGTTTGCGGATGCGTCCATTCCTACAAATTCTGCATCAGGTATATATGCTCTGCAAATACGTGTTGACATACCTGTTCCACATCCAATATCAAGAACTCGTGGCTGAGGAGGAAAATCTGTTGTTTTTTCTAATCGTCTCATAGAAAAATGAAGCAGCCTGTGATATCCTGCAAGCATCATACTAATTTCATACGTTTTTGCACGTGAATCATATAATCCTTGAACATCTTGCTTAGGCATACAGAGCAAATTACATGAGTTCTTATATATTTTTTCGTATAAGTAGTTATTTTAATGCATATACAACATGATTAATCTTTTCTTGTTCAGATTGTATTCTTCCACCAATTGAGTCGCTATAAAATGAAGTATGTATTGTTTCATTAAAATTTATAGTAACGGTGTTTGCTTCTTTACTAAATCCATCTAAACGATAAATCATTTTTTCATTAATTAACAAAGGTAAGTTAAATCTCTTAGTAAATTCTTTTAGCACTTCAACCATTCCATCTGTTTTTCCATAAAAATTATCAGCAACTATTCCCTCGGGTGTATATCTTAATAAACACCTTCCAAGAATATTTCTTGATCCACTGACATTACTTTCTGCAATGAATGGTAAGAACTGTTCGCTTTCTATCATCGATATGGTGAATTGACTATTACTACGATCAAGTCCAAGGCAAGTTTTTGCAGGATATTCTCCGATAAAAAGAAAGTCATATAAGTCTCCTATCTTATATGTAATTGAAGCTGCATTAATCGTTTTAGAGTTTTGTATAGATTGTATTACTTCTACATGTTCTTGTGCATCCTGTATTAGTGGGTTAGTGTGGTCTGCAGATTTAAGGCATGCAATCATACTATCTAAACCCTCGTATATATTTTGATTAATTCTTGTCATATCGATTCCTGCTTCTTGCATATGTTCGTAAGCTTCTCTGTAATTTTCTTCTGCAACTTTTCTTGAATCAATAACGATTGGTTTATC
>JBLKOW010000093.1:0-3935 GCA_047603135.1 Candidatus Woesearchaeota archaeon | reverse complement strand
AAAAACACCATCACATTTATAAATAAAATCGGATTCATGCATAGTACCTGTGACTGATGACGATATGGGTGGATGCACACATATCTGAACGAGGGGAATTGTTCTTACATCCCTAACACAGATACATGGAGGGAAAAACATGAGTGAATTATCAAAAGAAAAACTTGAAACACTATACGAATTAATAGAAGTAGCTAAAGCTACCGGAAAAATAAAAAAAGGAACAAATGAAGCAACAAAAGCTGTTGAGCGCGGTGTTGCGAAAGTAGTTGCATATGCAGCTGACATCAATCCACCTGAAGTTACCATGCACATTCCACTTCTCTGTAAAGAAAAGGGAATTCCATGCTTTGCAGTACCTAAGAAAGAAGAACTTGGAACAGCAGCAGGATTAAGTGTAGGAACAGCAGCAGTAGCAGTTGTTGAAGAAGGAAACGGTAAAAAACTTCTCGCAGAATTATCACAAGGAGAAAAGAAAAAAGCTCCTGAAACTAAAGAAGAACCTGCAGAAAAGAAAGAAGAAAAAACTGAAGAAAAAGAAACTCCTAAATCTGAAGAAAAGCCAGCTGAAGAAAAAGCAGAAGAAGAAAAACCTGCAGAAAAGAAAGAGTAGGTGATTCGCAATGGCTGATGATAAAAGAAAACAGAATAAAAATAACCAAGCCAAAGATGCTGGCAAGAACCCTGGAGAAGTACAGTTCACGCGCGCATTTTCAGCACGAGTTGAAGAAGTCATCGGACGAACTGGAACACGAGGAGAAGCAAGCCAAGTACGCTGTACAATCCTTGAAGGCCGTGATGAAAACAAAGTAATCAGAAGAAATGTTAAAGGCCCAGTTCAAATAGGAGATATCCTTATGCTCCGCGAAACTGAAATTGAAGCACGACCGCTTGATAGAAAAGGTCGAGGATCATAGGTGAAGAGAATGGTAAAATGCTCATTTAGCGGAAAAGAAATTCCTGAAGGCACAGGCATAATGTACGTCAAGAAAGACGGAAAAATTTTATACTTTTATGATAAAAAGTGTGAAAAAAATATGCTGAAACTCAATAGAAAACCACGTACAACAAAGTGGACAAAGGAATACGTAAAGGGAGAAGTGTAATCCTATTTTTTACTTTTTACATTATATATTAATACTATAAATAATACAAAAAGGCGTATAAAAACATCAAAAATACGTCAAAAACAAAGGTGAACTCATGGCAATCGAAAGAACATTCGTAATCATAAAACCTGACGGAGTACAACGACAAATTGTTGGAAAAATATTACAACGATTTGAAGATGTTGGGTTAAAAATTGTTGGTATGAAGATGGTGTGGATGGATAAAGAATTCTCACGAAAACATTATGAAGCACACGTTGAAAAACCATTTTATAATGGACTTGAAGCATTTATGACAGAAGGACCTGTTGTTGCGTTTGTCTTGCAAGGATTACATGCTGTTGAACTTGTACGAAAAATGGTAGGGCCAACAGAACCACATAAGGCGCAACCAGGAACTATCCGTGGAGACTTTAGTCATCATTCGTACTTATACACTGATACTAAAGGAATTGCAATTAAAAATGTTATCCATGCATCAGGAAATAAAGAAGAAGCAGACAAAGAAATTGCGTTATGGTTCACCAATAAAGAAGTTCATGACTATAACACAGTACATGAAAAACACACATTTTAAATTAAAAATTATATGAGGTAAATACTATGGCAGAAAAAATGGTAGAACGCATTAAGCGTATCGCATCACAACCAGAAATGATTAGAAATATTGCAATCTGTGCTCACATTGACCACGGAAAAACAACATTTTCAGACAATTTACTTGCAGGAGCAGGTATGATGTCAGAGAACTTAGCAGGTTCTGCACGTGTTCTTGACTTTCACGAAGATGAAGCATCACGTGGAATCACCATCGACTCAGCATCAGTAAGTATGGTTCATAATTTTGAAGGGAAAGAATATCTTATTAACTTAATTGATACACCAGGACACGTTGATTTTGGTGGCGACGTTACACGTGCAATGCGTGCGGTTGATGGAGCTATTGTTCTTTGTTGTGCGTCTGAAGGAATCATGCCGCAAACTGAAACAGTAATGAGGCAAGCACTTAAAGAAAGAGTACGACCTGTTTTATTCATTAACAAAGCAGACAGACTCATTAAAGAATTAAAATTAACACCTGAGAAAATGCAAGAGCGATTCATGAACATTATTACCAATGTAAATAAATTAATCGCAAAGATTGCAGAAAAAGAATATGGTGAAAAATGGCAAGCAAGTGTTCAAGATGGAAAAGTTGCATTTGGTTCAGCATACCACAATTGGGCACTCAGCATTCCTTTTATGCAGGCGAACAAGATTACTTTCAAAGAAGTTATTGAAGCATATGAAAGTGATGATGAAGAAAAAATCAAAGCTCTTGCAAAAAAAGCACCATTACATGAGGTTGTTCTTGATATGGTTGTAGATCACATCCCTAATCCAACTGATGCGCAAGCATACAGAATCCCGCGCTTATGGCATGGAGATCCTGAAAGTGAAACTGGAAAGAGCTTAGTAAACTGTGACCCAAAAGGACCACTTTTCTATGTACCTATTAAAATTGTTGTTGATCCTCAAGCAGGAGAAATCGTATATGGACGATGTTTCTCAGGAACAGTTAAAAAAGGTACTGAAATTGAAATGATTCGTGGAAATCAAAAAGGAAGAATTCAACAAGTATTTATTGCAAACGGTGCAAAACGTGAAATCACTGACGATGTTCCTGCAGGAAATATTGTTGTACTCGGCGGCGTTAAAACAATTGTAGGAGAAACTATTACGACAGTTAAAGATGCAGATCCATTTGATGAAATAAGTCACTTATTCGAACCAGTTATTTCTAAAGCAATTAAAGCAAAGAGCCCAGGAGACTTATCACGTCTTGTTGAAATCTTGCGTATTGTACAAAAAGAAGACCCATCAATTAAAATTGAAATTGATGAACAAACTGGCCAAAACTTAATGCATGGAATGGGCGAGCTTCACTTAGAAATCATCGAAAACAGAATTCGAAGTGAAAAACATCTTGATGTTGTGACAAGTCCACCAATCGTTATCTTTAGAGAATCCATTAGCAAAGTATCACAAGAGTTTGAAGGAAAATCTCCAAACAAGCATAACAAATTTTACTTTGTTGTTGAGCCTCTTGAGGAAGGTATTGTCCAAGCAATTAAAGAAGGACGACTTCCAGACCAACGTCTTAAAGGTAAAAATCAAGATATTCGAGCCGTTCTTCAAGAATCAGGATACGATACAAAATTTGCAGATAGCTTAAAAGAAATCTACAATGGTAACTTATTCTTTGATCAAACACGTGGACAAGTTCATATGATTGAAGTTATTGAGATGCTTTTAGATACGTTTAGAGATGTCATGAACAACGGACCACTCGCACGTGAGCCATGTTTTGGAGTGAAAGTTTTACTCAAGGATATGAAATTGCACGAAGATACTATTCACCGCGGACCTGCGCAAGTATATCCTGCAGTTCGTGAAGGTATTAGAGGAGCAATGCTCGCTGGCGCAGCACCAGTTCTTTTTGAACCAATGCAAACTTTGCTAGTAGAATGCCCATCTGATTACATGGGAGAAATCTCTAAATTAGTAACCAGTAAACGTGGACAGATGCTTGATGTTACCCAAACAGGTGACAATACTACAATAAAAGCAAAAATGCCAGTTATGGAGCTTATCGGATGGTCATCAGATCTTCGTTCAGCAACATCAGGAAGAGGTGTTTCATCCTTAGTTGACCAGACCTATGAATCTCTGCCACGTGAATTGCAAGACAAAGTAGTTAAGCAAATCATTGAACGAAAAGGTCTTTCTGAAGGACAAGTTGGATTGTAAATCTTTTTATTTTTTCTTTTTTTATTTCTTATTTTT
>JBLKOW010000003.1:0-29068 GCA_047603135.1 Candidatus Woesearchaeota archaeon | reverse complement strand
AATCAGCAAGCGCATCATGCGGTTGCGTAGCAACCCCAAAAGATACCCCGTCCCTTTAGGGCGGGGAGTGGGTCATAATCCTTTGTTATCACTTAACAGTTGTTTGGTTTTTTTATTTATAAATGGCTGGTCTGAGTGATTTTTGTCTTTTTTTGGGTTTTAAAGTATTTTGTACTGTATTTTGTTTGTTGTAGTGATTTTAGTATAATTTAGTTATGATTATTGAATTATGATATTTTGTTTGTTGTATGTTTGTTTGTTATGTGTTAGTTTATAATTGTCATTTGCATAATTTTCCTAAAATTTTATAATGGGTGGTCTTTTTAGATGAGTATGCTTACATGGATACATGTTTTAGAAGGAAAGAGGATGTTTATGCGTGCACTTTCTGTCCGTCGAAACGGTTTTATGCAGTATTCTGGAAATTCACGTGAAATTTGCATGAACATACTTCGTGATTGTTATGATAAAGAAAAGGGATATATGCGCGTTAGTACTGGTCATTTCTCACTTTTTTATTCACGAGATTTTGGGTGGATTGTGCATTCACTTTTACAATTAGGGATGAAAAAAGAAGTACGCAGTACACTTCGCTATGCTCTTGCTCGCTTTAAAGAACATGGAATGGTGAGAACCTGTATTTCACCATCTGGCAAACCCTTTGATTTTCCAGGAATGGCTATTGATTCATTTTCTTATATTGTGTATGCACTCTCGCTTCTTAAGGATAAAGCTCTTGTTAAACAGTATCGTATTTTTTTAGAAAGTCAAATAATGTATGTATATCGAACTGCTGTAGATTTTAAAACAGGTCTACCTCGTAAAGATAGATATTTTTCTTCTATGAAAGATCATGCTAAACGAACATCTTCGTGTTATGATGTATGTATGCTTCATCTTCTTAAAGAATCTGCTGAAGTGCTTGGTCTTGTTAATCCTTTTCGTCAGTATAATTATCGTTTTTTACTTATGAAACATTATTGGACGGGAGAATATTTTTTAGATGATTTATCTGGCAAGAAATATATTGTTGGCGATGCGCAAGTTTTTCCGTTTTGGTGCAATGTTATTTCTGATAAACGCATTCTTCGTAAATGCATTCAAGCAGTGAGAAATGAAGGACTTGATATGCCAATTCCTCTTCGATATAGTATGCCTCATAGTAGTTCCCATGTTCGATTAAATTTTGGTAACTTCTTTGCTTCTGGATATGAAAAATCAACTGCATGGCTTCATATGGGTTTGTTATATGTAGATGTTGCTGGGCGTGTTAATAAAAAACTTCAGAAAGAGTATCTTGCACAATATAATAAACTAATTCAAAAGTATAAAACATTTCCAGAAGTTTTGCAAGGGGATGGAACTCCATACCGAACATTGCTTTATTATTGTGATGAGGGGATGTCGTGGTGTGCAAATTATCTTACTTTGAAATAAATGTGCGACATTCGAAATAGTTATAAATAATTTAAATAGTTTTTTAGTATGGATGTTGCGATTGTTGATATTGAAACAACAGGTCTTTCTGCTGATCGTCATGCTATTACTGAAATTGCAGGAGTTCGTGTTCGAGACGGCGAGGTTGTTAAAGAATTCCACTCGCTTGTTAATCCTGGATGTCATATTCCTTCATATATAACTGCATTAACAGGCATTTCCGATGATATGGTAAAAGATGCTCCACGTATTGATGCTGTTATGCCTTCGTTTTTAGATTTTTTAGAGGACAGTGTTTTTGTTGGTCATAATGCTTCCTTTGATTTTCGTTTTTTAGACACGTATGCACGCAAGTGTTGTGGACGTTCATTAATAAATCGGAGGTTATGTACTCGAAAGCTTGCTAATCGTTTACTTCCGCATCTTTCAAGTAAAAAATTAGAAATGCTTTGCCATTATTTTTCGATTACTAATGCGCAAGCTCACCGTGCAATGGCAGATGTTCATGCAACGCGCGCCGTTTTTGAAAAATTTTTACATTATTTATCTCTAAAAGAAATTTCAACTATTGAAGGACTTTTTGCACTTGAGCGCCTTTCACCTAAGAAATGCTGTTCATATGTTATTTCGCTTGAGTAAGATTTGATATTTTTTTTATAATGGTTGGTAATCTCTTAAGATTACTTACTTTATAATAAACTGATGGGTCTCGTTTAAAGTCATTCATATAATTCTTTACTCCGATAAACGTAAATCCAAGTTTTTCTGCGCATGCTAAATCATTATATCCGTCTCCTACGTATATGACTTCTTTTGCTTTTAAAGAGTATTTTTTAAGTAATTTTTTTGCAACTTTTGGTTTGTTTCCATTATTTGAACCATATATTTCTGTAAATTGTGTATATCCTCTTTTTTGTATAATTTCGTTAATATATTCTTCAGGGGTAGCTGTTAAAACAAAAAGAGAGTATTTTTCTTTTAGTTTATTTAATGATGTTGTTGCTCCTTGCATTTCAGGTGAAGCAAGAACTTTTTTTTGGGTAAGGTTTGTATATTTTTTAAAATAGTAATCATACTTGTAAGGTAGTGTGAATTTATTCTTATAAATTTCCTCGATACATTTTTTAATGATTACTTTTCTGCTTTGTTTCATATATTTTCTGAGAATAGGCTTTATAATTGACTTAAACTTTTTTGGAAATACATCATTAAACGCATTTTCTTTAATTCCAATATTATCGAGAATAACTCCATCAAAATCAAAAATAATTGCTTTAATCATCTTTTTTTGATACTTTTTCTTTTTATAAAATTTTACCATTACTTCACTTAATCGATAGTTATTTATACTTTATTTTCTTTTAAGTTTGTATGAAATTGCTCCTTTTTGTTGTGCCAGGATGTGCTCAATGCCAAACTGTTATCGATTATCTGAATCTTCGTGATATAGATCATGAAGTAATCGATGCAAAGAATGAAATACATTTTGATAAAGTTCAGCGGTATGGTATTGGAAGAGTTCCTGCGTTAGTTGTGTGTGATGGTTCTGGAGTATTAACTGATAGTGCTACTGGCTTTGAAGACATTCAAGCACTTCTTGAATATTTGTAGGGTTTAGAGGAGTATTTTTTAGTTATATTAAGAAAGAATTAAGAAAAATATTTTAAGAAATCATATTGAACTAAGTCTATAAACCTATTTCTTGAGATTATGTACCCATAATTCACGTTGAGGGAAGGGGATATTAATCTTTTTCTTATTAAGTGTATTGTATAGTTTTTCAATCACAATTTGATGTGTTGGCCATTTATGCGATAAATCATCAACATGGTACCTAAGAACAAAGTTAAGTGAAGAATCTGCCATCTCATTAAACATAACCATTGGTGCAGGATCGTCTAATACGTGTTCTACTTTTTTGAGGCATCCTAATGCAACTTTTTTTACTTCATCAATCTTTGAGCCATATGCAACACCAAATGGTATTTCAACTCTGATAGTTCTATTTGGTTGATTAATATTCATGATTTTTGAATTAACTAATACTGAATTAGGTACTACTAAGATTTCATTATTCCATGTTTTAATGCGTGTACTCCGAATACCGATTTCAAAAATAGTGCCACTTTCCCCACTATCGAGCTTTACAATATCACCTACTTTGAACGTTTTATCAAGAATTAATGAAACTCCGCCAAAGATGTTTGCAAGAGTAGGCTGAAGTGCAAATGCAACTGCTAAACCACCAATTCCAAGTCCTGCAAGCAGAGGTCCAATTTGAATACCCCATAATGCAAGAATCATAAGTATCATAATTACATATCCGACAACATTTATAATTTGACTAAAAAGGCGGACAAGTTGTTGATCAAGATGAGAATCAGTTTCTTTAAGAATTTGTAGTATCCACTCATCTACAATAATATTAATTATTTTCATAATAGTTAATGCAACGATAATTATGATCGCAGAGTTAATAAGTCGTTCTAATGTAATAACAAAATCATAATTCATCCATATCTCTAATACGAATAATTTAACCCCTATGAGTAAAATAACCCATGATGTTGGATTTTTTAATGCCTTAACTATTTGACTGTCAATATCAGTTTTTGTATGTGATGTGAGTCTGAGTAAAATGCGTCCGAGAATAGCAACAACGAATTTAGATAGAATAAAAAATACTGCAAGTACAATGAATGCTGAAACGTATACATTTGTTGTAAGTAATTGCTGTACTGTTGTTAGTATTTCTTCAACTGGCATACTTTATGAGATTAGTTAATAGTTTATATGTTTTTTGTCCTGATTTGCTTTTATGAACTTGGTATTATTGTGTTTTATTGTATAATGACTACTTATACCATTTTAGAAATAGGATAATAGTAATGCAGGGTTTAACCAGAGTAAAACGATAATTGCTATGATAGCCAGAATGAAAACTACTTTTATGATAAATTTGAACGCATTATAAATACTTTTTAATATAAAAAAGATGAAGATAATTGCGAGTATAATTAAAATAAGAAAAATAAAAATATATGATTTAATATTATCTAGCGAGGGTATTATTCTGACTGTTTTTTCTTCATCAAGTTGATTATGGCATTCTTCTATTGTTTCGCACTGGATGGCTGTTTTGGTTACATTGAATTCATCTCTCCATCCTAATAATGCCGCTTCTTCATGCATAATGGACCATTCTTCCCATTGATTGCATCCTACTTCTCCTAAAGGAGTTGGTGAGCATACTTCTTGTTGAGTAGAAATCCAGACTAATTCTCCTTCAGAAAAAGGTTGCTCTATTGTTTCGAGTAGGTATACTGTGTTACTTTCAGGTCCGCAGGAATCTATTTGTTCAGTAATATGTATATATGTGCTATTTGAAATAAGAAAAATTTCTCCTTCTGATCCACATATAGGTGCTGCAATTGAAGCATATACGAGTGGAATACATAACGCTATGAGCACGACAATGAGGATATGTATTGTTTTCATTGCTGGCTTATTAGTTAATGTGTTTAAATGCTTTTTGTAGAAATAGGCTTTAAAAAATAATTAAAAGAATAAAACAATTATTCCACTATGTCCATCTCAACAAGTCCTTGACCTAAATCAGCTTCTTGCATATCCTGCCCAGGTTCTTGGAGACATTCCACTGCAATGAGATTAAGTGTTACATTTCCTTCTTCAAGCGCTGCAAACACAGGTACTGGTTGACAGGTTGCTGCTGCGTTAATGAGCTGAAAAATTGCTTGTTCATATCCAATTTGTGCTCCTTCTTGGAATAATTCAACTTGGCGTGCTTCTCGTGATGTTTGCCATTTGTCCATGAAAATATATCCAATAGCAACAACAAGAAGAACAGCTAGTACTATTACTATAAAACGTTGATTTTTTGCGGCATTTGACATGTATAAATTCACCCCATGGTATTTATGAATTACTGATTACAGCATTCTCTTATATATTTTTTGGTGTAAGTAGGTGTAGGATGTGACTTAAAACGGGAAGAATTAAAAAAATAAAAAAAAGTTAATATATAATGAAAATCTCGCTTTTGAGGTTTTCTTATTTTTGCTCTTTAAGAGCAGCGTGTGCAGCAGCTAACCGTGCAATCGGTACTCTAAAAGGACTACATGACACTTCATCGAGGCCGATGTTGTAACAGAACTCGACAGAAGCCGGATCACCGCCGTGTTCGCCACAAATGCCAATATGTACTTTTGAGTTGGTCTTCTTTGCTAAATCAGTTGCTGTTTTCATGAGCTTTCCAACACCTTCTTGGTCAATACTTTGGAATGGATCTTTCTCATAAATTTCTTTGTCTACGTAAATCTTCAGGAAACTTCCTGCGTCATCACGTGAGAATCCACAAGTCATCTGTGTTAGATCGTTTGTTCCAAAGCTAAAGAAGTCACTTTCTGGTGCAAATTCATCAGCTGTTAATGCCGCACGTGGTGTTTCAAGCATTGAACCAATTTTGTAGTTCACTTTGCCATCGGCACCAAGTTCTTTTGCAACTTTACTAATGATTTCTTTGATGAAGAGGTATTCCTTAACGGTGCCAACAAGTGGTACTTCAATCCATGGTTGTGCATCACTTACATTTAATGCAGCTTTGAAAATTGCTCGTACTTGCATTTCTGTGATTTCAGGATATCGTACTCCAAGGCGACAGCCTCTGAATCCAAGCATTGGATTGAATTCGTGAAGCGATTCAATTGTTGATTTTAAGTCTTCAACAGAAACGCCAACTTCTTTTGCTACATCAGCAATATCGTTTTCTTCTTTAGGCAAGAATTCGTGAAGTGGTGGGTCAAGCAATCGAATAATGATTGGTTTTCCTTTAAGCTCTTTGAATAATCCTTCAAAGTCTTCTTGCTGGAAAGGTTCAAGTTTTGCAAGTGCTTTTTTTCTTCCTTCAACATCATTTGCAACGATCATTTCACGTACTGCTTTAATCCGTGATGCTTCAAAGAACATATGTTCTGTTCGACAAAGACCAATTCCTTCTGCACCAAAGTCAAGTGCAACTTTTGCGTCGTGAGGTGTGTCTGCGTTTGCTTTAACTTGGATTTTTCTGAACTTGTCAGCCCACTCCATGAGTTTTGCAAAGTCGCCAGAAAGTTCAGGATCAACAACCTTTACTTTTCCTTCAATGACTTCACCTTTAGTTCCATCTAGTGTAATCCAGTCGCCGTCTTTGAATGTTTTTCCATTTACAGTCATCGTTCCTGCATTTTCATTTATTTTAAGTTCACTACATCCAGCAACACAACATTTTCCCATTCCGCGTGCAACAACTGCTGCGTGTGAAGTCATACCACCGCGTGCAGTTAAAATACCTTCTGCAGCGTTCATACCAATAAGGTCATCAGGTGATGTTTCGACACGAACCAAAATAACTTTCTCGCCAGCTTCGTGGCGGTTGTGTGCTTCATGTGCATCGAAAACAATTTTACCAACTGCTGCTCCTGGAGATGCTGGGAGACCTTTTGTTAATACTGTTGCATTTTTTTGGTCCTCTGCATCAAGTTGTTTGTGGAGTAATTGATCAAGTTGTGAAGGTTTTACACGAAGAACTGCAGTTTTTTCATCAATAAGACCTTCCTCGACCATGTCAACTGCAATCTTTACTGCAGCTGCTGCGGTTCGCTTACCATTTCGTGTTTGAAGTACATAGAGTTTACCTTCTTGAATGGTGAATTCCATGTCTTGCATATCTTTGTAGTGTTTTTCAAGATTATTCTTGATGTCAACTAACTCTTTGTATGCTTCAGCATTTTGCTGGTCAAGTGTTTCAATTTCTTGAGGAGTTCTGATTCCTGCAACAACGTCTTCACCTTGTGCATTCATAAGATATTCTCCGTAGAATTTGTTTTCACCATTCGATGGATTTCGTGAGAAACAAACACCAGTTCCAGATGTTTCACCCATGTTTCCAAATACCATGGTTTGTACATTAACTGCTGTCCCATTAATTTCTTTACCTACTTCGTTTAATTTTCGGTAGAGAACTGCTCGCTCTGTATTCCATGATTTGAAAACTGCTTCAATACCCATTTTAAGTTGTTCGCGTGGGTCTTGTGGGAATTCTTTTCCAATTTCTTTTTTGACCATTTCTTCATATTCTGCAACTAATGCTTTAAGGTCTTCTGCACTTAATTCAGTGTCAAGTTTAGCACCTTTCTTTTCTTTCATTGCTTCAAGGATATGTTCGAATTTATTTCCTTTGATACCCATAACAACGTTTCCAAACATCTGCATAAATCGTCTGTATGCGTCCCATGCAAATCGTTCATTTCCTGTTTTTTTAGCCAGTCCAAGAACTGATTTATCATTTAATCCTAAGTTAAGAACGGTATCCATCATCCCTGGCATTGAAATTGCTGCGCCAGATCGAACCGAAACTAAAAGTGGATCATCATTGTCACCAAGTTTTTTACCTTGTTTTTTTTCAAGAGCTTCAAGGTGTTCAAGATATTCTTTTTCAATACTGTCGTTAATTTTTCCACCATCTTCGTAGTATTGATTACATGCTTTAATTGAAACAATGAATCCAGGTGGTACTGGTACTTTCATGTTTGTCATTTCGGCAAGGTTAGCTCCTTTACCGCCAAGTACGAAACGCATTGATGCGTCCCCTTCTTCAAAATCATATATGTATTTTTCTGCCATTTTATTTCCTCCTATTTTTCCTCTTACAGCTAGTTTGATGTACTATTGTATTTTCAGAAATTTTCGCAAGTGCTTCTTGAGCAGGTGCTTTGTTCATAAAAGGCTTGAACTACCGCTTATTTATATAATTTATGATGGTTCCTTTTATTGTATAATATTTTTTTCTGAGCGTCGATATTTATCATAGAGAGCTTAACAATTGTTTTTTAATTTGTGATTGGTTTTAGTTTTTTACTTGTTTAAAATGTGTTAGTATTGTGCTCTTGTTTGCAATTAGTTTTTTTTGGTGTTATATTTATTATTCTGTTTTGTATCAATCAAGAAGTCTCGTATCCCCATAATTTATTTAAATGAATGCAGTATTGCTTTCATATGGTTCAAAAAACATCTTCTGTACAAAAAACTCAAAGTAAGGGTAATCATGACTACAAAAAACTTGGATTTAAGTGTGGTCTTGAGATTCATCAGCAATTAGATACGCATAATTTATTTTGTAGCTGTCCAAGTATAGTGCATGATACTGGTGCACATGTCCTTGCACGCAGACGTTTGAAAGCAGTGGTTGGTGAGACCGGTGAAATTGATACAGCTGCTGCCCACGAACAAAAGAAGTCTAAAGAAATGGTTTATGAGGGATGTGATACTTCATATTGTTTAATTGAACTTGATGAAGAACCTCCGCGTCCTATGAATCAAGAAGCACTTCATATTGCACTTACTGTTGCTAAAATGCTTCATTGTGAGATTGTTGATGAAATACAGGTTATGCGAAAGACTGTTATTGATGGGAGTAACGTTTCAGGTTTTCAGCGCACTGCACTTGTGGGAATGAATGGATATATTGAAACATCACTTGGCAGGGTGGGTGTGCCAACACTTTGTTTAGAGGAAGAAGCTGCGAAGAAATTGCAAAATACTGGAAATGACTCTGAAACTCATTATCGTATTGATAGGCTTGGAGTGACTCTTCTTGAAATTGCAACAGATGCTTCAATACAAAATCCAGAACATGCAAAGGAATGCGCAGAGCAGCTTGGAATGATTTTGCGGAGTACTGGGAAAGTTAAGCGTGGAATCGGAAGTATTCGGCAAGATGTTAATGTTTCTATAAAGGGTGGCGTTCGTGTTGAGATTAAAGGATTTCAGGATTTGCGTTCAATTCCAAAAGTAATTACGTATGAAATAAATAGGCAGTATGAAGCAGTCTCCCAGAAAAAGAAATTGCAAAAAGAAGTTCGTAAGGCAGAGCCTGATTTTACTACGTCATTCTTGCGGCCAATGCCTGGAGCTGCGCGGTTATATCCTGAAACAGATGTTCTTCCAGTACCTATATCTAAAGAACTGCTTGATAGTATTGTTGTACCACAATTGTTATCTGAACAAAAAGAATTACTCCAAAAAGAGTATGGTCTTGACCAAGGTATTATTGATAAGCTACTTAAACGTGATATTAATATGAAGGAGTGGGCATTACGTTTGAAAAATCTCTCGCCTACATTTATTGCGTCTTCATCAACTGCAACAACTACGGAAATTGAGCGTAAAGAAAAAGTTACCATTTCTAATGATGTTATTTATGATGTTCTTTTATTAATTGATAAAGGCTCCATTCCTAAAGATGCTTTTAGTGATGTTGTTTTGAAAAAAACACGTGGTGAAAAGATAGATTTAGGGGCGTATGCTAGTGTTGATGATGCTGAACTTGAGAAAGCAGTTGCGCAAATTATTGCCAAGAAGCCGGGTCTTAATGTTGGTGGATATATGGGTCTTGTCATGGCTCAGTTTAAGGGTAAGGTAGATGGCAAGAAAGCAAGCGCAGTTGTTGCGAAGTTACTGAAGAAATGATTTATAGTAGGTAAAAAGTCAAGCTTGCACGGCGAATATATGTTTCTTTGTCAAGAAATATATCGCCTCACAGGGCAAAGCAGACTTTTTACTTACGATTTATAGAATATTTTATAAACTTCGTTCTTGATTTTACGTTTAGTTAATAATTATATAATAACCTTGAGGTGGTTTGATATGGCATTAAATACAAGTATTAAGGCAGGTCTTGCATACCCTTGGCAAAAGCCTGTAAGATTATGGAATATACTTTGGTTATTTGTTCCTATTTTTGGATGGCTTGCATTGTATGGTTATCTGCGAAAAATAGACCTTGCTCTTGTTGATTCACAATATGAATATCCTGCGTTTGGTAGTCCGCTAAGTAATTTTGTTGCTGGTCTTAAGTTCTTTATTTTTATGATACCAACATTTATTGTGTTAAGTGTTCTTGATTTTATCCCTCTAGTAGGCAGTGTACTTTCACTATTATTTATGCTTATTTTTGTTCCTTGGCTCATTTTGAACTATTTTGTTAAAGATACGTTTAGTGCGCTTTGGGAACTTGATCGTGCATTTAAAGTTATTAGTGAACATGGAAAAGAATATGTTATCGTGCTTTTGAAAACTTATTTGTACATTATAGTTTATGTGCTTCTTTCATTAGTAATTATCGGGATACCTGGTCTTTTAGGATCGTATTATTATCTCGCAGACTTTTATAGAAAGTATCGCTAGTTTTTTTAAATTATTTCTTATTTCTTTTTTTGTTTTTCATACCATTTTTTTACTTTTGCGCCAGACCAAGGTTTTGCATCCTCTGGTTTATATCCAAAAAATGCAATGAGTTTTTGTATTTCATCTTTTGATGTTGATTCAATTTCTAGAAGAGGTGGTATGTCTTCATATTCATCAATTTCAACAATTGCGTTTTCAAGTTTATAGGATGTTCGTTTTCGTGTTTCTTTTCGCACAAGTTCTAGTCCTAGTTTTTTAATAATTTCTTCTGTTTCTTCTTTATTTGATACATGTATTTCGTGTTCATTACATACTTGATAGACTTTATCATCTTGTTTTTCTTTAAGCGTTAGGACTACTTTGTCTCCATAATCTCTTAAGCGAAAACGAATACCTTTATCTCGCAAGGACTCATCTTTATAATCATAATAATATGAATGGATTGTTCCTTCAAATAATTTTTTTGCAGAAATACTGTGTAGCTTTTTTGTAATCTCGTTGGGATTTATATTAAGTATTTTTACTTCTATTTCTTTCATCCTTTAATAACTCCAAATGGTTTTAATTCAACTGTTTTAAGTGATATTTCAGCACCATGTACTGACTCAATAACTAAATCAACATCTTTGTATGCTTTTGGCGCTTCTTCAGCAAGTGATTTTGGCGAAGGTGAACGACTTGCAATGTGTTGCTTGTGTAACTCTTCTTTTATGTTTTCTCCTTTAAACTGGCTGATTGCTGCATGACGTGACATTGCACGTCCTGCACCGTGAGCTGAACTGCCAAAAGTTTTATTCATTGATTTTTCATTTCCCTTAAGAAGCCAGGATGATGTTCCCATACTTCCTGCAATCAGGACTGGTTGGTTTTCATAGCTTCGTGTTGCACCTTTTCTGTGAACAAACAATTCTCGATTTTTTCCATCTATTTTGAACCGTTCTTTTTTTACTACATTATGACATAATCCATATACTGTATGCAGGTCCATGCTTTCCCAATCTTTTTTGAATACACTTTCAAAGGAGTCACGCACACGCTGTGTCATGGCAAGGCGGTTTGCAAATGAATAATTAACTGCGCAAATCATTGCACTGAAATAATCTCTCCCCTCAGGAGAACTTGCAGGTGAGCAGGCTAGCTGTTTATCAGGAACGGTGATATTATATTTTTCAAGACTTTTTTCTTGAATACGAAGATAATCGGTTGCAATTTGGTGACCAATACCTCTACTTCCTGAATGGATCATGATACATACTTGATCAGGATTTGTTATGCCAAGTTTTTTTGCAAAAATAGGATCAACAATATCATGTGCGCGTTGTAACTCAATAAAGTGATTTCCTGCACCAAGTGTTCCTAATTGTTTTAAACCACGCTTTCGTGCAAGGTCACTTACTTTTGAAGGGTCTGCTCCAGGCATGCATCCATTTTCCTCGGTTGCTTTAAGATCTTTTGAATCCCCTATGTCGTTTTCAACACACCAGTTAAGACCATTTTTCATAACACCTTCAAGTTTATCAGGTGTAAGTGGAACTCCGCCTTTTGTGCCCATCCCTACTGGAATTTTACTGTATAGTTCATCAAGAAGTTCTTCTTTTTTATCTTCAATATCTTTATATTGGAGATTTGTTCTCACAAGGTTAATTCCGCAGTTTATATCAAAACCGCACATTCCCGATGAAATAATACCCTCTTCTGCATCAAATGCTGCTACGCTTCCCATAGGTAGTCCATAACCCCAGTGGGCATCTGGAAGTGCGCAGACTGGATTCATTGCACCAGGTAGCATGGCAACGTTTGTGAGTTGCTGAATTGCTTGTTCTTCGATGTGCTCAAGCATGTGCGTTGATGCAATAATCTTACCATCTACATTCATTCCTTCTCTAACTGTTTTAGGAAGGCGCCACTCGAAATCATTTATTTTTTCAAGGCTTTTTTTGAATTGATTTGTATTCATAGTGGGGATGTTTTTTTATTGTTTAAATAGTTTCCGAACGATATGTTTTTAAAGTTTGTTTTTGTGGTTGCTTCTATGTATGATGATTTAATTGTTAAGATTAAAGCGGTGCAGGATTATAATGAACGATTATTGTCATTATTGCATCCTGAATCAGAAAAACTGTCTTCTCATCAACTTAAGCAGTTGACTAAAATAAAAGATGAAGTGCATCGACATGAACGTCAAATGAAAAGTCTTATTTCTGCGTTAGAGACTAAACATGCACGGGAAGAATCTGTTGCACACTCATTACATCCTGGAGGGAATACCTCTGATTCTATTAGTCGTTTACTTGCTGTTATTGAAGTAGTTGATTTAAGTTCAGATGAAAAAGTACAAGCTTTTGCAAAACAGTTATATGATTATAGTTTTATTATTTGTGAACAAAGTTATCGTGAACGGTTCTTTTTTTCTGCAGACAAAATTAATAATGCCTTGAAAAAACGAAAGTGTCCTTTTTCTGTAAAAGTAGTTCATGTTGATGATGATTTTGATAGTTCATATATGACGGCGCAAAATAAAGGTTTTGCTCGTGTTGTTTCCGTTCCGTTATCTTTTGCCTTATTTGATCCTCATGGAAGGGTTTTTTCTTTGAATGGTGCTTACTATACCGCAAAAGTGGAAGTTGCTGAAAATACTGCGTATGATTTTCATTATCGCTAATGTTGCATAAAACGTAGAATTTAAATACCACTATTGTTTTTGAGAGGTCATGCCTAAAAAAGTAGCTAAAAAATCTTCTAAATCATCTCGTTTAGATGATTCTATTAAAGAAGCATCTATACCGCAAGAAGTGAAAACGGCTGAGAAAGTTGATCCCAATCCTGAGGGTGATGAACTTCTTTTTGGTGCGAAGGAATCTGCGCCTCCTAAACAAGAGGATGATAAACTCGATTTACTTACTGATGATGATGGGTATGTTCAGATTCATCATGATGATCGTGAACAGCGGCGTCACTCTGAAGATTATGGACGTGTGCCAATTGAATCAACTGAAGAAGGTATTTCTATTAACTTTACATTAAATCGTTTACTTATTGAACGAATGATTTATTGGGTGGTTATTATCGTACTATTATTTTTCTTCTTTTTTGGAAGTCCGTTACATCAGCGAGGTGATGTTATAGCAACTCCTGGTTCAGAGGCAGATGAAACCGCACTTGCTGGAGCAGGGAGTGGTTCAACTACTGATGATGCAGCAGAAGAGGCTGAAGAACTTGAAGAAAATGTTGAGGAAGTAGATGAAACTCAAGAAGTCGATGAAGAGGCCGAGGAAGAAGAACCCGAGGTTGTAACATGTCCAAGTGGGGATGTGGATCTTAATTTGGTTCGGGTTATGATGGATTCAAGTCATGAGAATAGTATGGGTCATAATAATCGATTAAATTATATTGAAATAGATGTTACAAATAATGATAATACTGTCCTTAATTCATTTTATTTAAAATTGTCATATGAAGACCCTGATTCACGAAGCACTATATTGTTAACACGCTCAGCAGGCTCAGATTCTCCTGTTGTCTCTAATACAGGTTATCAACTTTATAATTTCCAGAATATTGACAAATGTGGTGGTACTAAGCGGATTCGAATTGATTCATTTGCTTCAAGTTTTGTTTCAACACGTTCAAGTGCTATAACATTTACTGCTTCGATTCATTCAGCGGATGATCGTGCAGAACTAGCTTCTGGTAGTCGAACATTACCTCGGCAATAAGTTTTTTTGAATATTCTTTATGATTTTGCTTAACTATCTTGTTTTAGAATTTTTTGTAATAATTTTTTATTGAATTTTTTCAGAAATTATTTCTCATATTTATTTTTTACACATCAACCGTTACTGTTGCAGTGAGGCCTTGTTTTGTTTCTTTAACAGAATATAAATAGCGTGTAATGGCTTTAATATGAGCTTTTTCCATTTTTTGCTGTATAGGTTCTCCTTTACATTCAACAATACATGATGTTTTAGAGAATTCTTTTACGGAAAATGATGAGAAATAAATTCCTTCAATTTCTATAACTGCGATTAATTCTTGCAACCAGTTAAAGAGTAAGTCATTATAGTCTTCCCCTTCTACTTTAACAAGTACTGTTTTTTTTGGTTTGATCGTGTCAATATCAGCCATAATGCTGAGAAGTGCTTCGCCTGAGTTTTCAAGAAGTTCTTGTTTTGTTTTACCATACGCTTTGAACGCAATATCAGAGGTTAAGTCTTCAAGAATTTTATATTTTTGTTGTTTTGTCATTTTAATAAAACTTTATTCTTTGATTTTTATTGTCATCATTAAATTCTTTGTAAAATGTCCGTTCTTTGTTTTCTTCATTACTTTTTTCCTCATTATTTGTGCTATTCTCAGTAGTTTCTTCTGGCTCTTCAAGTGGAGCAATTGGTTTTTCTGTTTTTGGTGTGTCGTTCCATAAACCAAAAAGACCTTCTTTTACTGCAGGTTCTTTTTTAATTGGCTCAACTGGGTCTGCAAATAACGGTTCAGTGTATTCTTTTTTCTCAGGTGTTTCTGGTTGATTCGTAAAGACCTCTTCATCACCAAGTGCAGTGCGTAGAAGACCAATTACATGTTTAATTTCTTCCTTTGAATCGTTTTTTGTATCGATTTCAATTTTCATACTTGTTTTGAGTTGTGGTGAGATATAAATATTTCGTATTTGCAATTTACTATATTGTATTAAGAAGTGAATTTATAAAGATTAAAATTGTATCCTTTTTATGGCTATGTATTTTGATGCTATCAAAAAAATATTTTATGATCTAGGTATGAGTGTACTTAGTGTGAAGGAAGTTAAGACTTTTTCTAATTATTTAGTTAGTGTTCGAGCTGATACAGGAAATTATTTTATGAAAATATATACCTCTCCTGCTGAGGCACGAACAGGGCATAAATTATCTTATCTATATCCATTGCTTGCTAAACATGATGTTCCTATGCCAAAAGTTATTACTTATGATGATAGCTTAACTCACATTGAGTATCCTTATGTGATAGTAACTAAGGCTGAGGGTGAAATGATTGGCAGTGTTATCAAAGATATGAGTGAAGATGAAAAGCGTTTATTCTATTATGATTTTGGGAAGATAACTGCGAAGATTCATTCAATTACTTTTGATACTTTTGGTGAAACATGTGATGGTGAAAGAGTACAAGGATATAGCGAAGCAAATAATGTGGGGCCGTTTAAAACGTGGAAGGATATGCATAAAGAAATTATTAACTATCGATTACGCTTTTTTAAGAATTCAGCTTTTGAAGATTTAGTTCAACCAATCGCTTCATGGTTTGATGAGAATTCTTCCCTTATTGATTATGATATAACACCGCGACTACTTCATATTGATTTAAATCAAAAAAATATTTTTGTGAAGAATAATACTGTTTCTGGAATTATTGATCTTGATGGTGCTTTTATTGGACATAATGAGGAAGAATTAATGCGTATTGAAGGTGCACATTTTGCAGATAATAAAGATCTAAAAAAATCATTTTTCAAAGGTTATACTGAAAAGATTCCACTTAATTCAGGCTATGAACAAAGACGAAGATATTATTATTTCTCACGATTACTTGTTTATGTAGGGTGTATAATTCAGTTTGGAGATAATTATGTTTCTGCACGGGAAGAGTCAGCTAGAGTAAGAGAAGAGATTTCTAAATTACTGCGTAATGAACCTGTTGATTTTACAAGAAATAAGTAATGTATTATTTTATTGAGGGTTTCGCCTACTTATTTTTTTTCTTTATTTATTCTTTTGTGTACTTTTGCTAAATGGTTTTTTTGTGAGAAGTGAAATTTCATTTGCTTTTAACTTGCGTACTTTTCCTTGCTTGAGCGTGCCAATATCATATTCTCCTATTGCAATTCGCATAAGGCGAAAAACTTTTTTATTTAGTGCTTCCATCATTTTACGTACGATACGATTTCTTCCTTCATGAATGGTGAGGATTATTTCTCGTGGCTCGCTTTCATGAATAATTATTTCTGTTGCTTTTGCAGGAATTCCTTCTATATCTATGCCCTCGCTTAGGAGCTGTAATTCTTCCTCAGTAAATTCTGGTTCACACCTTACGCGATATGTTTTTGGTGTGCTTTTACTTGGGTGCATGATTTTGTTTGCAAGTTCACCATCATTTGTAAGGAGAATTAGTCCTTCAGTGAGTGCGTCAAGACGTCCAATAGGATTTACTTTTTCTGGGATATTTATGACAGCTGGTAAGTCAAATATTGTTTGTCGCTCTTCTGGGTCATCTTTTGTGACTAAAATTCCTTTTGGTTTATTAAGCGCGTAACATACTTTCTTATCAAGTTTAATAGGTATTCCATCAATTTTAATTATGTCTTTTTCTCGTGATGCGCATGCGCCGATTTCAATAACTTTGTTATTAACTGTTACTCGTTTTTCACGAATTAATTCTTCTGCTCTTCTTCGTGAATATTCTCCTGATGCAGAAATTATCTTTTGTACACGTTCAGGCTTCTGCTTTGGAGTATATGAACGTTCATACGTGTTTTTAGTATTTTTTTCAAATCTTGTTTTATTATTTTTTGATGTGTTATAGTTTGGTTTATCATACTTTGAGTTATCTCTTCTTGGTCCATCCTGTTTTTGCCTATTGTATCTTGATTCATTCCTATTTGATAGATTTTCTCCTCGTCTATCGTATCGTGAATTTTTTCTGTTTGACCCTTCATATTTTGTTTTATTGTATCTTGATTCTTTTCTACTTGATTGATTCTCTTTTCGTTTATCATATCGTGAATTATCTTCCCTTGAATTATTGTACCTTGGTTTGTCATATTGCCTAGCTCTTCCTTCACTCTTGTTATCATTTTGTCCTCTTTCTTTAAAGGAAGTTTTTCTTTGTGCTGAGTCATTTTGGCGTGAATTGTACCTTGACGCATTACTATATGGTGCTCTACTTCGTGATGAATATTCGCTTCTTTGTGTATTTTGCTTTGTTTCAGGCTCTCTTTCTTCACGTCTTCTTTTTCGCGCTGTTGCACTTTTTATTCTTAATTGTGTTTTAGTCTTTTTTTGCTTTGGACTTTTTTTCATGAGAACTTTTTTTGCAAGTGGTATTTTTTTTTCGTTTTGTTTTCTTTGCACCATTTAGAACACCTTTTGAAAATTCATATATAATTGGTTTACACATTCTTCATACGTTAATTTTTTTATTTCTGCTATTGCTTTTACACTCTCAATAACAAATGCTGGTTCGTTTCGCACCGGAGTTCCATCCTCATTTTTATAAGGTGAAAGAAACGGGCTGTCTGTTTCAGTTAGGAGCTGCTTTAATGGCGTTTTATGTGCCATTTCTTTAAATTGCTCTGAGCGTATTACTGAGGGTGGAATTGAAAGCATATATTTTTGTACAATTGCTTCTTCAACTAGCTTTTTTTTACCAGAAAAACAATGTAAGATGACTTTTTTTGGTTCTATTTTCCCTTTATAGGTATTAAGGACTTCAAGTGTCTCTTTTTCTGCTTTTCGTGAGTGTATAATTATTGGTTTTTTGAGCTTTATTGCAAGTTCAATCATCTGTTTAAATTCTTCAATTTGTTTTGTAATGTCTTTTCCATGATGTAAGTCTAGCCCACATTCACCAATTGCAACAATCTCGTTTTTGTGTTTTGTTATGTATTTAATATCTTCTTCAACTGTTGTTCTGATGGCATCTTTATTTCGTTCATAATGGCCATCATTTTCCAGGGCATCATAAGGATACCGACCTAGTGCAGGAACCACTATATCGTATTTTTTAGCAAGCATGAGTGTTTTTTCGTTTGTAATATAATCAATTCCACATGTAATAATCTTAACTACTTTGTTTTCTTTTGCACGCATAACTACTTCATTACGATCATGCTCAAATGAAGCGTCGTCAAAGTGGCAGTGAATGTCAGTTATCATTGTTTATTGTTTTAGTTTTATATGATGGTTGTTTTCTGCTTTATTTACTAATCGTTTAGATTGTTTTGGATTTGATATTTCTAAATTGGTGGTGTTAGTTTTTTTATTAGTAATGTAGAGTGTTTATTTCTATATATGTGTTTGGTTTTTTGCTATTTTGTCGTGTCGTGTAAGTGGTGCTTCCATAACTTTTATAAAACTGCGCTGAATTATTGAACAAAAGCATATATAATATGCTCATGGAGGTTTTATTATGGCAATTATTGGAATTAATTTTACAAAAATGGATTCAGAACGTGGCGGTAATACTACAGGTCAGATTAACATTAATAATAACGTTGTTTTGAATGATGTTAAAGAAATTGATGTTAATCTTGCAAAGCATCCAGAAAAAGGATTACTTGTTCGATTCAAGTACAGTTGTCAATACAATCCTAATGTGGGAAAGATTATAATCGAGGGTGATGTTGTAAGTATTGAACCACCTGAGGTTATTAAACGTGTTGTTGATGTGTGGGCAAAGGATAAAAAAGTTGACCCAGAAATTTCCAAACAAGTGCTCAGTCAGGTACTTAATAAATGTACTGTACAAGCAATTGTACTTAGTCGTGACATTGGTCTTCCAGCACCAATTCCTCTACCGCGCATTCAGGAGGGTGCAGGAAAAGAAGGTGCTCCAGCACCAGATGCATCTGCTTCAAAAAAAGCAGATGAAAAATCTGATGCTAAATCCACCGCAAAAAAATAATTTCCTTTTTATTATTTTATTTTTTATATTTTATACATTACTATGCGTATAGTGTAATTTGATTGCTTAATACTTTATAAGAAATTGCTTTAGTAATAATATTTATGAGGTGTACTTTTTTGTGCACATGAATAATGCAGGTTGATAAAAAATGGCAGATGATGCAAAAACTATTGTTTTAAAGGTTGCGGAAGCAGTCCAGGATGATGTAAATAAAGGGATTGTTAGAATTGATTCTAAATATATGAAAGAAATTAATGTTAAATCTGGTGATATTGTTGAGATTGAAGGTAAACGAAAATCACTTGGTATTGTTGATAGGGCATACCCTGGAGACATTGGTTTAAACATTATCCGTATGGATGGTTTACTTCGTCGTAACTCTAAAACTGCAATTGGTGAAGTTGTTCGTGTTGGCCCTGCTGATGTTAAAGAAGCTAAGAAAGTTGTTATTGCTCCTGCACGTAAAGAAATTATTATTCGCGCATCTCCTCATATTTTTAAACATGGCTTGCTTGGAAGAGCTGTTCTGAAAGGTGATATTTTAAGTTTAGGTGGGACGCGTAGCAGGCGCTCGGCAATGTCACATTCTCCATTTTTTGATGATGTATTTTCTATGCTTGATGAAAGCATGACTGGTTTTGGTTTTGGTGATTTAAAATTAGTAGTTGCTGACGTTTCTCCAAAAGGAGGCGTTATTATTACTGAAAATACTGACGTAGTGTTTAATCCTGAGGCTGTTGAAGTTAAGGATGAAGAAGAAATCCCTGACATTTCATATGAAGATGTTGGAGGACTTGAGGAAGAAATTAAGAAAGTTCGCGAAATGATTGAACTTCCTTTAAAGCATCCAGAACTTTTTGAGCGATTAGGAATTGAGCCTCCTAAAGGGGTTTTATTGCATGGCGCTCCAGGGACTGGTAAAACTCTTCTTGCAAAAGCAGTTGCTAGTGAAACAAATTCTAATTTTATTGTTATTAATGGTCCTGAAATAATGTCTAAATTTTATGGGCAGTCAGAAGCAAATTTGCGTAAAATCTTTGAAGATGCAGAAAAAAATGCACCATCTATCATTTTTATTGATGAGATTGATGCAATTGCTTCAAAGCGTGAAGAAACTCACGGGGATGTTGAGAAACGTGTTGTTGCACAGCTCTTAAGTATTATGGATGGTTTAAAATCTAGGGGCAAGGTTGTTGTTATTGCTGCAACTAATATTCCAAATGCACTTGACCCTGCACTTCGTCGTCCAGGACGCTTTGATAGAGAAATTGAAGTAGGTGTTCCTGGAAAAGATGGTCGTCTGAATGTCTTAAAGATCCATACTCGGAATATGCCTTTAGATGAATCAGTTGATCTTGATGAACTTGCTAATGTTACGCATGGTTTTGTTGGTGCAGATTTAGCATCTCTTGCAAAAGAAGCAGCAATGGTTCGACTCCGAAAAGCATTTCCTCATTTACAAAGTTTGAAAAAAAATGATAAGAATGCAAATGTAAGCATTTCTAAAGAAGATATTGAGAAACTTACTATTTTACGTGAAGATTTCCTTGATGCACTTAAAGTAGTACGCCCTTCAACCTTGCGTGAAGTTTTAATTGAAAAACCAAGTACGCGCTGGACAGACATTGGGGGTTTAGAAGATGTTAAACAGGAGATTAAAGAGGCTGTTGAATGGCCGCTTAAGAATGCTGGTGCATTTACTCGTTTAGGTATTAGACCTCCAAAAGGAATTTTACTGTATGGTCCACCTGGTACTGGGAAAACAATGATGGCAAAAGCTGTTGCTAAAGAAAGTGAAGCAAACTTTATTTCAATTAAAGGGCCTGAATTACTTGTAAAATGGGTTGGCGAGAGTGAGAAAGCTGTTCGTGAGGTCTTTAAGAAAGCAAGACAGGCAGCACCATGTATTGTGTTCTTTGATGAAGCAGATAGTCTTGCACCATCACGGACAAGCTCAGCATCTGATGGAGGCTCACAAGTTCATGACGGGGTTGTTAATCAATTACTCACTGAAATGGATGGTCTTGAACAGATGACTGATGTGGTTGTTATTGCAGCAACAAATAGGCCTGATCGATTAGACACTGCGTTACTTCGCCCAGGAAGAATTGATCGTATTGTACTTCTTGGCGCTCCAGATGAAAAAGCGCGCGAAGAAATCTTTAAAGTTCATACGAGTAAAATGCCTCTGAAAGGTGTCGATATTAAACTTCTTTCTGCACAAACTGAAGGGTATGTTGGTGCTGATATAGAAAGTATTTGTAGGGAAGCTGCAATGCTTGCTCTTCGTGAAAATATGGATACTAAGGAAATCGGCATGAAACACTTTGAAGAAGCACTTAAGAAAGTAAGACCTTCTGTTACTCCTGAAATTAAGCAGGGATATGAACAACTGAAGGAAGCATTTACTTCAGCAGCTGGTAAACAAATGATTGAGGAAAAACCGGAGTATTTTGGTTAAATTAGTTTGTGGTGACTGTATATGGCTGAACTTCGTGATGTGTGTGCTTTTTTGAACAAAGAACTTGTTATAAAGAGTGTCTCTGACTATTGCGTTAATGGTTTGCAGTTTTCAGGAAAAGCTTCTGTTTCTAAAATTGCTTTTGTGGTTGATATAACTTGTCATACAATTCAAAAAGCAATTGAGGAAAAGTGTAATATGATTATTTCGCATCATGCACTTATTTGGAAACCGCCTTATGTTGTAACAGGAGTATTTGCACGTCGTCTTAAATTGCTTGCTCAGAATGATATTTCTGTGTATACTGCTCATTTGCCAATGGATATTCATAAAAAGTATTCACATGGAAGAATTATGGCAGATATGCTTCGGTTATATAGTATTTCACCTTTTGGATATGATGATGAAAAAAAAGTTCATTTTGGAGTTCATGGAAATGTTCGCAGAGAAATGCCTTTTAAAGACTTAGCAGACGATATTTCAAAAAAATTAGGAGTCGATGTTGCAGTTTATAATTATGGAAAAGAAAATGTTTCTTCAATTGGTATTGTTTCAGGCGGTGGAGGGTTTGCTATAGAAGAAGCATTTGAAAAAGGTCTTGATTGTTTTATGACTGGTGAAATGAAAGAAGATGCTCGATTAATTGCTAAAGATTATGGAGTTAATGTAATTGTTGCTGGGCATTATGAAACAGAACAGTGGGGTATGAAACGACTCGCACTTACCGTTTCAAAAAAATTGAAGGTAGAAACACTCTTTATTCCTTCTCATTAAATGGTGATTATATGCATGAAGTAGAAGATATACGTATGTTACAGAGGATTTTTGATGGATATATTTATTCTGTATTAAAGTATGGTTTTGGAAAACGAAATTTACTTGTTATTATTAAGGATATGGATATTGATAAACTTCTTGAAGTAAAAAAATATATTATTAAATTGCGTAAACAAAAAAATGTATTAATTCTTTCATATGACGATTTACACAAAAAGAATTTGAGTATTGATTATCTTAATATTCAACTTACCTCAGTTGTTGTGTATGGGAGTGATATTTTTAAAGAGTTTACTGTTGACACACCACGGATTAAGCGTCATATCAGTTATGAGGCTAATCGTCTGGTTATAACGCTCAAGAATGAACTTCTTTCACGTCGTTGGTCATGGCAGATTAAGAGTTTACTTTTTAGTGTTGTTCCACGGATTTTGCCACTTATTGTTGCACATTTGTATGTTAAAGGTGAAAAGATACCTAATGGAATTCCTGACACTATTAATCGATATTTAAAGTATAATGATGATGCTACAGTACTTTTGAAGATTCGACGTAATGTTACTTCTGCTGAAGCGATAGTTTTGATGAAAGAAGTGTTTGTGTTTCTTGAGAATATTAGTACGCAGGTTTGATTTTTTACGTTTTTTCCTTTTTTCTTACTTCTTATGTGTGCAATCTTATATTGAGTTTAGTAAAAAGATAAAGCATAGTTATAACATCACCGTTCGGCAGATTGCTAAAATCTTGATATGCCTCACATAATAAATGAAATTTGTTATTTTAGATTGTGATACAATCTAATAACTTGTTTTTTTAATTGGAAAAATTCATTTTTGCGCCTGATTTTATTTTATTTCTTAATTCTTAGAATCCTAAAACTAAACTGAACTCAGGATAGTATATTCTTACTTCTTATGAAAATGTTTATATAATGCCTTGTATCTGTTTATTGTATGACGCAAAAATCAGCACAGCCAGGCGATACTATTGAAATTACTTATGAGGGCAAGACACTAAAGGGAATGTTAATGCCACGTGTTCATGCACTTTCGCAAGATATTGTTGTATTAAAATTAGATAATGGTTACAATGTTGGTATTGCACAAAAACGTATTTCTACAACAAAAGTGGTTTCTAAATATGTGCAACCGAAGAATACTTCCTCGAAGAAAGTTTCCTCTCAAAAGCTTCCTAAGGTTGCCGTTCTTAGTTTTGGCGGGACTATATCAAGTAAAATTGATTATCGTACTGGAGGAGTTTTTGCAAATTATACTGCTGAAGACTTTGTGGCAATGGCGCCTGAACTTGAAAAAACTGCTGATATTGAAGCAGTACATGTTATGTCAGAAATGAGTGAAGATATGTCTTATGAAGGGTGGAAGAAAATTGCTGAAACAGTTCACGCATATGTTGCCCGTGACGATATAGCTGGTGTTGTTGCAACAGTTGGTACTGACACATTACATTATATTACTTCTGCAGTTTCTTTCTTTTTGAATGATTTAAATAAGCCAGTTATTTTTACTGCATCTCAAAGAAGCATTGATAGAGGAAGCAGTGATGCATTTATGAATCTTGCATGTTCGGTTCATGCAGCAGCTTCATTTGATGGTGCAGTTGTTGCGAGCTGTATGCATGCAACAACTCATGATGATTATTGTTTTTTAATCAGGGGTACAAAAGTTCGTAAGATGCATACTTCTCGTCGGGATGCATTTCGTGCAATTAATGAAAAACCGCTTGCAAAAGTTTTTCCTGATGGAAAAATTGAAGTAATAAATAATAATTATACTAAACGATCTAATAGTAAATGTACTGTTGATACACGGTTTGAAGAAAAAATTGCTATTGTTCTTGCATATCCAGGTCAAGACTCAGGTATTATTGATTATTATGTTAATAAAGGATCTAAAGGAATTGTAATTGCAGGAACTGCTCTAGGTCATGTTATAACTAAGGGTAAGTATTCATTGCTTGAGGGAATTTCACGTGCAGTAAAAAAAGGAATTCCTGTTATAATTTCAACTCAAACAATTTATGGAAGAACGCATCCTCATGTCTATACAAATCTTCGTAAACTTTCGCTTGGGGCAGGATGTATTTATTCAGAAGATATGCTTCTTGAGACTGCGTATGTCAAGCTTGGCTGGGTTCTTGCACATGTTTCTTCTAAGAAAAAACAAACTTCAGAGTTTATGAAGGAGATTTCAAAACAAATGCTTACAAACATGCGTGGCGAAATAAATGAGCGTCATACAGTTGATGACTTTCTTAATTGATTTTTCATTAATAGACGGGATTTTACCTTACGTAATATTTAAATACTCCTTCCTTGAATCTCGTCTATAGTATGGTGGTGGGTTTTTTTAAAAAATTGTTGCAAACAGATTCTGCTAGAAATGAATCTAAAGAGTCGATGCTTTTTGGTTCTGAAGGTCTTAATTCTTCTCAAGGTAGTGTTTTGTCTAATGATTCATCTAATGCGTTATTACAAAATAATTCTGATGATGTGGGGCGCTCTCGTGATGCTCGGACTGCATCGTCATTTTCAATAATCCCTCATAAACAAGATGGATCTGATTCTGCACTGTATTATAATTATATGCTTTCTCGTTTTGAGCGAAATTCATCAGGTTCTCCTTTAGTACATGATAATGATGTTCGTGCCTTTTCACGTATAAGTACTTCAGCTTTGCAATCATCTCAAATGCTTTCAGATTTAGAGGCTGAGTGGAAACAAATTGTTGATGAACGTGATATGCTTAAGAAAAAGTTATCTGATCTAGAAAGCGATATAGTTTCTCGTTCTGATACAATTAAACAATTAATTCAAGAGCGTTCTGGTTTAGAGAAGTAGATTTTGCGTTAGTTCTTTTATTTTTTATATGTATATCTTCTATATGTAACTTTTGTATAATTAAAAATATTTATAAATGATCTCTTTTTAGATAGGTGTGATGGATAAAGCACAATCTTCTTTCGGGTTTAAACAAATCCTTACGTTAGTTGTTTTTATTGCTTTGGCTCTTTTTGGAACTATTGCGATTGTTAATATATTTTCAAGTATGAAAGATGCAGAAGTGGTACTTTTTCTTGATCAACTTATGACTGATATTGAAGTTGTTAAAACTAGTCGTTCAGCCACTGTTAATACATACACTCTACCAAATTCAGTGGATTCACTTTTATTTATTGATCGTTCCTATAAAGATATTTTGCTTGAGGAAGATGTTATAACATATAACCCAGTTATTTTAGATTCATTAACATCAGAGCAAGATATTAATTTATTTGTCCTTGGGAGAAACGGTGAAGTTATACGGAGTGCAAATATTGGAAACGTCAATATTCGTCAATTCCGTGGAACAGGTTGTCTTGGTTTAGCTCATCTTAATAGTACCTTTGGTTCAGTTGAACTGCCATTGTCTTTAGGTCCAGGTGGCTCACTCAATATCGGTGATGAGTGTGATGGATTATTCTATAAATCATTTACTGAACCTTTTGATTCAGATATATTTGATACAATGGACGAACCTGTGTATGGTGAATTGTCTGCGAATAATAGGCGTATTATGATACGAGAAAATACCATGACGGGTACAGGTACACACTTTGACAGGTTTAATTTCACCTTACCCTCATCTGATCGTTTTTTCTTGCGTCATACATCAAGAATCGATAGAATTCATTATAATGGATTGACTCCAAGTGATTCTCAGATTAAGTTTAGGATTGGCTTTATGAATTCATCGGGAGATGTTGGTTTCTTTGGTCCGAATATTTCTGCAAATTCGGAAGATGATGAAGGATATTTTTATACGACAAATGGACAGCGGATAATTTATCCTAGCGAGGATTCTCCTTATGCAAATTTTATTCGAATGGATGTTGGTGTTTATATGTTTGCTAGTTCTGATCTTCGTCAAACCCCTGAGTTATATGGAGTACATATTTCATACTTTAAGAGGATGAGTGAGAATTTGTGTCGAATTTTAGATAATGTAGATCTTGGTTGTAGTATATTGGATTTTTATTTATCTGGAGGGTGGCATTTTACGTGTTGTGATGATTACAATTTACTGTGTGAGCTTTCTTGTGATGTAGAATGATTCTTTTTATGATTTAGTTTGTTTCGTAATTGTTTTTTTATTGAAAATCTCGCCTTCGAGATTTGAATAGGGATTCAAATACCTCGCACTTTAGTGCGAGATTTTTGTTATTGTGCCACCTCAATTATATTTAATAAAAAAATTAGCATAATTATAATATCGCGGTTCGTAGATTGCTAAGATCCCGATTGTCTTTTTTCTAGCTGACAAAATTTATCATCAACTATGATTTATTGATTTTCTTTTTTAATATTTTATAGTTTAAATTTAGGTTAATATATAGTTTTTTTTCATATGTGCTATCTTATATTGAGTTTACTAAAAAGATTAAAGCATAATTATAGTATCACCGTTCGGCAAATTGCTGAAATGCTGATATCCCTCACAACTCGATTTTCTAATTGGTGAAATTCATCTTCAGGTATAATTTTATTCTCTTTCTTAATTTTTATAACCTCAAAATTAACCGGACCCCGGATAGTATATAGTTTTTTTTCATTCTGTTATCCCGAAACTGCTTCCGGTCACGGAACTACTTCCGGTTTGTTAACTCATCCCAACCATACTCATTGTAAGCACTTATAATGTTCCTAATTGTTCTATCGCTCACTTTCTGTGAAAGTGCTAGTTTAGAAGGAGAAACTCCTTTCAATCTTTGTTTTACAATCCATACACGTTTTTTATAATTAAGCTTGAACATAGTAACCACCATTAACAGGGTTACTAACGGAACTAAAAATGTGATAGCACAATAGTTTTTTTCTCATAGAAACTTTTATAAATAAGTTTTATTCTGATAAGAACAGATGATGGTTTTTCGACAACTTTTGCTGTTTGTGTTGGTTTTCTTAGTTAGTTTTTTGTCGGTTAGTGTTGCAGATGATGATTGTTTAAACTATTATGATGCTGTTTTTAAGAATATGTTGGAGGATACTAATACTTTTGGTGAGTTTTATGAAGTAGCTTATGATGCTCTTCTTGAGGCTGGGGCTGTTGATTCTGCAGAATTAAATACTTTTTCAGACCTGAATGCTAATCCTACTACTCCAATTGCCGAGATACCTGATAATATATTACATTCTTTACGTGCTATTGTAGGTGGTCTTTGTGATGTTCATCCTACTCGTGTTTTGTCTGATTTGTCCGATGTTTTCCCTGAGCGTTATGCGGAACCTTATGATTTAAGTGGTTTATATGATGCTCTTCCCTCTGCTGAAGATAGGGCTACTTTTAGTTTACCTTTAACTGCTGATACAGGGAACTGTGTCACTGTTGACACTAATGTTGGTACACATTCTCGCGTAATGAATTGCACTGGTTATCTTGAAGAAAGCCTAGTAGGTACTTTTATCATCAGTTATAGCTTTTTTTCAAATGTCCTTTCTGAGTTTGTAGATTGTCCTAACGATCTTGTTCTTTCTCTCACTTACACGGGTAATCTTAATAATCGTGGGTGGACTTGTGAAGAACCACTTATTTATGAACCTCTTGAAACAACTCATGGTGATTGTGAATTTACTACCTCTGAATATGTTCATGATATTGGTTTTGCTGAATTTGAGCGCCGTGTTAATTGTGACGGATATAATGGTGATGATTTAGTAGGTACTCATGAATTAATTCCAATTACTAATTTTCATGCGCATTTAAGTTCTCATATTTCTTGTGTCGGTGACGGTGAACAAAGTTTTGCCGTTGTCCGTGGTTCGCGAATAGGTTGGGTTTGTTCCTCTGATGATATTTCTTGTGAATATGGTATGTACTATGATGAAAATTTAGATGAGTGTGTTTTAATTGATGAACCTGAGGATGATGTTGATGATACTGCTGACTTTTATGAGCGTGATGGAACAATTTATTGTTATAATGCTGAAATTGGTGATACAGGCGTAGTAAATGGTGTAACTTATACTGCTTATGATAATCCTGGGTTATATGCTGTGCAAACTAATGCGAGTGCACTTGAGACAGCATGTACAAGTCATGTGACTAGTTTTAATCCGTCTAATAGTATTTCTACTGGTGGTTTGTTTTATGACTCAACTAATAATTTTCAGCCAAATATTAGTCACTGGGACACTTCTAAAGTGACGAATATGAGGGGTATGTTCCATACTTCTCAGTTCAATGGTGATATTTCAAACTGGAATGTTTCCTCTGTGACGAATATGGGTTATATGTTCTATAATGCAAAATCTTTCAATCAACCTTTGTATAGTTGGGATGTTTCTTCTGTGATAGATATGGCTTGGATTTTTTCAAGTGCACACTCGTTTAATCAGTATATTGGTGATTGGGATGTTTCAAAAGTGACGAATATGGGTGGTATGTTTCGAGATGCGAGTAATTTCAATCAACCAATAGGTAG